>JAZLGV010000043.1:0-21047 GCA_045616505.1 Candidatus Gastranaerophilaceae bacterium | reverse complement strand
TTGATATCTTGATGGGCGACCAAGTTGAACAACGTAGAGATTTCATCGAAGCTAACGCTGTTTACGCAACAAATATTGATACATAAAAATACAACAAAAAATGGGTTTCTAAAAATTAGAAGCCCATTTTTTTTATACTTGGTTTATAATAAAAGAAAAAATTAGTGTTTATAGTTTAAAAGAGGGTAATTCAATGACAAAAAAAGAATTAGTATTTTTAGGACCACCAGCATCAGGAAAAGGAACTCAAACAGATAGACTTTCAAAAGAACTTAACTATCCTCACGTTGATACAGGTTCTCTACTTAGAAAAGCTATTGCTGATGGAACAGAAGATGGTAAAACTGCAAAAAGTTACATCGAAAAAGGACAACTTGTTCCTGTTGAAATTGTTGCTTCAATCATAAAAACAAGATTAAAAGAACAAGATTGTGCAAATGGTTTCATTCTTGATGGTTTTCCAAGAAGCACAGAACAAGCTGAAATGCTTGAAGAAATGCTAAAAGAAATCGACGCAGGTAACAATGATGTTGATTTCAAAGTAATTTATTTTGATATTCCTCAAGATTTATTACTAGACAGAATTGTAACACGTCGTTCTTGCCCTAAATGCGGAAGAATTTACAACATCAAAACTCTAAAACCTAAAAAAGAAGGTATTTGCGATGATTGCGGTGTTGAACTTACTCAAAGAAAAGACGACACAGAAGAAACTGCAAAACTTAGATTTGAAACTTATTTCAAAGAAACAGCTCCTCTAATTGATTTTTATGACAAAAAAGGTTCATTGAAAAAAATCGATGCAAACGGAGAAATCAATGTAGTTTGGGACAGAATGATGGAAGTTATCTAAACAAACTTGAACAATTCAGGAAAAGGGCGAATATTAATTTATTCGTCCTTTTTAAATATAAAACTTTACAACCTGACTTTTAGGGTATAATAGAAACATAATCAAAAAAGAAAGAAGGATAACATTGATTAAAAAGAAATCAAGAGAAGAAATAAAAAGAATGAAACAAGCAGGACACATTGTTGCTCTTGTTCATCAAGAAATGAAGAAAATCATAAAACCAGGAATAACAACAAAATATTTAGATGATGTTGCAATGCAAATAATAAAAGACAACAGAGCTATTCCTACATTTCTTGGTTATAATGGTTTTCCTGCTTGTATTTGTGCTTCTGTAAACGAACAAGTTGTACACGGTTTTCCTCTTGAAAATGTTATTCTAAAAGAAGGCGATATCATAAGCATTGACGTTGGTGCAACATACGGCGGACTTGTTGGTGATAGCGCTTGGACTTATGCAGTTGGCGAAATTGATGATGAGAAAAAAAGATTGCTAAAAGCAACTGAAGAATCTTTATTTGCAGGTATTTCGTTTATGAAAGACGGAAATACTCTTGATATGGTTGGAGAAGCAATTGAAAAAGTTGCAATACGAGAAAAACTTGGAATTGTAAGACAATATGGTGGACACGGTGTCGGACACAACATGCACGAAGATCCATTTGTTTATAATTACAAAACAGGTTATCAAAATACAATATTAAAAGCAGGTATGACAATCGCAATAGAACCAATGCTTAACCTTGGTGGTGATGATGTTGAAGTATTGGAAGATAAATGGACAGTAAAAACTATTGACAATATGCCATCTGCACACTTTGAACACACAGTTCTTGTGACAGAAGACGAACCCGTTCTATTAACAACATTACATTAATTAAATGATGTAAACGCACAAAAAATAAGATAAATTAGAATAGTATACAATTGGAGTAAAATATATGGATATATTTGCATTTGTCGGTATCATAGTCGGAACAACGATGATTTTAGGCGCACAAGCAATGGAAGGCGGAAACGTAGGACAATTGCTTCAAATTACTGCCGGTATGATTGTATTTGGTGGTACAGCAGGTGGTGTAATCGTAAGTTTCCCACCAGACGACCTAAAAACTGGTTTAAAAATGTTAAAAACAGTTGTTTTCCCACCACAAGTAGATTATCCAAAACTTATACAAGAAATAGTCGGCTTTGCAACTAAAGCAAGAAAAGAAGGTGTTATCATACTTGAAAAAGAAGCTAAAAATGCATCAGACCCACTACTTGCAATGGGTTTAGAAGCAGTTGCCGATGGTGCTGATCCGACATTAGTACAAGGTATGATGGAAAACCAAATCGGTCAAATCGAAGAAATGGTAAAAAAAGGTGCTGCAATTTGGGAATCAGCAGGTGGTTACCTTCCAACATTTGGTATCATTGGTGCCGTTATCGGGCTAATCCAAGTTATGCAGAACTTATCTGACCCATCAAAACTTGGTGCAGGTATTGCGGTTGCATTCGTTGCAACAGTTTATGGTTTGTATGCTGCAAACTTAATCTTCATTCCTTGTGGTACAAGAATTAAAGCAAACTACCAAAAATTAATTTTAGCAAAAGAAATTATGCTTGAAGGTATCCTTGCAATACAAGCAGGAGAAAGTCCAGCATTAATTGAAAGAAAATTGAATTCATATCTTCTTAAGGACGCATAATGGCAAAAAAGAAAAAAGAAGCAGAACATGTTAATCTTGAACGTTGGATGGTTTCATATTCCGACTTTGTAACGTTGCTTTTCGCAACTTTCGTTGTTCTGTACGCATTGGCACAAGTTGACATAAAAGATTTTGAAGCACTTGAAAACTCATTAAGAGCTGCTTTTGCAGCACCATCTATTCTTCAAGGTTCTGAAGGAATGATGGACGACAAAGGTTCAAAAGATTTATTTGATAGTGCCCAAGGTGATGCTATGGTTGCACCATTAATGATGGAATACATGAATCCAAAATACGAAGAACGTTCAATGGATGAAATGGAAAAAGAAATTAATACAGCTGCAAAAGAAGGAGAATTAGAAGGAGTTAAAGCAGAAAAAACAGAACGAGGACTTTTAATAAGTTTCAAAGATGATATGCTTTTTGCTAGAGGTTCAGCAAAAATCAACGATACTGCAAAAGCAAAAATTGATAAAGTTGGTGTTATTATTGCCAAAAAATTCATTCTTCACAATATGAGAATTGAAGGTCATACAGACTCTGACCCAATCAAATCAATTTTCCCTTCAAACTGGGAATTATCTTCTGCAAGAGCAAGCGCACTTACAGTATATTTAATAAACAGATTTAAGTTTATGCCGACTTTGTTTACAGTTGTAGGATACGCAGACACAAGACCAATTGTAAAAAACGACTCTGAACAAAACAAAGCAAAAAACAGAAGAGTTGAAATACTTATTCTTAAAAACAGATTTAAAAGTTCTGAAAGACCAACTGAAGACATAACAAAACTAAGCAAAGCAGAACAAGATAAACTACAACAAGAAAGAATGGTCACTATCAACAAAATTGGAGAACTTTCTGAAGCTGCTAAAAAACTTGCTAACGGCGATAAAGAAGCAGAAGCAAATGCAATTATCTTGAATAAAGTTTATAATAGTGAAATGAAACGTATTTCAAATGAAACACAAGCTTTAGACAAAACAAAACGAAAAGAAATAACTGGCGAAGGTGATTGGCTAAGACCTCGCGCAAACGAAGATTTAATATTCAATAATAAATAGGTTTAAAATGATTCAATATTATATAGGTTTAATGCTTGCATCAAGTGCTACAAATGATTCAGGTATTGCCGTAATTGATAAAAACAACGAAATTATACTATTAGACAAACTTTTTACGATGCAGGATATTCAACATTTTTTTGATAATTTTTCATCGCTAAAACACTCACAAATAAGCATTTCTCTTCCAACTGATAACACTTTACTTGTTGGAAAATGGAGATTGATGTATAAATTCTATCAAACAGTTGGACTTGGCAAACATATACTCAACAGAAACAATTGGACACAAAGATTTTCAACTCGTGGATGCGATTATTTTAAAACATTAATAGAAAAAGACATTAAAATAAACAGATACGATATTTCACTAACAAGAGAAGCTCTACATCTTTCATCTTGCTTTAAAGATCGTTCTCCAGCTGATAGTAAAGCATTACAATCAGCATTAAGAATGACTCAAGGGTTTGAAACATTACCGATGAATATGCTTCCTATGGCACAACTTGAAGCACTTGTTGGAGCGATACTTTCAAAAAGAATAGCCGAAAATATTGCTGACGAAAAACCAATATTTGAATTTAACGGAATGTCTGTATTTAGAAAATAAAAAAAAAATTAAAATACTAATTAGCCTTCTAACATTGCTAAATTGTTAATAACGGCATCATTTGTTGGATCAACTTTTAAAATTTGTTCATACAAAACAATTGCTTCTTCTCTCTTTCCCATATGTTCATACAAAAGAGCAAGTTTAAATTTTGCATCTACAAAATCATCGTCTAAAGAAACTGCTTTTTCCATATTTTGCATTGCTGAATTCAAATCATTTTGCTCTTGGAAAATCAAGGCAAGTTTATAATACACTTTTGAATTTTTATCATCTAATTTTAAACTATCAGACAAATATTTTTTCTCATCATATAAACTGTCCATAGCTGCATAACAATCAGCAACAGCATAATAATATTTTACGACTGTATCATCTAACTCTATTGCTTTTTTAAAGTTAGAAAGACCTTCTTTAAAGTTTTTAATTTCTACATCAACACAGCCTAATCTATAATATATTTCTGGGTTTTTAGAATAACATTGAATTGCTGTATTGAACTTTTTAAAACATCCGTCATTATCTTTTTGTTTAAATAAATAAATACCCCACTCTGTATAAATTGAGCTCAATTCTTTATTTAAAGTTTCAACTTCATAATAATTTGCATCTTCAATTAACTTTTTAAAAATAGAAACAGCTGTTTCAAATTGACCATTTTCAACATAAGCTTTTGCCAAATTTTTACTCAACTCTTTATCTTGAGGCATTGTTTCTAAAAGGTCTTCAAACAAAGAAATACCGTCTTCAATTTTACCTGTTTTTACTAAAATTTGAGCAATTTCATCGCCAATTCTAATTTTATCAGAAAGAGAATTTTCTTTTATTTTATAAGCGATTTCTAAAGCCTCATCATATTGCTCTAAGGCTTTATTCGCAACCAAAAGTTTTTTTAAAGCCCACAAAACTTCTTTTTCATCAATTGTCGTTTTTTCAATACTTTGAGCAATTGAAATCATCTCATCATATTTTTCTAGCATTTCATATATATCAACAAGAGCTTTCTTTGTTGCTACATCGTCAGGATAAACCGATAAAATCGAATTATATTGTGCGATTGCAGATGCAAAATCATTCATAGTTGTATATAACTCTGCAATAATAATTTGAACTTCAATTTTTTCATTTTGATTTTCAATAAAATCAACCATTTTTTCATACATTTTAATAGCAGAAATTTTTTGATTTGTTTCCAAATACAAAACGGCTAAATTTTTCATAACCCAAGCATTATCAAAATCATCTTTCAGAACTTCCAAATAAGATTTAATTGCTTCTTGTGGCTCTTTCATTTTTTTATAACAATTTGCCAAAAAGATTTTTAAATCAGAATCTTTAGGATTCATTTTTACAAGTTTTTTTGCTTCTTCAACGGCTTCTTCAAACGCACCCATTTCCAAATAATTTTTAGCTAAAATTCTTCTAACTTCAAAATTATTTTTCTTTGATTTCAAATAACTTTTTGCCAAATTCTCAACAATCTTATATTTTTTTTGCTTTAACAAAATATTTAATTGAGCAACAATATCTTCAGAAGTTATTTGTAAATCTTTTTCAGAAACATGATCTTCTACACCCAACATAAACTTATAGATAGAATAAGCAATAGCCGTTGTAATTAATATGGTAAAAAATATTACAATTGTATCATTCATGTATTAATACCTTTTGTACTTTCTCATTATACTTTATATTTATATTTTTTTCAAATACATAAAGCGGATGAAATATTCTGTTTTTTATTGATTTGAGTAAAAATAATATTATAATCATAGTATGAGAAAACATCTATTTTTATTAATAACAACAATACTAATCGGATTACCTACACTAGCAGCAGAAGGAGATATTGATTTTTCTGCTGGAGATTTAAGCGATTTACTAAAATACACAAATAGATTTGATATTCCTTTTGCAAATCAAAAACAAATTACAGATGAAGAATTTGAAAAAACAGTTAATGATTTAAAAGAAAAACAACAAAAAAAGCTAAAGAAAAAAGATAGACCTTTAGATGGAAAAAGTATAAAAGACGACAACGAAACAACATACATAAAAGAAACAGGAGAAAAATATATAATCCTTAATCTTCCAGTAGAAATAACAACTCCGGATGGAACCGATATTCCTATCGGATTTTATAGAATGATTGCAACAAAAGAAGGAAAAGATTTATACCTTGATTTCTTTCAATCTAGTAAAAAAATCGCAAGAGTAAAAGCAATAGAAACAAGTTATGACTTTGATGAAAAAGAAGTAAATTTTGTAAAAATAATCCCTTGCAACAATAACATTGTAAGACTTATCTACGGGTCAATAGACTACAATGCTTATGCTTATTTAAGATTAAAAAATTAAACACAAAGACAGGTTAAAAGTTTCTTTTTTTATGATACCTTAGAAAGTATGAAAAAAGTATTAAAAATAACCGTAATATTAATTCTGTTATCAATAACATTTCATGGTTGTATAAAAAAAGACATTCAAGAAAAAGACACGAATACAACAGAAAAAGTTTTACAAACACCTGTGATTTTTCCTCAAAAGCCTAAAAATATAACAATAGATGAAATTGATTACAGGCAATCTCAAACCCCAATAGGAACTTATGGCGGAAAACTTGTATCTTCAACAATTGGAGAAGGTCCAAAAACATTTAACCCTTTCAACACAAAAGATGCAACATCTTCAACAATGGTTAGCATTATGTATGACGGACTTGTTACAACTGATGCACAAACAGGAGAAATTATCCCAAAACTTGCAAAATCTTTTTCTATTTCAAAAGACGGACTAACATACACAATAAATTTAAGACACGGAATAAAATGGACTGACGGAAAACCAATAACGGCTGATGACGTTGTTTTTACTTGGAAAGACATAATATTCAAAGGACTTGGAGATACATCAACAAGAGATTCAATTCTAATTGATGGAAAACTTCCAACAATAACAAAAATTGATAATTATACTGTTCAATTTAAAACAATAAAACCATTTGCACCATTTTTAAGAAATTTATCGACTCCAATAGCACCAAAACACGTATTTGAAAAAGTTGTAAAAACAAACGAAGAAACATTCAACAATTTTTTAAACACAACAACTCCACCAAAAAATATGGTAACTAGCGGAGCTTTTAAACTAAAAGAATATGTTCCAGCCCAAAGAATTGTTTTTGAAAGAAATCCTAACTACTATGAAATAGATAAAAAAGGTCAAAAACTTCCTTATCTTGATAAATTAGTTTACTTAATCGTTGGAGATTTAAACAACGAAATACTAAAATTTGAAGCAGGAGAAATTGACGAAATATCTCTTAAAGGCTCAACTGTTGGAACTTACAAAAAAAGAGAAAAAAATTCCGATTACAAAATTTTCAACATCGGAGCAGACACAGGGACAATGTTTATCTCAATAAATTTAAATACTCGCAAAGATAAAAATGGAAAATATTATGTTCCTCAAAAAAAACAAGTTTGGCTTAACGACAAAAATTTTAGAACAGCAATAGATTATGCGATAGATAGAAATGCAATGGTAAATAACATCGCAAACGGACTTGCATCGCCTTTATTCACAGCAGAAAGCCTAAATTCTATCTATCTTAATAAAAAGCTAAAAGACGGACACTCAAAAGATTTAGAAAAAGCAAAATCATGTCTTAAACAATCAGGTTTTTACTTAAAAAACAAAATTCTTTACGACAAAAACGGTAATAAAGTCGAACTAGACCTATTTACAAATGCAGGAAACACAGAGCGTGAAGCTATTGGCGTAATGGTCAAACAAGATTTAGAAGAATTAGGAATGAAAGTTAATTTCAAACCAATTGAATTTAATTCACTTGTAAACAAATTAGTAAACAATCCTAATTACGATTTGGTCATTATGGGTTTAACAGGTTCACCGCTTGAACCTCACAGCGGAAAAAACGTGTGGTATTCATTTGGTTCTCTACATCTTTTCAACCAAAGAACGCCTCAAGACAAAACTAGTGACATCCTGCCTTGGGAAAAAGAACTTGACAAATTAATTGATAATGCAGCTTTGAAAATCAAATTTGAAGAAAGAAAAAAATTATACGATAGATACCAAGAAATTATTTATAATGAAAAACCTTTAATTTACTTGTATTCACCACAAAGGGTAATTGCACTTCGTAAAAAATTTGCAAACATATACCCTTCACCTCTTTCTGGAGTAACATATAATATAGACGAGATATTTATAAAAAAATGAACAATTTATTCAAATACATACTTAAAAGAATATTACAAACGATACCATTACTTATTATAGTATCGTTAGTCAGCTTTTTTATAATTCGTTTAAGTCCAGTTGATCCTCTTGCAGAATTGAGATTAAACCCTTCAATTTCACAAGAAACCCTACAAAAAGAAACCAAACGACTTGGACTTGATAAACCTATAATTGTTCAATACGGTAAATGGGCAGTAGGATTTATCAAAGGCGATTTGGGCTATTGTTCAACAGGAGAAAGAGTTGCAGACAAATTAAAAGAACGAATACCAAACACACTTCTACTCACTTCACTTGTTATATTTTTAACTTGGATAACAGGAATTCCACTTGGTATCCTTGCTGCAATAAAATGGAAAACTCCGCTTGATAGGATTCTTACAGTATTAACAAGTATCGGAATGGCAATTCCATCGTTTTTCTTTGCAATTTTACTTCTAATTTTTGCTGTAAAATCAGGTCTTTTCCCTGTTGGAGGACTTACAAGTTATGATTTTGCAGAAATGAATTTTTCTGGTCAAGTTTTTGATATTGCAAAACATTTAGTTTTGCCAACAACGGTATTATTCACAATTTCTCTTGCTGGATTGCAAAGACAAATGCGTGCAAATTTACTTGATGTACTTGATAGTGATTACATTAAATTTGCAAGAGCAAAAGGACTTTCTGAATTCAAAGTAATTTATAAACACGCACTAAGAAATGCACTAAACCCACTAATCACACTTCTTGGGTTTGAATTTGCGTCTCTTTTAAGTGGTGCAGCTTTAACAGAATATGTTTTTCAATATCCTGGACTTGGAAGATTAATTCTTGAAGCAGTTTTAAAATCAGATATAAATTTAGTTATGGCATCTTTGATGATGGGGGCAATTATGCTTGTAATCGGAAACTTACTCGCAGATATAATGCTTATCATCACAGACCCAAGAATAAGGGTAAAAACATAAAAAATGGAAATTTTAAAAGGAATACTAAAAGATAAATTTGCAACAATTGCATTGATAATATTAACACTTATCTATGCAACATTACTTTTTGCAGATTTTATTGCACCTTATTCTAAAAATTTTTCTGACAGAGCTATTTCTTATGCTCCACCATCAGTTATTTTTACAATTGATTCAAACGGTAAATTCTCAAGACCTTACACATACAACTACAAAAGAGAATTTGACCAAAACACAATGTCAGTCGAATATAAACTTGATAGAACTCAAAAATACTATATAAAATTTTTCACAAAAGCAGAACCATATAAATTCTTGGGAATAATTCCTTGCAATATCCACTTATTCGGAACAGAAAAAGGTGGAAGAATTTGTTTACTTGGAACAGACATCAATGGCAGAGATGTATTTTCAAGACTATTCTTTGGTGGAAGAATATCAATGACAATAGGCTTTTTGGCTTTATTCGTATTATTTCCAATTGGTTTATTATACGGTGGAATTTCAGGCTATCTGGGTGGAAAAACCGATGCGATAATGATGAGATTTGCAGAAGCAATCATGTCTATTCCTAGTTTTTACCTATTAATAATACTTGCTGCAATTTTACCTTCTAATATGACAAGTGTTCAACGATTTATCTTAATAGTAATCATACTTGCGCTCATTGGCTGGGCAGGATTTGCAAGAGTTATCAGAGGTATGGTTTTATCAATAAAAACACAAGAATTTGTCCAAGCCGCAGAATCAATTGGAGCTTCAAAATTCAGAATTATAACAAAACATATTTTGCCTCAAACAACAAGTTACATAATAATTGCAATGACGTTAAGTGTTCCTTCTTATATTCTTTCAGAATCAGGTTTGAGCTTTTTAGGACTTGGTATTCAACAACCTGATGCAAGTTGGGGTAATATGCTAAAAGAAGCACAAGAATACATCAATATTTTATATAGACCTTGGCTTTTAACTCCTGGTTTTTTAATTTTTATTGCTGTACTTTGCTTTAATTTACTTGGCGATACCCTAAGAGATATTTTAGATCCAAAAAACAATAACAGATAAAAACTTATTCAACTATTTGATATATTGTAATAGACAAAAATAGGTGCTAAACTTAGTGTAAAATAAGGAGAATAGCATTGCCACTTTCATTTGATATTACAATTTTGATAAGATTTATACTTGCAGTTATACTTGGTGCAACAATTGGCTTGGAAAGAGAATTGACAAACAAATATGCTGGACTTAGAACAAATATTTTAGTTTGTTTAGGCTCTTGCGTATTTACAATTCTTTCAATATACGCATTCCCTCTTGCGGCAGATAGTATTCACCCTCAAGCATTTGGGGACCCTGCCAGAATTGCAGCACAAATACTTACAGGTATAGGTTTTATCGGTGGTGGTACAGTATTAAGGCACGGGGCTTCAGTTTATGGACTTACGACAGCCGCAACATTATGGATTGTGGCAGCTATTGGTATGGCTTGCGGAACAGGAATGATTGCACTTGCAATAGGTGCAACTATTGTTTGCGTTTTAGTTTTAGTTGCAATTAGAACTGTTGAAAAAAACTTTCTTAAACAAAGCACTAAAAACACAAAAAACATTCAAATTTCTGTCACTTGTGAAGAAAAAAATGCTGAAAATGTTCAATCTTACCTTATGACATCTGTTGGAACATTACAAAAAATTTCAAAAAAAATTATGGAAAACAACGAATATGAAATCACAGCAAGCATTATTGCTACTTCAGACATAGACATAAATGAAATTTACAGAAAAATACAAAAAATAGATGGTGCTGGAACAATTTCAGTACAGGAAAATTATGAATAAACAAACCATAATCGGATATTTAAAAACAATATTATTTTCATTCTTATTTGCCTTAATAACGACAATAGGAATAGTTGCATACACCCTTAATACAATAAATGTCGAAGAACATATAAGAGCGCAACAAGAAGAAGAAAAAATTGATGACGAAACTCTTGATGTAATGATTGCAAAAAGCGAATATTTAAAATCACTAAAACCTGGTTCATACTCAGTAAGTTTAAAACTTGCTTTGTTATATGAATTAAAAGGCGATATGAAAACAGCAGAAGAAGAATACAAATCTGCTATAAATAAAGCTCCATATCACGAATTTAAACCTAAATTTGAATTCTCAAAATTCTTAATCAATAATAAACGCTATGGTGAAGCAGAAGCAGTAATGAACGGTATTGGCGAAAAACCAAAAACAAAACTTATCACATACAAAGGAGAAATATTCGAATCTCTTGGAGATAAATATTTTGAACAAAATCGTTTTGATTTAGCCCAACAAAAATACAACAAATCAAAAGTTTATTATGGAACATTACATAAAAACAAAAACACAAAAACACTTAATGAAAAAATCGCTTCTTCTTTAGTCTATCTTGCAGAAGACAAAGTTAAACAAAATAAAGCAGATGAAGCAATTGAACATCTATATGATGCAAAAAAACTTATCAATTCTCCACTTATAAAATATCAATTAGCAATTTTATTAATTGCAAAAGATCCTGTAAAATCTTGCAAATATTTTGATGAAGTATTCAAGGAAGCTCCTCATTTAATAAATTACAAAGAATATCTAGCATTATTAACAGGTTTGTCTGAATACGAAGAATCAAGAGGAAACTACGTACAAGCAGATTTATATAAATTTAAAATCAAAAAAGTTAAAAATTACTATATTGAAAACATTGTAAAATTAGCAGATTTTGATATAGATACTGCTGTCGGTAGAATTAGAACAAACAGAATATTTAGAACTTACAAAATTGATTTCATATTTAGATTTAAAAACAAATCTTTGCTAGAAATGAAAAACGTATATCTTCAATTCGTATTCAAAGATGGCGACAATGTTTTATATGAAGTAAACAAACAAGTTGTAACTCCTGACAACATACTTGAACCTGGAGCTTCAATTGACTACATTCAACTTTCTTCACCTAGAAAACACTATAAAGAACTACCTAAAGAAATCAAAGCTGAAATTTATGCTTCAAAACAATTTGATGCATACAAAATATTGCTAAAAGAAATTTATATCGTAAAAAGCAAGAAAAAACACAGAACATTTATTGAAAAATTGTTCCTAAAACATATTTATCCGTATCTTGGATTATAACTTTTTGAATAGTATTTTTTAAAGAGTCATCTTTTGAATTTATCAAAATTTGAATATAATTTTCAGAAACACCTTTCAAAAAGCCTGTAGTTTTATCACGTTTTTTTTCAATCATTACGTTTAAAATTTTACCTTTATTCTTTTTCAAAAATTCTAAATATTTTTCATTTGAAAGTTCTTTTATAATATCTGCTCTGCGATTTTTTTCAACATCAGAAACTTGATTTTCCATACTTGCAGCAACGGTATTTTTTCTTTTTGAATAAGGGAATGTATGAATTTTTGTTAGTCCTGATTTTTTCAAATTACGCAAAGTTTCTTCAAAATCTTCTTCTGTTTCATTTGGAAACCCTGCAATTATATCTGCGCCGATAAAAGCGTTTTCAAATTTTTTTGTAATTTTTTCTATCAAGACAATCGCATCTTGTGCCGTGTTTTTTCTATTCATATTCTTCAAAGTTTTATCGCACAAAGACTGCAAAGAAAGGTGAAAATGCGGACAGAATTTTTTAGATTGACTTAAAAATTCTAAAAACTCATCACTTATTTCTAAAGGATTTAAAGAACCTAACCTATATCTTTCAATATTTGTTTTTTCTTCAATTTCTTTTAAAAGGTCTAACAGATTTTTTTCAACACCGTTATCAACTCTTTTCCATTGACCAATATTTATTCCTGTTAGCACGATTTCTTTAAAACCTGCATCTTCAAAAATTTTTATTTGTTCCAATAGAAATGAAATTGAAGCAGAACGACTTTTTCCTCTTGCAAGACAAATTGTGCAATAAGTACATCTATTATCACATCCATCTTGAATTTTTAAATTTGCACGTGTTTTTGATAAATCATGCAACAACACTTCTGTAAATGTATTTTGACTCATAATATCTGATACTTTTGATTGTTTTTTAGGCAAAAAAGATAATATATTCAACTTGTCATCATTACCTAAAACTATATCAATATAGTCCTCTTTTAACAAATTTTCTTTTTCTAATTGAGCAACACAACCAGTCAAAACAGTTGTTATATTAGGATTTTTATGTTTTGCGTGACGCAAAATATACAAGGCTTCGTTATCAGATTTATGAGTAACAGAACAAGAATTTAAAATGAAAATATCTGCATCTTCGATTTTTTTTACATTTTCATAGTCAGAATTCACCAATTTTTCAGTAATCAACGCACCTTCTAATTGATTAGATTTACAACCCATATTTTGTATAATAAATTTTTGCATATTATTCCGACTTATCTGCTTTTTACCCTTTTATTTTCTATTGATTATATACGCATAGTCAAGTTTTTATGATAATATGTAAAGAAGAAAGAAACAAGAGGTTTTACAAAAATGAAAATAACTTACTATCCACAAAACATTTGTTGCAGACAAATAAATTTAGAAATTGAAGATAACAAAATTGTTTCAACTGAATTTATCGGCGGTTGCCCTGGAAACCATTTGGGAATTGCAAGCCTTGTAAAAGGAATGGAAATTGATGAAGTTATAAAAAGACTTCAAGGAATAACTTGTGGTGATAAAACATCAAGCTGTCCTGACCAACTTGCACAATGTTTAATTGAATACAAAACAAAAATTACGGCATAAAATAGCACCAAAATTTATACATAAAGATAATGAAACTTCTTTCAATTTAGTTAATTAATAATTAAAAAGAAAGGAGTTTTTATGTTTTATAATGTATTAAAAGCAAAAGAATTAGTTGATAATGACACGCAAAAAATCGACAAAAAAGTTCTATTAGAAAATAACGAAAGTTGCCTAAACATCATCGCCCTAAAAAAAGACGAAGTTATTGATACCCATTCATCAGAAACCAATGCCGCAGCTTATGTTATTGACGGAGAAATTGAACTTCATTTTGAGGCAGAAAAATTTACTCTCAAAGAAAAAGAAATTCTTATGTTCAAAAAAAATGATGAACATAAAGTTCTTGCCAAAAAAGATAGTAAATTTATGGTAATAAAAATCTAAAAAAAGCGAACTTTTATAAAGTTCGCTTTTTTAAACAAAATTAATCATGCTATAATAAACCTGTAAAAATAGGGGAAAAATATGACAGAAATATTAAACAAAATTAATTCACCAAAAGATTTAAAAAAACTTTCAACAAAAGAAATGTATGACCTTGCAAATGAAATGCGAGAAGCAATCATACAACGAACAAATACAATAAGCGGACATATCGGCGGTGATTTAGGAATACTAGAAACTACAATAGCACTACATTATGTTTTCAATTCCCCTATAGATAAATTCATCTTTGATGTTTCTCATCAATGCTATGCACACAAAATGCTAACAGGAAGAAAAGAAGGATTTACAAACCCTGAAAAATATTCAGAAATTTCAGGTTATTCAAACCCTTCAGAAAGCAAACACGACCATTTTGTAATCGGACACACATCAACCTCTGTTTCACTTGCTACTGGACTTGCAAAAGGTAGAGATTTGCTTGGCGATAAAGAAAATATTATTGCATTAATCGGTGATGGCTCACTATCAGGCGGAGAAGCATTTGAAGGTTTAAACAACGCTGCCGTACTTAATTCAAATATTATCATCATTGTAAATGATAACGAAATGTCTATCGCTGAAAATCAAGGCGGTTTATATAAAAATTTAAAACTACTTAGAGAAACAAACGGACAAGCAGATTGCAACTTCTTTAAATCAATGGGTTTTGAATATCATTACCTTGAAGAAGGCAACAATATTGAAAAACTAATTGAAACATTCTCAAAAGTAAAAGATACACAAAAACCAACTGTCGTTCATATCCACACACTAAAAGGAAAAGGATTAAAACTGGCAGAAGAAAACAAAGAATATTTCCATTGGATTGCTCCAAACGGCATTGAAAACTTCGGCAAAAAATCTGAAATAGAAACATATAATTCAATTACAACAGATTATATTTTAAAGAAAAAAGAAAAAGACAATACAGTTGTTGCAATAACTGCTGCAACCCCTGGGGCAATCGGTTTTACTCAAGAATTTAGAGATAAAATGGGTGATAATTACACAGATGTAGCTATTTCTGAAGAACACGCAATAGCATATATTTCAGGGCTTGCAAAACGTGGAGCAAAACCTATATTTTCTGTTTTAAGTTCATTCGTTCAAAGAACTTACGACCAATTATCACAAGACCTATGCCTAAATAACTCTCCTGCAACAATAATATTAAACTGGGGAGGAATATCAGGAGCAGATATGACTCATTTAGGATGTTTCGACATTCCATTTATCAGTAATATTCCTAATCTTGTATATTTAGCACCTACAAACAAAGAAGAATATCTTGCAATGTTAGATTGGTCTGTTGAACAAAACGAACATCCTGTCGTTATAAGAATACCTTTCAATGATGTTATTACAACAGGAATTGAAGATAAAACGGATTATTCTAAACTAAATAAATTCAAAGTAATTGAACAAGGCGAAAAAATTGCAATTATCGGTGTTGGAACATTCTTTGAATTGGCAAAAGAAGTTAAAGCAAAAATCAAATCAGATTTAGGAATAAATGCAACACTTATCAATCCTTGTTATTTAACAGGACTTGATAAAGAACTTTTAGAAAACCTAAAAACTTCACACAATGCCGTTATTACTCTTGAAGATGGTATTTTAGACGGTGGATTTGGTCAAAAAATAGCAAGTTTCTATGGAAATTCTGACATGAAAGTTTTAAATTTTGGAGCAGAAAAAGAATTTACTGATAGAGCCTCTATCAAAGATTTGTATAAAAAATACAACCTAACTCCAGAACAAATAATTTCAAAAATAAAAATCTAATTTAATAAAGATAATTGTTTTGCTTCATGCTTACGCAAAAAAGATTTTCTATGGTACTCACAAGTACCATATTCATCAATGGCGGCAAGATGTTCTTTTGTTAAATAACCAGCGTTTTTCTTCCAATTATACATTGGATATTTTTCGTCTAACTTTTGCATATATCTATCTCTTGAAACTTTAGCCAAAATACTTGCAGCAGCAATAGAAGCAGATTTTGCATCACCTTTTATAATATATTGTTGAGGAATATCAAAATTTTTTATCAATTTATTTCCATCAACTAAAACAAGCTTATTTTTATTTTTTATTTTTTCTGCTACATTTTCACAAGCAAGTTTCATTGCTTTTAAAGAAGAATTTAAAATATTTATTTTTTCTATTTCTTCTACTTCAATACAAACTATCGAATTTATTGTATTTTTTAAAATAATGTCATACAAAAATTCTCTTTTTTTAGGTGTAAGTTTTTTAGAATCATTTAATTGAACAAGGGAATTTACCAATTCATCATCACATTTTTCAAAACAAACAGCAGCTGCAAAGACTCCACCTGCCCCAGGGCCTCTACCGGCTTCGTCTGTACCGATTATAATTTTTTCAAAACTTTTATCAAATTCAAACAAATTATTTGACATCTAATATAAATTTCCCCATTTTACCTGAACGAAAATCAGAAAGAACAAAAGTTGAAGTACGTTCAATATCAGCACTTGCGCCTTTTGATATCCAATTTCTTGATTTTGCAATAGTTTCTAATGATAATTCTTCATCTTCTGCCAATTTATAATATTCTCTTATAATTAAGGGATATTTTTTATCTAAAATTTTTAATAACTCAACAGCGACGGATTCTTTTTCATAAGCATTTTCAGAAACAGAATTAACAAACGCAAGTTTTTTTGCACGTTCTTGGTCTTCTTGCTTCATCGGAATAATACCAGGGGTATCAAGCAAATCAACTTTTGGATTAATTCTAACCCATTGTTGTTGTCTTGTAACACCTGCTTTTGCACCAGTTTTTGTCTTTGAAGTTTTTGTTAATTTATTGATGATACTTGATTTACCAACATTTGGCATTCCAACAACCATAACTCTTGCACTACGTCTTAACAAACCTTTTTTCATCAACGTTTGTATTCTTGGCTCAGCTAAATCGATTGCAGTTGTGATTATCTTGTTCAAATCTTTTGAATTTTTTGCATCAGAAGTCAAAACAGCACAATTAAATTTTTCTTTTATTACTTGAATCCAACTTTTCAATTCGTTTTTTTCAACCAAATCAGATTTGTTCAATAGTATTAAACGAGGTTTTTCACCAATTAAAGAAGTAATATTTCCATAACAACTACTCAAAGGTATTCTTGCATCAAGAACTTCAATCACAACATCAACCAAATTGATTTGTTCTTTTAATTTTCTTTCAGCCTTTGCAATATGCCCTGGATACCAATGAATAAACTCTTGCGGCTTATTTACTTTTTCTTCAACATTTTCTTCAATATTTTTTTTCATAAAACCTCTATACTGAAAATAGTGTTCACAAAAATTGCAAACACTATTTTTAACAAATATCTAAAAAGAAATTTTAATTAACCTCTTTTTTCAATTTTTTCTTTAATACGAGTTGCCTTACCTGACAAGTTTCTCAAATAATAAAGTTTAGCTCTTCTAACATCACCACGTTTTAGAATATTGATTTTTTCAACTCTTGGAGAATATAGAGCAAAAACTCTTTCTACACCAATACCTTGGAAAATCTTTCTAACAGTGATAGTTTTATTGATACCTGAACCACGTTTTTTGATTACTGTACCTTCAAAAGCTTGTGTTCTTTCTTTATTACCTTCAATAATTCTTACAAAAACTTTTACAGTATCACCAGGATTTACGTCTGCAACTTCTTTATTTAGATATTGTTTTTCTAAATTTTCAATAATTGAACTCATGGTTTAATCCTTTCTTGGAACTTGGGTTTAGTGTATAAACCACCCTTATAAATCGGCTATTAGTATTCTATGCCAAACAATAAATAAAATCAATCGTCTAATTAAGTTTTATTAAAAACTAATCTTCGATGTCATCTTCTATCAATTCATCAAACAATTTTTCCTCATCAAAAGAAATCTCTGATTTGTTTTCTTTTGACTCAAAATCATCAATAAATTCCTCATCATCAATATGAGAAACTTGAGCTTTTTCTTTGACTAATTTTTCTAGTCGTTTCTTTTCATTCAGCACATTGGCAACATTCATCATCGCAAGAGAATTGAGAGTCGCTCTAAGCTGCGCACTTCTATCTACATACTGGTTTTGGTTTTGGCTATCCTCGTCTTCGCCATGTTCAATAACCCCGTATTCAGTACCTGGACCCATTTTATCGTCTTGACAATTCGCAGCAGTACCAGAGATGTCGCCACTTTTAAAGTTGAACGCACCACCTATTCCAAAAAAACCTGCTGAACGGTTGTCTACCACTTTTATTCCCTTTTCTCTTTTTTTCTCTCACGTTAACTAATTATACACTACTACATAATAACCAGTTACCAAATATTATAAATCCGCTAAAAAATTTATTTGCTAGTTTTTAAATAAAAACTTTACAAAACTTTTTATTTAAAAACTTACACTTTTTCAGCGATTACTTGAAGTATATTCAATATCACTTCTGTACATTTAATCAAATTTGAAACAGGTAAAAATTCTCGTTTTGAATGAAAATTTAACCCGCCTGCACCCAAATTTGGTGTTGGGAGTCCTTTCAAAGATAAAAATGCACCATCTGTACCACCTCTTATAGCTTTTGTTTTTGGTTTCATGCCTGAACGACTTATACCTTGTTTTGCAAATTCCAAAACTTCTGGAGCTTTATCTAAAGCTTCTTTCATATTATGATAACGCTCTTTTTTATCAAATTTTATTTCACAATTATATTTTTTCTGTAATTTTGCAACAAGTTTTTCCATATAAGAAACTCGTTTTTGTGCTTTTTTATAATCATGATCTCTTATTAACATATTAATTTTGCAATTAGAAACATCACCTTGAACACTCATCACATGATAATACCCTTGATGCCCTTCAGTTGTATGTGCCAATTCTTTTTTAGGTAATTTTTCTATAAGCTCTGTTGCAACCATTAAAGCATTTATCATACCACCAGATTTAGCATACCCTGGGTGAACATTTTTTCCTGTAATTTCTATTTCTGGATTAAATGCGTTAAAAGACTCATTTTCCACAACATTTGGCAAATCTCCATCTATTGTATATGCAAAATCTGCTTTGAATTTTTCAACATCAAATTTTTGAACCCCTGAACCTGTTTCTTCATCAGGAGTAAAAGCAATTTTTATATTTGGTCTTTTGATTTCAGGATGTTCTTTTAAAACTTTTATCGCTTCTAATATTTCTGCAACTCCAGCCTTGTCATCTGCACCCAAAAGAGTTCTACCATCAGAAGTTATAATTTTTTGATTTACATAAGGTTTCAAATCATTTTCATCAATAACTGTGCCTTCTTGAAGCTCTATATTTCCACCTAAATATTTGTCGTGCAAAATCGGACATACATTTTCATTATTCACTTCAAAACTTGTATCGAAATGAGCAAACAAACCAACCGTTTTTTCACATTCTGAATTACCTTTGAAAAACGCAGTCAAAATTGCATTTTCATTCAATTCGATATCACTTAATTCAAGTTCACACAATCTATCTTTTAAATAATTTGCTATATCCCATTGTCTATCTGTACTTGGAATTCTTGTTTCTGCTTGTATTTCATCAGAACCAGAATTAATTTTTGCAAGCGAAATAAAAGACTCTACTAATCTATCTTCATTAATAAATTTCAAAACCATACCTACATCCTAAAAATTTATATCACATATAAAATATACAATAAAAAACGTGATTTATAAAATAAACCACGTAATATAAAAATAAAAACCTCTATGCTCTCTTAATAAGTTTCGTAATCCACATCTAATGAATCACGAGATCTATCAAACTTTTTATTATAAGCATTAAATCTTTCGTTGAACTCTTGAACTTGTTTGTCTTGAGTTTCTACTTCAAATAAAAATTGTTCATTTATATTATTCAAAGAATCCAAGAAATCTTCATCTTTATTTTTTTGTTCACTCAAATTTTTTATTACTTCTTCTTTTTGAGCAACAATTCTTTTTAAATCTTCATTATCAGGGTCTTCTTCCAATAGTTTTCTAACAGTTTCCAATTCTTCTCTTGCAACATTCAAACTTTGTTCAGCAGTAGCAATAACATGAGATGCATCATTTTGATAAAACAAAAATGAACTATTTGCAGCATCTTTAGCTTCATTATACTTTTGTACCTCTGGAGATTCTTCCAAAGTTTTCATGATACCATCCAATATCATGCCAAATTTAGGTATATTACTTGCTATTGAGTTATTGTTCAAAACTATCTACTCCTTACTATATATTTATCGACAGTAATAGCAAGTTTCTTTACCTTATATTAAGTTTTGTAAACATATTAAAAACAAACTAGCAAATTTATTTCTTCACGAGCATTTAATAAAGTGTAAACCATACAATTTATAAACATATTAGATGAGACTATTAGAGTATTAA
>JAZLGV010000042.1:0-12497 GCA_045616505.1 Candidatus Gastranaerophilaceae bacterium | reverse complement strand
GAAGACATTACATATTTATCAGAAGAATATATCCAGTCAAAGTTTAATGAACTGAATCTCCGTCCGCGTAAATGTTTGAATTACAGGACTCCGTTTGAGGTTTATTATTCTAAGGTGTTGCACTTGTTTTGACAATTCCCAAGTGACACCTGCATATTTTAACGTTGTTGATTCATTCCAAGTTGTCAATGTTTGAGTAAAGGTAAACAGTTCTTTTTGCCAATGTCTATCAAACAATGCTTTTGGAAAAACATCATAATTTTCTAACGGATCAGCACCAATTTTTAAGTTATAAAAATGAATAAGATAATCACATTCAAACATATTACGCCAATACATTTTTATCAATAAATCTATATGATTTATTACAATTTCCTTAAATATTTTTGCTCGATTTTCGTAACAATCCACTAATCCTCTGCTGCTAAGATAATTACATATTTCAAAATTCGTCAAAATATCATTTGTTTGTAAATAATTAAAAAAAGTTTCTTGCGTAGGTTGCCCGATAATTTGCGGAGCAACTTTCCCCATTTTACCCTGATTAGTTTTTACCGATAATGTTTTATTCTCCTGCAAAATAAAATCTATGGGATTCTGTCCTTCGGCAATATGCCGAACAGGAATAGGAATTCCATTATGTTCAAAAATATACTTAATTGCACTGCTATTGTCTAATAAAAATCTTAATGTTGCAGAATCTGCACGATTCGCATAACTATCATTTACAAAAATATTAAAAGTTCTTGCAATAGCCACTTCTGCCGCTATTCCCATTGCCTCATTATTATTCATAACAATAAATTTCCTCCATAAATATATTGACATGTTGATGATATAACTATTGACTTCTCAATACTTATGTGCTAAAATCAAAAACGAAAGGAAAATAAAAATGTCTTTTTCTTATAAACCGCTTTGGAAATTACTAATTGACAAAGATATGTCAAAAAAAGAATTTATGAAAGCAACGGGCATATCTAAATCAACCATTACAAAAATGAATCACGGAGAATATGTTTCATTGGACATTCTTGACCGTATTTGTAATTATTTTGGATGTTCTATTGCTGATATTATGGAACATAAAAGTGAGGTGAACTAAACATGAATTATATTGGGTCAAAATTATCTCTCTTGAAATTTTTATGCTCAACAATAAATGATATTAGTGGATATAAAGATGGTGAACATTGCTTTTTTGCTGATTTGTTTGCCGGTACTGGTATTGTAGGTCTTAATTACAAATTAAAGGGATGTACTGTATTGTCTAATGATATTCAATATTTTAGTTATGTGCTGAATAAACATTATATTGAAAATTCAGAAAGTTTGCCACAAAATTTATTGTCCTATTTTAATAATTTACAAGGTATTCACGGATTTATTTATAACAATTACTGTGCAGGTTCTGGTTCAGGACGAATGTATTTTAATGATGAAAACGGTATGCTTTGTGATGCCATTCGCATTGCTTTAAACAAATTACGAACAGCAAAAAAAATCAGTACTGCATGCTATTTTTATTATTTAGCGAGTTTAATTAATTCCATTGATAAATATGCTAATACTGCATCAGTGTATGGGGCGTTTCTAAAAAAGCTTAAAAAATCTGCTCAAAAAAAATTTCAGTTAGAATTATTACCAATTATTCAAGGGGAAAAAGGGGTTGTCTACAATAAGGATATAAATAGTTTGATTTGCGAAATAAAAGGCGATATTCTTTATTTAGATCCACCCTATAATGCACGTCAATATTATACTAATTATCATATTTTGGAAACTATTTCCCGCTATGATAATCCTCAACTGCGTGGTGCAACAGGTCTACGTGAAGATAAATCACAACATAGCAATTATTGCTCACGCCCACAAGTAGCTAAAACTTTTGAAAATTTAATTGCCAACGCTAAATTTAAGTATATCTTTCTAAGTTATAATAATGAAGGTTTAATGTCTTTAGATACCATAAAAAATATTATGAGCAAATATGGTAAATATGATGTTGCTACACAAAAATATCACCGGTTTAAAGCTGATACAGATAATAACCGTCATATTCTTGCTAACGAAACAACTGAATACATACATTGTTTAACAAAATAATAACCATGCCACATTATAATGATATTGATTTAAGTCAATGGAAGAATTACACAGATATAGAAACAAATTCACTTTGGATAATTTCTAAACGTGATAACAGCGGAGCACATAGCGGACATTATCACGGAAATTTTGTACCACAAATTCCACATCAGTTACTATCAAGATACACCAAGAAAGGTGATTGGGTTCTTGACCCTTTTATGGGCAGTGGTACAACTTTAATTGAAGCTCAACGTATGGGAAGAAATGCTATTGGCATTGAACTTCAAGAAAAAGTTGCAGAAGAAGCAAAATGCCGTATTAAAAGTGAAGAAAACAGTCAATGTGGTTCACATATATTTTGCGGAAATAGTCAAAATATTGATTTAAAATCAATTACACAAAATCTTAATATATCAAAAGTACAATTTGTAATTATGCACCCCCCGTATTGGGATATTATAAAATTCTCTGATGATTCTGAAGATTTGTCAAATGCTCCAACACTACAAAAATTTTTATATAACTTTGGCAAAGTCATTGACAATACCACTTCAATTTTAGAAAAAAATCGTTATTGTGCAGTTGTTATTGGTGATAAATATGCCAATAGTCAAGTTGTACCTTTGGGCTTTTATGTAATGAACACCTTTCTATTACGAAAATTTATTTTAAAAGCAATCATTGTTAAAAACTTTGATGAAACAAGAAGTAAATTACAACAGCAAGGTATATGGCGTTATCGAGCATTAGCCAACGATTTTTATATATTCAAACACGAATATATAATGATATTCAAGAAAATATAATCTAAATAGCAATATTATTATAGTTCATTGTGAAATGATATATCATCATGAATAGCTACAGAAATATATTGTAACGGTTCAAAAACAATATTATCGTTGGCATTAAAATTATTACTAAAACTATGTGCTGCCGCAATAAATTCTACATTTTCTGTGTGTAAAGCAATTACACAGGGAATAATATGTATTGTTTTGCCTTGAGAAATATAATTCGGTACTATATAATCACGTACCCATTTTATGTACCATGGTAATTGTTTTTTTAAGATATACATTTCAGGAATTACGCATTTTAGTTCCACAATTTTCAAATATACATCATTATTTCTCTCTTGTATAATCATAATATCAATACGTTGCATGCCGACACCACAAGATACTTCATTGCCAATCCAATAATCATTATCACGTAAAGATAACAATAAATTCTTTAAAATTTCATTTTCTCTTATATGTTGCAAAATATATGCTTGCAAATGCACTTCAAAAGTATTTCTTCTATTTGCTTTAAACAATAACCTATCTCGTATATCTAAACTGTTTTGTTGTCCTAAATATTGGTTATTTTGAGCAATTAGCTCTATACTCCATGTTATAGAGTTAAATGTCAGCCCTTCAATATCATTAATTTCATAAAAATTGTTATTATTAACATTTTGTAATTTTGTTTTCAACCATTCGTATTCAAATTTAGTTATCATTGTACAACCACGGTTTCCTTTTAGTTTTCTATAAATTAAACTCCAACACATTTGATATGGATACTCGATACCATCAAGAGAATCTAAATATTCATGTTCAGAAACGCCTTGTAAATATACTTCGTCAGGTGCAATTAAAATACGAAATGTCAAAGATTTTTGTAATTCATTTTTCAAATAATGATTGGAATTGTTTTCGTCAAAAAATGGTTGTGATATAACTTTAAAAACACCAAAAAACATGCCTGATTTTTGTTCTTCACTTTGAAGATAAAAAAGTACTTTATCTCCAATACATATTTTGGAAATATCGGCTATCATTCCAACCAAATTTCTTTCTGTAGTAGAATGTAAACTAATATTCTCTGTATCAGATAAAAATGGTACTTGTTTATCATCAGCACCAATTCCCGCAAACATATATTCTAAATGACATTTAAAAGTTGTACTGTTAACAACAAATACATGATAATTCATTGTATAACTCCTTATAAAATATTTTATATTAAAAGCAGTTTATAACAACTGCTTTTTTTTACTTTCCTTTTCTCTTTATCAATTCCAACGCCACCATCAAAACATTGATATCCGCCGGACTCACACCGCTGATGCGTGCCGCCTGCCCAATATTCAATGGTTTAATTTTAGTAAGTTTCTCTGCCGCCTCACCGGACAATTCCTTGACAGTATGATAATCAAAATCTTGGGGGATACTCTTGTTTTCCAACTTCAAAGCCCGCTCCACTTCCGCCTTTTGCTTTTCAATATAGCCGACATATTTAACATGAATTTCCACCTGCTCCGCCGTGTGTATATCTAAACTTGGCAAGCCGAAGGCCTCGCTTAAATTTGCATAGCTGACTTCCCGCCGCCGCAAAAGTTCCAAAGCGGTTGTGCCTTCACGCAAGGGTGCTGAACCCATTGCCGCCAATTTGGCATTTTCCTCTTCGTGAGGGGCAATATGTTTGTTTTGCAACGCTGCCAAAGCCCGTGCCAAACTATCCCTTTTAGTGGTAAATTTTGCGTACCGCTCATCAGTTACCAAACCAATATCCCGTCCCAACTGGGTCAACCGCAAGTCCGCGTTATCCTGACGCAACAATAAACGATACTCCGCCCTGCTGGTCATCATACGGTAGGGTTCGTTGGTGCCTTTGGTCACCAAATCATCAATCAGCACACCGATATAGGCCTGGTCACGGCGCAGGATGATGGGCGGCAGATTCCGCAATTTCCGCACGGCATTGATGCCTGCCATTAAACCCTGTGCCGCCGCTTCCTCATAGCCGCTGGTGCCGTTGGATTGCCCGGCACTATAAAGTCCCTTGATTCCCTTATGTTCCAAACTGGGTTGCAACTGCAAAGGATTAAGGCAGTCATAATCAATGGCATAACCTGCCCGCATCATTTTGGCATTTTCCAACCCGGGAATGGTACGCAAAAATTCTAATTGTACATCTGCAGGCAAAGATGAACTCATACCCTGGATATACATTTCTGTGGTATTCCGGCCTTCCGGCTCAATAAAAAGCTGATGCCGTTCCTTGTCCGCAAACCGCACAATTTTTGCCTCAATACTGGGACAATAGCGGGGGCCGACCCCTTCAATCATACCGTTAAACATACCCGACAAATGCAAATTCTTTTTAATAATTTCGTGGGTTTTGGCATTGGTATAACTTAAATAACAGGGGATTTGCTCACGGGTTTTGATTTCATCCATATAGGAAAAATTCCGTAACACTTCATCCCCGTACTGGGGTTCGGTTTTGGAAAAATCAATACTGCGTTTGTCAATGCGGGCAGGTGTGCCTGTTTTAAACCGCATCAGTTCCACGCCGTTTTCCAACAAACTGGCACTTAATTTGTTTGCCGCCCGCAAGCCGTTGGGACCGCTTTCATAATTAACTGAACCATAGACGATACGCCCTTTAAGGTATGTGCCGGTACAAAGAATGACACAGGGTGCTTCAAAAAATTCCCCCGTTTCTGCTTCCACCCCTTGCACCGCACCATTATTTACCAATAATTTATCTATCATCAGTTGTTTTAATTCCAAATTGTCCTGACGCTCAATAATGCCCTTCATTAAATGATGATAAAAAGGTTTGTCTTCCTGCCCACGCAAAGAATGAACGGCATACCCCTTGCCCGTGTTCAAAAGACGCATTTGCAGGCAGGCAATGTCCGCACTTAACCCCATCTGTCCGCCCAGGGCATCTATTTCCCGCACCAGTTGACCCTTGGCAGAGCCACCGATACTGGGGTTGCAGGGCATCAACGCCAAATTGTCCAAACTCAAGGTTGCCAGCATGGTCTTGCAACCCAAACGGGCAGCAGCCAAAGCCGCCTCACAACCTGCGTGTCCCGCACCTATTACAATTATGTCAAACTTTTCAATCTGCATTGTTGGGGAAAATATCCTTTATAATAATTTAATCATTATAACATATGAATAAAAATTTTAACATTGAATAATGTGTTTATCTTATGTTTTAAAAAAGTAGGCATATTTTGCTACAAATTTTTTGCTTTCAAAAATTCCAATTTTTAAAATTTATTAAAAATTCAAATCGTGAAAACATTGACAAAATGGGACTTTTTATGTTACGCTACTTTCAAAACTTGAAAAATTTTCAAGTTTTGAAAGTGAGGTCAAATTATGCAATCGGTAAAAAGACCAAATTATTATGCACAATTAGTGCGTCTTATTGGGTCAACTGATATTAAAGTTTTAACTGGTGTGCGGCGTGCGGGCAAATCTTTTCTGTTGCGTTCTTTCATAAATTTTTTAAAAAAAGATAAAAAGAACAACATTATTTTTATTGATTTTTTTGATTTGAAATTTGATAAAATTTGCAACTATAATGCTTTGTATAATTATGTGGAAAGGAAATATCAAAAAGGCAAACACAATTTTTTGTGTGTGGACGAAGTACAACTTTGTCCACAATTTGAACGGGCAATTAACAGTTTGCATAACAGTGGCAAGTATGATATTTATCTGACGGGTTCTAATGCCATCTTATTAAGCAGCGATCTTGCCACATTATTTACAGGGCGGTTTATTGAAATTCATATTTTGCCTTTTTCTTTTTATGAATTTTGTAAATATCACAAAAAAGAAAAAAATACAGAAATTCTTTTGCAAAATTATCTTGAAACCGGAGGGTTTGCCGGTTGTTATCAATATGCGGAAACCAATGATCGTTATCAATATATTCGTGATGTTTATAACACAATTATTACCAAAGATTTAGTTGCACGGGGTGAGGTTAAGGACGTCCTTGTGTTGCGTCATTTGTCAGATTTTATGCTTGATAACATCAGTAATTTAACAAGCACAGCAAAAATTACCAATACACTTAAGGCAGGTAATATTAAAACAAATCATATTACTATCAGGCATTATATTGAGCTTCTGAATAATGCTTATCTTTTTTATCCTGTGCGGCGCTATGATTTGCACGGGAAAAGGTATTTGGCTACTTCGGAAAAATATTATTGTGTTGATATTGGGTTCAGGACCGCACTTTTGGGGCGGCGTAATTTTGATTATGGTAGAGTTTTGGAGAATATAGTTGCGTTGGAATTAATGCGGCGTGGGTATGAAATTTACGTTGGCGTGCTTTATAAAACAGAAATTGATTTTGTGGCATTACGGCAAAATGAAAAAATTTATATTCAGGTTACAGAAAATTTGCACGACAAGGCGACTTTAAAACGGGAAATAGAACGGCTTTTAAAAATTAAAGATGCTTATCCTAAAATAATTATTGCCCGCACTTTGCAAAAGGAATATGATATTGAAGGTGTTAGAGTTGTTGACTTAACAGAGTGGCTTTTGGAAGCAAATTAAAATGAAGGTTTGGAAATATTCCACTTTCAAAACTTGAAAAATTTTCAAGTTTTGAAAGTTGGAGAAATTATAAAAAATAAAAGCCGTTATTTTTTGTAACTTCTTTTGTCTTTTAAATAATAATTTCAAATTTCAATTTATATTTCAACTGCATTAAAAAAAATATTAAAACCGCCGTCCAAACAGACGGCGGTTTTAATATTTTTTGTTTCAATTATTTGTTTTTTAATCCATACTTGTTTATTGGGTCACATACAGCATTACCTGAATAGCAAATTTTCCCATCCGTTGTTAATGACAACCCGTTAAATAAATCATTTTTGTCCCTTCGTGAATAAAGAACAGCAAACACATACACTGTCGTTTCTCTAACCACATAATATATATCATAATTATTCACAGGAACAAACCGCATACCTTTACTTTTCCATGGCTCTGTTTGAATTTGTATGCCACAATTGGGTAATTCATGTAATGATGTAATCTTGTTTCTTATATCATAATTAAGATGTTTTGCAGCCAAAGGAGATTTCAAATTTGCAGACACATAAATATAAATTTCCCTTAACTGTTTCTTGACAAGAGGAGAAACTTTTACAGCATACTTTTGCAAATCAGAAGCCATATTCTTTTTCCAATTCATCAAATACATCTTCTGCCGGTCGGAATTTTCCCGCTTCCATATCTTTAAACCCTTGTTCCATCATGGCATCAAACTCTGCCTTGGTCATTTCTTCCAAACAGCGGGGACGGGTCGGTAAAGTTGTAACGGGAAAAGGCAAACCATGTACCTGTAGAGACCGTTTCATAAACAGACGAAAAGCACTGGGCAAATCCAAACCCAAACTTTCATATAAAGCGGATGTTTTATTTTTTAAATCGGCGTCACATCTAAATTGAACCAATGCAGTATTCATACTTTTGTCTCCTTTTTACATACAATTATATTTGAATTGTAGCATTTTATATGAATATAATCAAGTTTTTATTTACTCATATTTTTATATAGGCAAGTAAAACTTTTCAAAATTCTGTTCCTTGTCAATAGCTATTTCCCTAAAAAGTTGTTTTACAGTTTTTAGAGTTTAATTGTATAAAAAGGAGGAGGATATTACGTAATATCTTGTGATATTACGTAATATCCGCCTGCTTTCATAAGATGAATGTTATTAAAAATTTTTGCAAATGTTATATTTATTCCAAAACCTTTTTCTTTGTGGCATAGTTCCAAAGTGTCACGATAGCGGTTGCCAATATTTTTGCCAACAGATAGTGCCAAAACAAAAACTCAACCAAAAACCACATACATAATTGATTTATGCTCAACCCGATAATACTTGTAACAACGAACAATATAAATGCTTTTCTGCTTTTGTTTTGTACCTGAAAAACAAATTTTTTGCATAAAATATAGTTTATGATAACCGCGACACTAAATGCCAATGCAGAAGAAAACAAATAATGGAAATGCAAATAATCTACTAAAATAAAAAGTAAAGTCAATTCAAAAATAAAACAAATGCCACCAACGACTAAAAATATAAACATTTCATGCAATTTATCACCAAGCGTACCATTCATTTATTTTGTTCCCTTTTACCATAAATGCCTTTTTTGCAAATTTTGCCAAATATAAATCACTATTTGTATCAGTATAAAAATTATCAATTTCCATATTTGAATATTTTTTTTTAAATCTGTTTACCTTCTCTGTTCCCTTACAATTTTCACCGAATATTTTCCCTGTTGTTTTGTCCATATTTGTTGCAATTACATTCCTAATCCCGTTATGCTTACACAAATAATAAACTAAAAAAAATGGAGATGCTGATATTATCAAGTCATCATCTCTTTTTTGTAGTTTATACCATTCTTTTATTTTATCTGCATTTTCATTAACAAAATCATATAGGTCATTATCTGTTATATATGGCAAGAAAACAAAAAATTGTTCTTTTGCTTTTTTTGCACTGATAATACTTAATTTATATAGCAGAAAAAACAATCCTTGATAAGGCAAAAAGAAAAATAATTTTTTATGCTTTTTAAGACAGAAACATAAAAAATCTATTGAAGAGTCACCATCATATATTGTTCCGTCAAAATCATATACATTCATAACAAATATAAAAAACCTATTACTACTGCAATATATAAAACGACCAAACACATTATCTTAATATCACTCGTTAAAACTTCAACAGGATCACCTTCTGAAACATGTTCTATATCAAAACTATAACAGATAGACAACAACATTACAATAGGTACCGTATAAATCATTCCTTGTATAGCATGATTTTTTGCCCAAATAGCATAAAAAGCATTTGCTAATGCCAAACACATATACATGTTTTTATCCAAAAAACCAATAGGATATTTCGTTAAAACTTTGCGAGTATCTTTTTTATTATGTTGTTGTAATTCATTACGCCTTTTCCCAAAAGCAAAATAAAAAGAAACTGCAAACACTGTCAAATAAAGCCAATCCGAAATATTAATACTTACAACTGCACCACCATACATTATTCTTAGAACAAATCCACTGACAATAATACAAACATCAACAATTGCAAAATTCTTTAATCCAAAACTATACCCAACATTCAATACACAATACAATAACAAATAAACCGTAGCAATTTTATCTAAATACATAAAAGATAAAGCAAATGATATTATAAGCAAAACACCAACTAAAAACAATGCGGAAGTAACACTTATTCTTTCAGAAGCAATAGGACGATTACATTTGACTGGATGATTTTTATCTTTTTGCTTATCATTAATATCATTTATAATATACACTGCTGAAGCTATAAAAGAAAATGACAAAAAAGCAACAAACAAACTCGTTATTATTTCCAAATCAAAAACTTTACAACCAAATAAAAACGGAACAATAATTAGCAAATTTTTTATCCAATGTTTAATTCGTAAAAGAGTAACGACATCCATTATTGAGTAAATTTTCTTGCTAAACGCATTAATGCCATACCTGTTGTAAATAAAACACACCAAAAACTATAGTATTTAATACAAACATAAAAATTTATTTTTTCAAGTTTATTGTCTTTTATTTCCCAAATACAACAACCAACAGTACCAATTATCAAAGCCACAAATTCAACACATTGAATATATGTAAACATCGGATTATGATATACACTTGCAACTAAAGTATATAATTTTGAAAACGCAAATAAATTCTTACTAATTTCTACCGAAACACAACCTATTAATATTATCGTTATCACATTGAATACCCATTTGTACTTATTTGAAACTGCATCAAAAGTCATTCCCATTACTGCAACAATAGCGAACAAATAATGTGGAGTATACATAAATGCCTCCCTCGCTCCATAAAAATAATGCAAAACTAAATTAAACGCTACAAATAAATTTAATGCAAAAAATTCATGTTTAAATTTCATCTCTTTTTCAAAATAAACTGCTAGTAACACCACACAAATTATAAATGCTAAAATAACCCAAAATACCATTGGCTTGCAATTATCAAATTGAATACTATTACTCAATTTATGCCATTGTGGATTAGTTGCAAAATTCAAAACTATTTTTGGAGGTACAAATGATTGTGCAAAAATTCCGTTAAACCATGCTTCTACTTTTGAAAAACTTGTTCCAAAATGCATATAGTGAATTTCTTCAAAATTTCTAATATTAAAAAGCAAATCTTTAAATTGACTTAAAACATAAGGTGCTTTCCATGCTAATCTTTGAAATGCGTTTAACAGTAATACAAAAAAGACAGAATAAGAAAACGTTTTCCCAATAAACTTAAAAAACATTCTTTTATCAGTATACATTTTTGTTCCTAAATATATCGTCCCTATAGCAAAAGAAATACAGTTTGTTATTGTAGAACCAGTACAAACAGCAGCAAAAAACAATAGCGTAACAAATGCTGTACCATTGACATCATTGTTGTTGTTTCCATAATGTATCAACCAAGCAAAAAATAGAATTTGAAAAAAACAGCCTACAATAAATGTTTCTGGAACTGATACAAATATCATATTAGAGAAAGAAAATCCATATAGTGCAGTCCATAAAATTGCATTTCTTCTATCTATCTCCAATTCTCTCAACAAAAAATACAATATACCAACACTTCCACTACCACATAATATTTCTAAAAAGAATACAGATAATGAAGAATTGTGTAAAAATGACTTAACAACTAAAGTTATTGGTTGTGTCATCATCAATAATAATGGATGAACTTTAATTCTATAGTGATTATACCCGACATTACTAAAATCCCCAAAAGCACGAGCATTATCGGCTCCAAAAAACATATTTGCGACATTTCCATTATAATAGACAATCCCTAATCCAATTACTGCGTAAATCAACATAAATACACAGAAAATGATTATACTTTCTTTATGTTTTTCATAAATTTTCATAAACGCCTCTATTTGTGGTATTTTTGTTATTATACATCTTTTAAAGGTCGTTTTTCAACACTTTTCACCTTTATATGGCGATATTCAAAGGAAATATGCTTTAAAATATCGTATTAGGAGTGAATATATGTTTGATGACGAGTTTCAAAAACGTTTAAGGGAATTGCGTTTGAACAAAAAAGTGTCGGCTCGGGATATGAGTTTGTCAATTGGTCAAAATCCCAACTACATTAGCCGTATAGAAAATGGCATAACTATGCCATCCATGTCAGCATTTCTTTTTATTTGTGATTATTTAAAAGTAACACCATCAGAGTTTTTTGATACCACTTCACTAAACCCTGAAAAATTAAAAGAAACCAATAATGAATTAAAGAAATTGGATAATGAAACATTGGAATTAGTACTAAATTTAGTAAAAAAAATAATAAAATAACCCGCTTGCAATTTTAATTTGCTGAAGTGGTAAGATAAAAGTAGACACTAAAAAAGTGTCTGCTTTTTCTTTGCTACAATGAATACGGAGGTGATAATATGGCAAGCAAAGGACAAAAATTTAAATCTTACACTGTAGAAGAAAAACTTAAAGTAGTTAATCTGCATA
>JAZLGV010000041.1:0-2936 GCA_045616505.1 Candidatus Gastranaerophilaceae bacterium | reverse complement strand
TTTAGGCAATCTTTGAACACGAGCTAAGCTTGCAATTATTTTATAAAATGCACTTTCTGCAACTCCAGAGATGCTTTCTGTTGCACCCATACCATCAATACCTAAATCAAAACCTAAACTAACAAGTGTTCTACCATATCTATCGTCAAACATACCGTTTAAACGAGTTCTCAAAACTCTAAGAGAGTAATCTGATAATGGTCCAAGGTAATCACTATCTGATTTTGAATTTAACCAATCAAATGCAACTGTTAAATTAATATCTTGAGTTGCTGTATTTTTGATAGGTTGAGTTAAACGTAAAATATAATCATTTGAAGAACCTTTAATTCCATAATTTCTGTAAGGCCCACCCAAATCCATAGTTGAATGAGAGAAATCAAATCCTAATCTTGTTCCCCAACGTCCAACAGGAATTTCATAACCAGCTAAAACACCTTTTGAGTCTTGTCCCAAAATAGCTCCGCCGTAAATTCTATCACCGAAACCTGTAAGGTTATCCATTCCTAAAACTGTTGTAAATCTTTGACGACCTGTATAATTTCTTCCGTAATCGTCCCAACCCATATCTAAACTGATTGGAAATCTATCTTGTATGTTTAATTTTATTTCTGTGTCGTTGTTTTCGTTTCTTGAAATACCAACAGAACCTGTCATATAAGAAGAATTATTGATGTTTTTCATTGCACCTTGTAAGGCTCTTGCGTTAAAAACATTGTTATAATTAAGTCCGTGACCACCGATTACAAAGTTGTTTAAGTATCTATCACGTTCCCATTTATTTCCAATACATTCTTTTTTTGTAATTCGGCTTTCTTTAATATTTATTTTTACGATGCCATCTTTAATTTCTTGTGCATCAAGATAAGCAAATGATGTGATGTAACCATTTTTTTGGTAATAACGGCTAACTTTTAATGTTAAATTCATTATGTCATCAAGATAAACTTCTTTGCCAATAAGGTCTTTTGCAAGTTTTTTTAATCTTTTGTCTGAATAAACTGTGTTACCTTCAAAAACAACTTCGTTAAGTAAAAATTTTGGGTTGTATGTAAGATTTCCTTTTACAACATCTTTTTCTTCTTGTTGTTTTTCTTTATCTCTAATTTTGTTTTCTTTTTCAATGTCAGATTCTGTTGTGTTAATTACTTTTTTTTCGATTTCGTAATCTCTAATTTGTTGTTGAAGTTGTTTGTTTAACATCCCTGGTTCGTCACCAAGTACATTATCAACTGCATTTGCCTGCATTTGAAAACCTAGTGAACACAATATTAATAGGGTAAAAATACTCTTTTTGTTCATATCTAAAATCTCTTTTTCTTTTTTTATATTCCTAATTCCTAATATAAATATTATTATATATAAAAATAAAAATTTTATTCTTTTTTAAGAATTGTAAAAAATACACTAAAAATAGCAAAAATTAATCTTGAGATGTATTGTATAAGTGTCATCTTGTAGTATGATTATTGTAGTAACGTGTAGAAGAGACAAAAAATATAAATATACATTGTGGGAAGGAAAATATGAAAAAATCAAACAAGAAATTGTTAGCAAGCTTTTTGCTTATGGCTTTTGCTAACTTAGGAACGCCAGCATTGGCAGATATGCAAGTATTAAACCAAGTTGGTGGTCAATACGGTGCAAATTTAAATAACGTAACAGGTGCAACTGTTAATTCAAATGGCGTTTATGCAAATATTACAAACACTCAAACAAATAGTACATTAAATTGGAATACCTTAAACACAGCCCCAGGACAAACATTGAACTTTAATATGACTGCTGGTCAAACAGCATTAAACAGAGTTATAACTCCAAGCTTATCAAGATTTGCCGGCAACCTAACTTCAACAGGCGGTCGTGTTATTATTTCTAACCCAATGGGTATGATTTTTGAAAATGGTTCTTACACAAATGTTAATTCATTAATTTTGACAACAAAAGATGCTCAATTTGTTAATAATCAATTAAAATTAAATGATGTTGGTTCTTCTGCCGGTATCAAAATTGGTGGTGAAGGTAGTTCTCAATACGCAGCAGTTATGAGAGTTGCAGATGATTTAAATATTATTTCAAACGATATAAAAATAAATAATGCAGATATTTTTGCAGGTAAAAATGTAAATCTTGTTACTGCAGATGGTGTTACTTATGTTGCAGGAAATAATATCACAACAGGCGACACAAATGCTAGTGCAATAAATCAAAATTCTATTGGAATTGATAATTCTATTATCGCAGTAAAAGATAACGTAAATGGTAATATTCATTTTATTACAAAAGGCGATAAAGCTGATGTAAAAGTTGCAAGTTCAGCACTTGACGGAAAAGTTAAAATGAATGTTAATGGCAGTGCGGATTTGAGTGTTATTGGAAACTTGGATATTAAAGATTCAACAATCGGTGGAAATTTAATTGCAAAAACTGTTGATAGTTCAATCGCATTATCAAATGATGTTGCAGCAATTACAGGTCTTTCTGAAACAACAAAAACTTTAGAAGATTATATTACAGAAAGATATGGTTCATTCACAGATTCTACAATTAAATCTTTCATTAATGATAACAAAGGTAACTTAGCATACGAAAGCATTGATGGTGCTTTGATTTCATCAATCAAAAATGATGCTAAAAATATGAAATGGACTGAAAAAACTTCATCATACAAATTTGGAACAGATACAAAATATTCTGGAGCAGGTACTGTTTCTATCGCAGATACAAAAGTTGGCGGTAATTTAACAGCTCAAGGAACAGGCGTTTTGTTGAATAATGTTGATGCCAAAAAAGTTGAAACAAGTATTCTTGCTTCTAACCCTATAACAGCATCAAGAAAAGATAGTGTTGCAGAATCTTATAAAGAAACTCAATATTCTTGGATAGGTTCAACAAGAACTGATGCAACTTATAAATGGAAAAATAACGGCGGAACA
>JAZLGV010000040.1:0-4450 GCA_045616505.1 Candidatus Gastranaerophilaceae bacterium | reverse complement strand
TGCAAACGGTTGCAAATTCGTAAATTACTGGTTGCATAATGGTTTTGTTACTATTAATAAAGAAAAAATGTCAAAATCATTGGGTAATTTCTTGACTGTTGATAAGGTTTTAGAATCTTATGATGCAAATACAATTCGTTTGTTTATTTTGACAAATCATTATAGAATGCCTGTTGAATTTTGTGATGAGTCATTGCAAGCGGCTGCAGCTGGTGCAAAAAGACTTTATAATGCTGTGAATGAAGCAAGAAAAAAAGTTAAAATTGATGAAAGTTTTGATATAACAACAACTGATGAATATAAAGCATTTGTTGAAGCTATGGACGAAGATTTGAATACTTCAAAGGCTTTGGCTGTATTATTTGATTTAGCAAATAAATTGAATAAAGAACAATCTGCTCAAAACTTGAAATTATTGTCTGATTTATCTTCTGCTTTAGGTTTTGATTTTTCAAAAATTGAAATTTCTGAAGAAGAAGTGAAAGAAAAAGTTGATTTAATTTCAAAAAAATTAGAACAAAATTTCACTACAATGGGAGAAATTATAGAATATAGAAAACAAGCTAGAACTGACAAAAATTGGGATTTAGCTGATAAAATAAGACTTGCTGCAGATGAAGCAGGTATTGTTTTAAAAGATAGTAAAGAAGGCACAGTTTGGGAAGTAAAATAAGTAAAAAAATATTATTTTTATTTCTAATTTTTTGTTGTTTGTTTTTTACAAACACATTACCTTGTTTTGCTTCAAAATTTGTTAGAGTCGCAATAAGTACAAATAATTTTAGAAGTTATGCGTATAATGAAGTTTCTGTAATTGCAACTTCTGATTTTGCTTTGTATGACAAAACAACTGCACTACCGATTGCTAAATTTTTGCCGACAGATATTGTAAAGGTGAAATTGACCAATGGAAGTTATGAAATTTTTGTAAACGAAAAAAGCATCACAAAAGATTTAACTACAACTTTGATTTTTGACTGTCCAAACGGAGTTTTGGGCGTAAAAGATTTGAAGAGAAAATCTAAACAAGCTTTGTATCATGGCATATTTGAAATCGATATGCATAACGAAAATACTTTTTATTTAGTAAATGTTTTAGATTTGCAAGAATATTTAAAAGGTGTTGTTCCAAATGAAATGCCTGTAAGTTTCGGCTTAGAAGCTTTGAAAGCACAAGCCGTTGCGGCAAGAAATTATGTTTTAATGCCAAGAGTAAAAGCTCATAAAGAGTTTGATGTTGATGATTCTGTTGCAAGCCAAGTTTATTATGGTGCAAATACAGAATCTCCAATAGCAACTCAAGCGGTTGAAGAAACACTAGGACTTGTTGCTTTGCATAATTGGGAACTTATTTTAGCTCAATATTGTTCAACTGCAGGTGGATATACAGAAGATTTTCAAAACGCATTTTCTGACCCACGTTCAAAATCTTTCCCTGCTAATCCAAAGCCTTATTTAAAAGGTAAAGCTGATATGTTTTCTCAACCTCCATTGACAAATGAAGAAGATGCAAGAATGTTTTATATGACAAGTCCAGACTCTTTTGATATGCAATCACCATATTATCGTTGGACAAAAGAATTTAGTCTTGCAGAGCTGCAAGATGTATTAAAAAAGACATTGTTGAGTCAATCTGCAACAGGTTTTGTTACTCCAAAATTTGAAAAAGGCGATAATTTGGGAACTTTGAAAGAAATACGAGTTTTGAAACGTGGTGTTTCTGGAAAAGTTATGGCGCTTGAAATTGTTACTGATAAAGGTGTTTGGAATGTTCAAAAAGAACTTGTGATAAGAAGACTTTTCCAAAAAAATAATGTATCTTTACCAAGTGCAAATATTGTTTTTGACCCCGTGCGTGATGAAAAAAATGACTTAATAGGCTTTATTATATACGGCGGCGGCTTTGGTCATGGTGTCGGAATGAGCCAGTTTGGTGCAGGGTTTATGGGAAAAAGTTTGAATAAATCTTTTGATAAAATATTAAAAAGATATTATTCTGGTATTTCTATTACGACAGTACCTGTGACGGTTTCAGGACAGTTATGCCAACGATATTTTAAAGACGAATTTTATGCGCCGTCAAATCGTGCTTTTTTAGTTTTAAATAATCCGTTTAAAATAAAAAGTTTTGGTGTTAAGATAAACGGTGTGGATATTTCTGCAAAACTTTATTTAGCACCATGCATAACTGAAAGATATGGCAGAATAGACATTTCAGACTTTATTCATCAAGGAAAAAATACTATTGAATATACATCTTCGCTTGTGGATAAAAGTAAATACGTAAAATTATATGTGGAATTAATTGGAAAAGATGACAGCGAATACAGTTTCTGAGGAAGACAATAAAACACCGAGTGTATTGAAAGCAGCATGGCTAATTGCGCTTGTTACGATTTTTAGTAAGCTTATAGGTTTTATTAGAGATGTAACTATTGCAAATTGTTATGGCGCTTCAACTGTTTCAGATGCTTATTTCTATGCATATCAACTTCCTGCTTTGGCAATTGTGTTGCTGGGTGGAGTTGGTGGACCTTTCCATAGTGCAACTGTATCTGTTTTCTCAAAAATAATTCCTTCGTTAAAAGAAAAAGCAAATAAAGAAGTAAATGATTTGTTTAATAGTTTTTTGACAGCAAGTTTTATTTTCTTTATGGTCTTTGCAATTCTTTGTTTTATTTTTTCAGACCAAATAATGAGGTTTATTATTTCAAGTTCAAACGTTGAACTTATACAACTTGCAAGCACTCATTTGAGAATAATGTCACCAGTTTTAGTTGTCGGTGGGATTGTCGGTATTTATTATGGAATTTTGATTAGTTATAGAGAATTTATGCTCCCTAACTTGTCTCCAATTTTGATGAGTATAGTGATAATCGCCATGATTACGTTGGTAAAACATGATCCGACAGGTAAAGTTCTTGCTATTGCAACTACAATTGGTGCATTGTGTCAGTTTGTTTATCAACTGCCAAAAATTAAACAATTAGGACTTAAAATTAAACCAAATTTTGACTTTACGTCGCCTAGATTTAAGGAAATTTGCGAACTTTTATTTCCTGCGATATTAAGTTCTACGATAGGTCAAATATATATTTATGTAGATATGTTCTTTGCTTCTTCATTGCATGCAGGAGCATGGACAGCTATTGGTTATTCAAACAGAGTATTTCAATTCCCTGTGGGAATTTTGGTAACTGCGTTTTTAGTTCCATTGTTTCCTATTTTTTCAATGTTGGTAGCGCAAAATGACCACGATAGTGTAAGAAAATATTTTAATAAAGGTGTTGGAGTATTATTCTTTGTTGCTTTTCCAATAATGATAGGAATTTGGACATTAGGTTATGATGGTATAAGATTGATTTTTGAACGTGGGGCATTTGATGCGCAAGCAACTTATATGGTAACAGAAGCACTTTGTTATTTGGCTGTTTGTATTTTGCCTTATGTGTTTAGAGATTCAATTACAAGAGTTTATTATTCATTTAATGACTCTACAACTCCATTTTTGACAGCTTTGTTTTCAATAATTTTGAAATTCTTCTTAAACTGGTTATTGGTTGCAAAATTGGCAATAGGTTCAGGTGTTGGAGGTATCACTCTTTCTACTTCTCTTGTAACTTTGTTCAATGCCACTTTGTTGGGTACATTGATAAAACGCAAAATAAAATTGGATTATTCACAATTATTCAAAAATTTATTAAAAATGTTTGTTGCAGGTGCTATAACATTTGTTGTTTGTTATGTTGCAGGCATTATGTTTAATAACTACGTAGATTTACCAAACGGCTTGTTTGAAATAGTAAAAATTATTACAGTTGGTTTGTTATGCGGAATTGTTTATGTATTATTAAACCTTGCTTTGAAAATGGAATATGCTCAAGAATTATTGAGTAGAGTAGTTGCTAAAATTAAACAAAAACTAGGAAAATAAAATGTTTTTAGATGAAAAAACAAAATCAGAATTAAAACAAACTATTTCAAATAGTGGTGTAATTACTTATGTTACAGATACTGTTTGGGGGTTAGGTTGCAATCCTGATGATGAAAAAGCAGTAAAAAAGATTTATGAAATAAAAAAAAGAGAACCACAAAAGCCATTGATTTTGATGTCATGTGATATGAAATATCTATTGCCTTATGTTCAAGAAATTCCTGAAAAAGCACAACAATTAATTGATAAATATTTTCCAGGAGCATTGACAGTAATATTAAAAAAATCAGATAAAACTAAAAATTTTATTACTTCAAATTTTGATACTGTTGGTATTCGTATTCCAAACAATGCAGTTTTTAAAGAAATTTGTGAAACAATAGACGGACATGTTTTGGCTACAACAAGTGCAAATTTATCTCATGAGCCATCTGCAAAAAATTATGCCCAAGCACTAGAAAATATGGGTAAAAAAGCAGATATGGTGCTTGAAGATTATGACCAAACTTGTGAAGG
>JAZLGV010000039.1:0-17146 GCA_045616505.1 Candidatus Gastranaerophilaceae bacterium | reverse complement strand
CAAGTGTAAGGTCTGTACCAAATTCGTCTAAACTTGGTGTTTTTGCCTTTGTTGTTGAAGAACTTGAAGTTGTTCCAGATGCAACTGTTTGAGGTTTTGTTTCACCTAACATTTTAACTACGTTGCTTCTGATTTTGTTTAAATCAATTCCTAAATTTTCAAGAACTCTTGCTGCAACGCCTTCGCCTTCTCTAATAAGTCCTAACAACAAATGTTCAGTACCTATGTAGTTGTGACCAAGTTGTCTTGCTTCATCCCAAGATAATTCAAGAACTCTTTTTGCACGAGGTGTGAAAGGAATTTCTACTGCGACAAATCCTGAACCTCTGCCAATTATTTTTTCTACTTCTACACGAGCATCTTTTAAATTTACTCCCATAGATTTTAAAGTTTTTGCTGCGACACCAGTGCCTTCGCCAATTAAACCTAATAAAACTTGTTCTGTACCTACAAAGTTATGACCAAGTCTTCTAGCTTCTTCTTGTGCTAGCATTATTACTTTTATCGCTTTTTCCGTAAAACGTTCGAACATAGTTTCTCCTATTCTATCATTTATAGTTTATATGATAATTGAAACCACCAAAAAAGTAAAGATTTTTACAAAGATATACACTACAAGGTTGAATAAAAATTTTAATTTTATGAAAAACAAAAGACGGATGTTTTCATCCGTCTTTTGTTTGGTTTTTATAAGTATTAGCTATATTTTAATTTTCAGGTACATAAGCTATTGTAGCTTTTCTTGATTTTGTTTCAATCTCAGTAGCGATATATTCTGGAAAGTATTCGGTTATTCGAATTGTACCATTTGGTTGTAACATATAAGTTTTTGTTTTTTCATTAGTTTTATTTTTTTTCGCCCAATCTTCATTGCTAAAAAATGGATATTGAATTAATAAATAATCGCCAATTTTATAAATACCTTCTTCGTTATTTATACTATATGTTCCATCATTGTTTCTCTTAATAGTGTATTTTTTATTATTTTTGTCTGTTATTTCAACTTCTAAGATGTCACCATTTTTTATGTTTTTGTTATTGCGAACTTCAACAAGACTAATTTCATAAGGTTCTGTTTGAAGATCTCTAATTGTGGTTTTTGATTGACTATTTTCAGAATCATATATTTCTTTATCGTATGTTTTTTTTAGGAATTTATAAAAAGAAGTACCTTTTATTTTTTCTAAATCTTTGTATGTTGGATTATTTATAACATTAAGTAATGAAACTGTTACGTCTTTTGGATAAATTCTTACTTTTTCAACTTTTGCATTGCTACCATCAGCTTTTGTCATGTTAAATGTTGCATATATTTTAGTATATTTTTCATCTGGTGATGTTAATGCTCCGCTTGTTAAGACAGCGTTATTTCCGTTATTAAGTACAGATATGCTCCACATAGGTCTATCAGTAGCATCGAATCCTTCGATTATGACAGGTTTGCTATAGTCCGGAGAAAAATTATAACCTATTTTTGGGTCAACTTTTTCAGCAGCTTCTAATATGTTCATTAATGTAGAACCATTGAATGTAGCACTCCAAAAATTGCCTGTTTTTAATTCTTCTTCATTTTGTTGTGTACCATCTAATACTTTGTTGGTTATTTGAATATTAGCTCCTAATATTTTCATCATTTTATAATTGTTTGTATCTTCAATTTTATTAGTTGTTTCATTATTTATAGGAGTAATAATTGGAGTTTCTTCAATAGGTGTTTCTTCTACTGGAGTTTCTTCGATTTGTTGAGGTTCTTCAGTAGAAATTTTTTCGTTTACATCTGTAAGATTAAGCAATGTAACTGTTGTTTCTTTTGATAAAAGTTTTACTTTTTCAATTTTAGCAGTGCTACCATCAGTTTTTATTATGTCAAAAGTTGCATATACTGCATCTGTTGGTACTAATTTTCCACTTGTTAAAACAGCATTGTTTCCTTTATTGATTATAGACATATTCCATATAGGTTTATTATTTTTGTCTAATCCTTCAATAATGAAAGGTTTGTTATAATCTGGAGTAAAATTATATCCTCCATCTGCTCGTATAATTTTTGGGTCAATTTTTCTAATAGCTTCTCTTAAATTATCTGCTGTTGAACCAGAGAATGAAGCACCCCATAAATTACCTGTTTTTAATCCTTCTGTTTCTATATTTTGTTTTTGTAATTTTTCTAATGTAGTATCATATACGCTAATACTAGCCCCTATTGTTTTAATCATTTTGTAGTTGCTTGAATCTTCAACTCTAGAAACTGTTTCATTATCAGTAGGAGTAACATCTGGTGTTTCTTCAACGGGAGTTTCTTCGGTTGGTGTTTCTTCTACTGGTGTTTCTTCAGTAATTTCAATAGGTTCAGGTATAGTAGGTTGTTTACAAGCAGACATATTAACAGCTGCCATACCTAAAATAGCTGAAGCAGCAAGAGCTTTCATTACTTTTGCTGATTTGTTTACACTTAATCCTTCAAATGTTGGGGTTGTTTGATATTGTTGTTGTTTCAATTTTGCAGTATTTGCATTGTTTGACAACGCACTAATACGTTGAATCATCATAGTGTCCTCTCCTTTTCGTAGTTTTAAATTTAATAGCTATAAATATTTCGTATGATTTTTTCTTCTACTACAATGGTAAAATAAACAAAATATAATTACAATAAATTGTAATTATTGTTATTAAATTTATTTAACAAATATTTTTAATAGAAAATTTGGTCAATAAAAAGCACAGGCTTTTTTCAAAACCTGTGCAAGTTTTTGTGTGTTTGGTATTTTTAAACTTTCATTTCTTTTTCAAAACCGAATAAAGAACTTATTGATTCATCATCGTGTATTCTTGAAATAGCTTCTCCAAGAAGTGGTGCAACAGAAAGTTGTTTGATTTTTGGAGGCATTTTGCTGAAATCAAGAGGGATTGAGTTTGTTACAATAACTTCTGTTATTGGAGCAGCTGTCAATCTTTCAATGGCAGGGCCAGAAAATACTGGGTGAGTTGCACATACATAAACTTCTTTTGCGCCTTTTGCGATTAGAAGTTTTGATGCTTCACAAATTGTACCTGCTGTGTCGATGATGTCATCTAACATAACGCAAATTTTACCTTTGATATCACCGATAATGTGAGATGCGATAGCTTCGTTGTGTTTATCTCTGCGTTTATCGATAATTGCAAGTGGACATTCAAGTTGTTTTGAGAAATATCTTGTTCTTGCAACACCACCTGTATCAGGGCTTACTGCAACAAGTTCATCAGGGTTTAAGTTTAATTTTTTGATGTAATCAACAAGAATATTTGTTGAGAAAATGTGATCAACCAAAATGTTGAAGAAACCTTGAATTTGACCTGTGTGTAAATCCATTGCCAAAACTCTGTCTGTTCCAGCTGTTGTTAATAAGTCTGCAACAAGTTTTGCTGTAATTGCTTCACGACCAGATGTTTTTCTGTCTTGTCTTGCGTATCCATAATAAGGAATTACTGCTGTAATGCTTTTTGCACTTGCACGTTTAAAAGCATCGATGATTATCAATAATTCCATTAAATTATCGTTTACAGGGTTACATAGAGGTTGAACGATAAATACATCATCACCTCTAACACTTTCTTGTACTTGAACATAAATTTCACCGTCAGCGAAATTTTTTATTACCATTGGTCCAACTGTTGTACCAAGATAATCTGCTATTTCTTGTGCTAGTTTTGGATTAGAACGACCTGCAAATAATTTTATATCATGTGTTGGGTCAATTGCTCTTTCCAAAGAAGGATAAGTTGCTTCCATTACCATTTTTAAATATCCCTTTCAATATGTCTTTACTTTAAAAGTTTATCAAGGACTAATTTAAACATCAAGAAAATATTGCTAAATATGACATTTATTAAGCAAGTTTGATTAAAACCTTTGAAATGTAGATGTTTGCATTGTTTGAAATGAAATTTAGCCCATCATTTTTCCGTTAAAAAGTTTCATCACCATTGAAACTTGGTCAGATTGAGCAGAATTTGAAGGTGCTTGTGTTTTTGCTATTTCATAATCTATGTATTCGTTTTCGTCAAAATTTTCTTCGTTTTTTTCTTCTTCTTTTACTTGAACTGGTTTTGGAGAAGATTTTACAGGGTTAATTGCTACATTTTTTTTTTCTTCGGCAAAATCTTGCGCTGATGAAACTTGAATTTCTATTTTTACAGGTTTATTGAATAATTTTCTTGCTCCTTCTTCAATAGCAGCTTTTTTAGAGTCGCTGCTTAATATCTTGAAGAAGGTTTCTTTACAAGAAATAATAATTTTTTCTTCTGAAACTTCAACAGGTTTTGTTTGTTGTGAAAGTAAAGCTACTGTTGGAGAACTTGAAATGTTTTGTAATAAGCTTATCCAATTTTCTCTTAAATCGTTGTTTGCTGGTTTAGAAACTTTTGATAGTGGCATTGTTTCTTCTTTTGGTTGTTCAGTTTCATTTACCACTTCTTTTTTAATTTCTTTTGGTTCTTCTTTGATTTTTTCTTCCTGAATTTCTATTTTTTCTTGTGGTTTTGGAGTTGAAATTGTAGGAGCAGAAACATTGTATGTGCGTTGAGGAAGTTCTGCAACTTCACCCATTTCAAGTTTTGTTATTCTTTCTTGCAAATCTGCAAGAGATGTATTTTGAGTAAGGTTTGCCAAATCTATAATTGCTACTTCTAGCCATAAATGTTGATTTGTTGTGGTTTTAAGCTCTTTTATATAATATGAAGTTTTTTCAATTAAAAATGTTATTTGATGTGTTTCAAGGTTTTTAATTTGAGTTTTTATGTCTTCAATTTGTGGTTTGCTTAAAAGAGTCAAATCAAGCAATAAATCTTCTTTTTGACAATTTTTTATGATTAATAAATTTTTTAAATATGCAAGTAAATTTGTTAAAATTTGGCTTGGTTCATTTCCGTTATTATAAATTTTTTCAATGTATTCAATACCGCCTTCTGCGTCAGAATTAACAATGAAATCAGCAAGTTGTTTTAGTATGTCAAAAGATAATCTTCCAAGAAGCGTATTAACATCGTCTGCTGTAATAGCTTTAGCACCACTTAAAACACTTAGTTGGTCAAGCAAACTCAATGAATCTCTCATTCCGCCTGCGGCATTTTTTGCAATAGTAAATAGAGCATCTTCTTCAATGTTGATTTTTTCTTGTTCAGAAACATATTTTAGATGATTTACGATGTCTTGAGTTGTAATTCTTCTAAAATCAAATCTTTGACATCTGCTTGTTATTGTTTCAAGAACTTTGTGAGGTTCTGTTGTTGCAAGAATAAATACAACATTTTTTGGTGGTTCTTCTAATGTTTTTAATAAAGCATTAAAAGCGGTATTTGTAAGCATGTGAACTTCGTCTATTATATAGATTTTAAATTTTCCGTTCACTGGTGCATATTGTATTTTTTCAAGAATGTTTTGTGCATCTTCAACGCTTCTGTTACTTGCCGCGTCGAGTTCTATAACATCGATTGGGTTTGAATTTTTTATGTTCAAACAACTTGGACATTTTTCACAAGGTGTAAGAGTCGGACCTTCTTGGCAGTTTAAAGATTTTGCTAAAATTCTTGCAGTTGAAGTTTTACCTGTTCCTCTTGGGCCTGTGAAAAGGTAAGCATGAGAAAATTTATTTAATTCAATAGCACTTGATAGAGCATGTTTAATATGCTCTTGTCCTACTATCTCTTTAAGATTTTGTGGTCTGTATTTTCTATATAGTGGAATATAGTTTTCGCTCATTGTTTACCTTTGTCGAAATTTATTATATGATTATTATACCATGAATAAATTAAAACCTAAAAAACTTGAAAAAGGTGATACTATCGCAATTATTGCGCTTTCAGGTGTTGTGAAATCTAAAGAGAGCATAGAACGTGCAAAAAAAAGATTTGAAGATGGTGGATATAACGTTGTTTTGTCTAAAAATATTTTTTCAAAAAATCGTTATTTAGCTGGTAGTGATGAAGAAAAAGTACAAGAATTACATAAGTTTTTTGCAGATGATAATATAAAAGCAATTTTGTGTGCAAGAGGTGGTTATGGCGCTATAAGATTGCTTGATAAAATAGATTTTGAATTGATAAAAAATAATCCAAAAATTTTTGCAGGATATTCAGATGTTACAGCTTTAAATTCAATGTTTTTGACTCGTTCAGATTTGATTAGTTTTTATGCTCCTGTTGTACAAAGTGATTTTGGGGTAGAAGATTTTTCTAAGTTTACTGTAAACTCATTTTTTGATACCGTTTCAAATTTGTCAGGTTTAGAAATCACTCCTTGTAACAGAAGAAAAAAAATATATTCAAATGGTAGTGCAGAAGGAATTTTGTGGGGTGGAAATCTTGCTACAATAGTTTCTTTGTGTGGTTTAGATTTTATTCCGAAAGAAAAATTTATATTCTTTGCAGAAGATTTAGGTGAAGATGTTTATAAAATAGATAAAATGATGACTCAACTTTTGAATATTCCTGATTTTACAAAAAATCTTCAAGGGATTGTATTGGGTGATTTTTTGGATATTTCAAGTAAAAAAGATTTTGATGATTTGTTTTTTGAAATCGGAAAGAAAATAAATAAACCAATTATAAAAGGTTTTAAGATAACTCATGCAAAAGAAAAAATAACTGTTCCTTATGGGGTTAAAGCACAAATTTCTACAGATGATTGTGTTTTGAAAATTGAAAAGTATTTGAAATAAATTTTAATTACAGAAATTTTTATATTCGCAAGTATCACAATTTTCGCATTTTTTAAAAACATTTAGTTCTATTTTTTTGCAAGTGTTTATAATTTTTTCTTCAAATGATATTTTGGTTTGAGGTGTAAGTTCAATAATTTTTTCTGTTTTATTTTTTAGTCCTAAATAGACGAATTTTAATGATTTATATTCTTTGAAAAATTTATCAACTGCTAGAAGATATACAATTGTTTGAAAACATGTTTCTGCGTTTTCTGGAATTTCTCCTGTTTTGTAGTCTAAAATATAATAAGAGTTGTCTGGGGCTTTTACTAATGCATCAAGTCTTCCGCCTACCCAGTATTTGTCGATTTTGCAAGACAAATTATATTCAGTACCTATTACATCAAAATCAAAATATTTTGATGATTTTAAATATTCAAAATATTCTTTTTCTTTTGCATTGAGAGTTTTTTCCATTTTTGAAATATTTTCATTGTTTAGAAAATAATTTGCAAGTGCGTGAATTTTTTCTCCTGTTTCAAAAAGAAAAGGTTTTTGAGGTAGTGAAAAATTTTTAACGTATTTTAGATAATACATTTGAGGACATTTTTCATAAGTTTCTAACATGTGTGGAGATAAAATCATTTTGCACCCCCTACAATTTCTGCGATAGTGTTTTGTGTCGGTACTTCTGATTTTTTAGAAGAAGTTTGAGCATAACTTATAAAAAGTTTTCTTTTTGCTCTTGTTACAGCAACATACATAAGTCTTAGGTTTTCTTCTAAAATAAATTTTTTCATTTCTTCTTCGGTTTTAACTTTGTATTCAGAAGATAAACCTTTTACGTTTTCCATAAATTTTGCGTTTCCGACAAGTTTTATATTTTCTATTTTTAAAGGAAGACTGCTTTCTGTCATTTCAGGCATGAAAACAAAGTCAAATTCATCACCTTTTGATTTGTGAAGTGTCATAATTTGAACTTTTCCTTTGAGAATATCTTTGTCTGATTTTTCTTCTTCAGAAAAGAATTTGAAACCTGATAAATTATTTTTCTTTGCTAGGGTATCAAGTTTTTCAAGGTATTCTTTTAAATTTTTTGCGTTTAATCTTTTTATGAGTGTTGAAATTAAATATACATTTGATTTTTCAACTTCGGTTTTAAAATAGTGTAATCCTATTTTTATCGCTAATTCTTCAACAGGAAGTGTTGCAAAATGTAGCCAATATATGATTTCCCAATAGAAATTGCCAAGTGCTATATCTTCTATTTCATCGACATCAGCTGATACAAAAGTTGTTTTGAATTTTTTTATTTTTTCAAATAAATTTGATTTTACTAACCCAAATTCAGTAAGAGTGTTATAGTTTTCAGCAATATTGTTATTGTCAAATGGGTTTAAAATTATTTTTAAAATCGCATAAATAACTCTATAAACCGCTTTTTGTCCTAAACATTCGCTTCGTGTAATTGTTTTAAGTCCTACATTTCCGATTGCGGTTGTCCATTTGTTTACTTGATAGTTGTTTCTTAATAATATTCCAATTGTTGCTTCAGGGTTTTTAACAAGAATATCTTTGATAGTTTTAGATATATAATTTTTTTCTGCAAAAGTATTTTGTACTGCAAAGCATTTTATTGCATTTTTTTCTTCAGGATTTTTTCCTTGAACAGGTTTCATTTGTATATCAAAAAACGCATTTTTTGCTGAATCTTTATTTTTAGTAAAATTAACAAGATTATTAGCAAGAGTCCAAACATCTTTTGTGCATCTTTGTGATTGGTTCATTGATACACATTTATTGCTTGTTTTTATGAAATTTCTAAAACCTTCAACATCTGCATTAGAAAAAGTTGTTGTGATAGCTTGATTTATATCTCCGCAACGTACAAGATTTTTGTGTTTAGAACTCAACATTTCAATGAGTTCTTGTTGTATCGCAGAAGAATCTTGAGCTTCGTCTTCAATGACGTATTTACAAATATCTTGGTAGTGAGAGCGAATGTCTGGGTTATTTTTTAATAGTTTTACTGACAAAATCAACATATCATCATAGTCAATTAGATTTTGTTCTTGTAATGTTTTTTGGTATTCGTTGAAAAATTCAACAAATTTTGAAAGTTTTTTATCTTTTATGTTTTGGGCTTCAATAGTGTTTTCGTTTGAGTTTTTGTTGTTCATTTTTAGAACGGAAACACCTCTTTCAAAGTCGGTTAAATATTGTTGTGTAATATGAAGTTTATCTCCGATATTTTTGATTAAAGTAACTCTTTGTGAATCATCACAAATTTCAAAATTCGGGTTTAATCCTACTTTTTCGTAGTTTTCGTTTTCTTTTAAAATTTTAAGTGCGAGTCCATGAATTGTGCTGATATTTGGAAGTTGCGTTAAATCAGGGTTTGCGTTTTGTGTTCGTTCTCTGAAATTTCTTGCAGCAGATTCCATATAAGTGAGTACAAAAATATTTTCAGGTTTTATTTTGTTTTTTAAAAGTTGAATGATTAATTCAAGAAGTATGGTTGTTTTTCCTGCTCCTGGGACAGCAGAAATTGCCATTTTCCCTTTTTTGTATTCCAAAACAGGTTTTTGGTCTTCTCTTGGTGTGAATGGTTTTTTGCTTATTACTATGTTTTCTTTTGTTTTTTGAGGTAGGTATTTTTCTATGCCACCAAAATTTTCAACTCCGCTTCCGTCAAAAAGACTTGCGTAAGCAAAAATGTTTTCGGTTGCACAAAGTGTTAATTTTCTAAGCACTCTTGCAGTTCTGTTTTCTGTAAGTTCAAGATTGTCTTGAAGCGTAAATTCAGGTTTTTCCCAATTTTTTTGCATAACCCAAGCGTTATATAATGGGCCTGTGTCGCATTTTATCCATTCATCAGAAGATATATCAAGCCAGATTTGGAATTTACTTGATATTTGATTGTCGATGATTTTTTGAGGTGTTGCAATTACAAGTTCTTGTTCTTTTATTTCAAGTTGTGTGTTTGGATTTTCTGAAATTATTGAATTTTCTACTTGTTCAATGATTTTTTCTTTAGGAATTGAATTTTCAAAAACATGTTCAAAATCGCTAATTTCTTTTATAAAGAAATTAAATTTTGTAATTTCATCAGATGAATATTTACTAATATCAACAAGATTTTCATAGATTTTATAAATTTGTGAAGAAAGATTATTGTTTTGAGAAATTTCTTTTATCGTAGAAAGTAATTTTTCGTATTTTAGAGTATATTCTTCAATATTAAATTCAAAATTTATAAGTTTTTGTGTGGTTTCAAATTTTTCTAAAATATTTTGACAATATTTTAAAGGGATGTCTAAAAAGTGTAAAATGTTTCTTATATCAAATTGTGAAACAGGAATATTATTCGCAAGTTTTAGTATGCAAATTGAAGCTGCAACAATTTCGTTTTGTGATAATTTTTCGCTACCTGAAAGAGAAAGGATTTCAAGTTTGTTTTTTAATTTTTCTTTTAGGCAAAATTTTAGCATATCATCAATTATTGGAGTTATAACAATGATTTGATTTGGCAAAAATCCTTTATCAAGCAATTCTGTAATTTTGTTTATGCAACAATCTATCATGTTGGCTCTTTTTGATAGAGAAGTTAGAGAAAAGCGTTTAAGGTTTTCGTTTTTTTTATCGGTGATATTTTCGTATAAAATTTTTGCATCATAAGCCATTTTGCTTTTTTCTTCGAGAATTTGAGTTTTCCCATTGAATAATGTTTTTAAATTGTCGCAATTGTTTTTGTCTGCCCCTAAATAACCGCTTCGGCTAGAGCCTAGAGGGTCAAACGCTATAAAAAAGTCTTTTAGTTGAGGTTTTATATGTTTTATGAAATCAAAACACGCAGGTGTGATTTCATCTCCGTCATCAAGAATGAAATATTCTATATCTTTGAAATAGTCGGTATTTTTGTATATGTAGCTAAAAATCAAACTTTGTCTAAGATAATCAAAAGCACGCATATTTATTGTTTCTTTTTTGAATTTATCAAGTGCAAGTTTTGCGTCAGGTGCAAAACTTTCTTTCAAAACTTCTTCGCATCTCCATTTAATATCTTCATCCGTTAAATTGTTTTGAACAATGAGCGAATATCTTCTAAAAAGTTGGTGAAGTAGAGATTTTTTTGAATTGTAACCTTCAAATTTTATTTGAGAAATGATTTGTTTGAATAAATATTGAGAAACTTCAAGTCCAATAAGGTTTGGTAAAATTTTTGTATGTGGGCTTTGAGGCAAAATGTTTTCAAGTTTTGCCCAATTATCTTTTACTGCATTGTAAATCAGACCATAAAATGAATAAATTTGTGGCTTTTCAATTGCAGAAACATTTATTTTTTCAAAAACTTTGTTTGAAAAATATTGTCGTCTGTTTGAATTTTGTAAAATTACAAGAATTTTTGAAGCAGAAATTCCGCTATTAATTAATTTGACGTATTCATTAATAAGCACATCGGTTTTTTTAGTTGAAATTCCGCCTTGAAAAAACATTTTTTATCCCCATAAAATTTTATCAACAATCAAAAACAATTGCAATTTTAAATTTAAAAAATTGTAAAAATAAGGTTTATTTGAATATTTGTAACAAAAATAATTCATAAATTAGTCTAAAGTATTATTTTTTTTGAATATTTATGATATATCATATATATAAAGTTTGATTTGAACTATAATTAAACTACGAATTTAAATAAGAACGGAGGCAATTATGTCAGTTGGACAATTCGTATTTATGTTACATAGCCATCTTCCATTCTATAGAAAAGCCGGTATGTGGCCTTTCGGAGAAGAAAATCTTTATGAATGTATGGCTGAAACATACGTGCCATTGCTAAATGCAATTTCTGAATTATGGGATGAAGGAATAAAAGCTAAATTAACAGTTGGTATTACCCCTATATTAGCAGAACAATTAAATGATGAACATTTGAAACAAGGTTTTATTAAGTATTTGGATACAAGAATAGCAGCTATTGCAAAAGACTTAGACAGATATCCAGATCCAAAAGTTGAACACTCACAACACTTAAAATATTTGGCAAAATATTATTTTGATTGGTTTAACAATATAAAAGATTGTTTTGTAAACAAATATGGTTGTGATTTGATTGGTAATTTCAAAAAATATCAAGAATTAGGTTGTATTGAAATTACTACATCTGGTGCTACTCACGGTTTTTCACCATTGTTAGCAACAGATAATAACTTAAACGCACAATTTAAAGTTGGTCAAGACACTACAAAAAGAATGTTTGGTAAAAAAGCTTGTGGTTGTTGGTTGCCTGAATGTGCATACAGACAAGGTTATGAATTCGTTGGTAAAGACGGACAAAAGAAATGGCGTCCAGCTATTGAAGTTACACTTCAAAACAACGACATTGAATATTTCTTTACTGAATCACACGTTATCGAAGGTGGTAACTCAATTGGTAATCGTCGTGTAATCGGTGTTTACGGAAATATTGAATACATTCCACTTCCTGAAAGAGAAGCAACTGGATATGATACTTATTCAGCTTATTGGCTACCAGATGCACAAGTTGCAGTTATGGGTAGAAATGATAGAGCTGGTTACCAAGTTTGGTCAGCAGCTGATGGATATCCTGGTGACGGTGTATTTAGAGAATTCCACAAAAAAGATGACAAATCAGGTGCTCACTATTGGAGAGTAACTTCATCTAAAACTGATTTAGGTGACAAAATGCTTTACGACCCAGTATTAGCTCTAAATAAAATTAATGAAAACTCTGACCACTATACAACAATGTTGTATCACATGTTGAACGATTACAAACTTGCTAATAACAAAGAAGGTTTGATTATGGTTTCATTCGATACAGAATTGTTTGGACACTGGTGGTTTGAAGGTGTTGAATTTATTAAACAAGTTGTTAAAAAATTCGCTACTTATCTTCCAGAAGTAGAAAGATTAACAGCAGGTGAATATGTTCATAAATATCCACCAAAAGAAGCTATCCAAATCCCTGAATCTTCTTGGGGACAAGGTGGACATTTCTGGGTATGGCAAAACCATTTGACAGAATGGATGTGGCCAATTATTCACTCTTGTGAAAAACGTATTACTGAAGTTGCTTCAAGATACGAAAATGTTCCAACAGACAATTTATTGCATAGAGCTTTAAATCAAATGGCTAGAGAAAACTTGTTGTTACAAAGTTCTGATTGGCCTTTCTTGATTACAACATGGCAAGCAAAAGATTATGCAACAGATAGATTTAGAGAACACGTTGAAAGATTTGAAAAAATCTGTGATATGATTGATGCAAATTCTATTGATGAAGCTGTATTATCAGAAATCGAATCTATTGATAATTGTTTCTGTGATATTGATTACAGAGTGTATTTACCAATCGAAGAAGGTAAAATACCTCAACAAGAAGCAAAACTAGCTCCTCTATACAAAGACTAGAGCTTAGTTATATAATTTAAAAAAGAAGGCTTGAATTATTTCAAGCCTTCTTTTTTGTAGTTATTATAAGATGTTGAATTAAAAGAAAAACTTGCTGATGTTTTTCTAACTCCTTATGGGAGAACATCAACAAGTTCTAAATCTATTATAGTAGATTTAGTTAATGAATTCAATAGTATTTAAAAGTTATATTAAAAAGCGCCTGTTTGATTTTTAAACAGACGCTTTTTTTATTTTATTTTGTTTGTTTTTATTCTTCTGTTGTTGTTTCAGTTGAAGTTTCTAACAAACTTGTTTGTGTTGTTGTGTCAGCAGCTTCTTCTGTTGGTTGAGCTGGTTTGATAAAGATGTTGTCATCTTCATCAGGGTTGATGATTTTAGTAGCAGATGCAACTGAATCACCATCAACAAGGTTTTGAGCTCTTACACCAGTTGCAGGTCTTCCTTGTTGAGAAATATCTCCTGCTTTTAATCTTGAAACAACACCATTTGCAGTAACAAGCATTATTTCATCGCTTTCTTCAACGATTGAAAGTGCAACTAATCTTGATGTAGATGTTTTGAATTTAGTTGCGATTAAACCGATACCACCTCTGTTTTGTGTTCTGAATTCAGAAAGTTTTGAGCGTTTTCCAAAACCGTCAGAAGTTACTAATAATAAGTCTGCATCATAATCTCTAGGAACAACGTCGCAACCGATTAGACTATCACCTGTTCTTAGTTTCATAGATGTAACACCTCTAGCACTTCTGCCTAAAGGTCTTAAATCTTGGATTGGGAATCTGATTGCCATACCGCAACTTGTACCAATGATGATTTCGTCTTTAGCAGTTGCAAGTTTTACCCAGCAAAGTTCATCGCCGTCTTCCAAACCGATTGCTATGATACCGTTTCTTCTGATATTAGAGAAATTATCAAGTTCAATACGTTTTATGTAACCGTGTTTTGTAAGCATAATTAGATTTGATTCTTTTGAGAAGTTGCTTACAGGAACAACTGCTGTGATTTTTTCATCTTGTTCGATTGGAAGTAGGTTTATAATTGGTAAACCTTTAGCTTGTCTTGAACCTTCTGGGAAGTCATAAACATTCAAGCTATAAACTGTACCTTTAGAAGAGAAGAATAACACTTTATCGTGCATCATTGCAGTAAAGAAGTGTTGAATATCATCATCCTCTTTAGTTTTTATTCCTGATTTTCCTCTTGTAGCTCTATTTTGTCTTTCGAAGGTATCAAGAGAAATTCTTTTGATGTAACCTTGTTGAGTGATAAATACAGCCATTGGAGTGTTTGGAGTTAAGTCTTCAATACTCATTTCACCTTGTTCAGGAACGATTTGAGTTTTTCTTTCATCTCCATATTTTTCTTTGTCTTCAAGAAGTTCTGTTTTAATGATTGCTAAAACTTTCTTTCTGTCAGCCAAAATTTCTTCGTATTCTTTGATTTTTCTTTGTAATTCTTCGTATTCAGCTTTGATTTTATCTTGTTCCAAACCTGTCAAACGTCTTAATTGCATTTCAAGGATTGCGTTTGCTTGATCAACATCAAGTCCGAATTTTGACATCAAACCTTGTCTTGCATCGTCTGTTGTTTTAGATTTTTTGATAAGTTCAATAACTTCGTCTAAAGAACCAAGAGCAATCAATAAACCTGATAAAATATGAGCTCTGATTTTAGCTTTTTTAAGGAAGAACATTGTTCTTCTTGTGATAACTTCAACTCTGTGTTCGATGAATTCTGAAAGAACTTCATACAAGCTCATCAAACGTGGTTGTAAGCCAACAAGAGCAATCATATTGTAACCAAATGTTGTTGATAATTGAGTGTGTTTAAACAAGTTGTTTTTAACTACATCTGGTTTTGCATCACGTTTAAGTTCGATAACTATTCTCATACCATCTCTGTCAGATTCATCTCTGATATCAGAAATACCAACGATTTTTTGGTCTTTAACAAGTTCTGCAATTTTTTGGATTAGCATTGCTTTGTTTACTTGGTAAGGAATTTCTGTAACAACGATAGCTGTTCTTGATTGACGACCACCGCCACCTGCAATTTCTTCAAAATTTGCAACAGCAGACATTTTGATAGAACCTCTACCTGTTTCGTATGCTTGTTTAATATCGTTTAAGCCAACAATAGTTGCAGCAGTTGGGAAGTCAGGGCCTTTAACATATTCCATTAATCCATCGATAGTGATATCTGGGTTATCAATTAATGCAACAGTTGCATCAACTACTTCGCAAAGATTGTGAGGTGGAATATTTGTTGCCATACCAACGGCAATACCAGAACAACCATTTAACAAAATCATTGGAAGTCTTACAGGCAATACAGTTGGTTCTTCTAATGAACCATCAAAGTTTGGCATAAAATCTACTGTTTCGCAATCAATATCAGCAAGCATTGATTGAGTGATTTTGTGCATTCTTGCCTCTGTATAACGCATTGCAGCTGCACCGTCACCATCGACAGAACCAAAGTTTCCGTGTCCATCTACAACCAAATATCTTGTGTTAAAATCTTGAGCTAGACGAACTAATGCTTCATATACTGAACTATCGCCGTGTGGGTGGTATTTACCTAAAACTTCACCAACGATACGGGCGCATTTTCTAAATGGTTTATCAGGTGTCATTCCAACTTCGTTCATTGCGAATAAAATTCTTCTGTGAACTGGTTTTAAACCATCTCTAACATCTGGAAGTGCACGTCCAACGATTACACTCATTGCATAATCAATGTAGCATGTCTTCATTTCATCTCTTATATTTGCTGGAATAATTTTTCCATCACTAAACATATTTTGTTGACTCATTTAATATCCCCCATGTCTTTGTTATTATTGTATCATAAACAAATTTTAAATCAAATTATTATTTACTTTTTTAGTTTTATGTTACTATTGTTTTATACAGAATTTGGAGTTTTATCATGGGACAAACTTTAGTAGAAAAAATTATTTCAAAACACGCTAATCACGACGTAAAAGCTGGCGAACTTGTTATTGCAAAAGTTGATGTTTGCGCAGTACAAGATGGAACCGGTCCTTTAACTGTTCAAGAGTTTAAAAAAATTGGAAAAGAAAAATTAAATAATCCAGAAAGAACAATTTTATTTATTGATCATGCGGCTCCAAGTCCTAGAAAAGAATTATCAAATACGCACATGGTGTTGAGAGAGTTTGCAAAAGAATACGGTGCAGTTTTATCAGAAATTGGTCAAGGTGTTTGTCACCAAAGACTTGTTGAAACTTTTGTAAATCCTACAGAAATTTTAATTGGTGCAGATTCTCACACTTGTACATCAGGCGCATTAGGTGCTTTTGCAACTGGTATGGGTTCTACTGATATCGCAGTTGGTATGGCATTAGGTAAAACTTGGTTAAAAGTTCCTCAAACTTTCAAGATTGAAGTTAATGGAAAATTTCAAGATGGTATTTGTTCAAAAGATTTGATGTTGCATTTGATTGGAATGATTGGTGCAGATGGAGCTACATATAAAGCTTTAGAATTTTGTGGTGAAACTATTGACAATATGTCAATGTCAGAAAGATTTACTTTGGCAAATATGGCAGTTGAAGCTGGTGCAAAATGTGGTTTGTTTAAACCAGATGCAAAAACAAAAGAATTTTTAGAAAGCCGTGGTAGAGGCGATAAATTTGTAGAAATAAAACCAGATGAAGATGCACAATATGAAAGAGTTATTAAAATTGACGCTTCTCAAATCAAACATACAGTTTCTTGTCCTCACACAGTTGATAATACAAAAACTGTTGATGAATTAGATAAAATCAAAGTAAATCAAGTTTTTGTCGGAACTTGTACAAATGGAAGAATAGAAGATTTAAGAGTTGTAGCAAACGTCTTAAAAGGAAACAAAGTTGCTTCTCATACGAGATTAATAATAGTTCCAGCCAGCAAAGATATTTATATTCAAGCAGCAAAAGAAGGCTTATTGGAAATTTTCCTAGAAGCAGGAGCTAATTTCTTACCATCCGGTTGTGGACCTTGTGTTGGTGTCCATGGCGG
>JAZLGV010000038.1:0-30704 GCA_045616505.1 Candidatus Gastranaerophilaceae bacterium | reverse complement strand
TAGGCTGCTTGAACAGAAATTATAACTTTATCTTTTAAACAACTTAATTCCATACAAATTATTATAGTTGAATTATTCTCAATTGTAAATTACAAATAAATTAAATTTATATTTCATGCTATAATCTGCATAAGGAGAATATCATGTCAGAAATAAATACAGAATACTTACAAAAATGTATTGATACATTGACAAAATCTTATCAAATGATTAAACAGACTAAAGAAAATACTATCGATTATGAAATGTATCGAAATTCTTTAGTTAAAGGATTTGAGATGACATTAGAGCAAAGTGGAAAGCTCTTAAAAAAAAGAATTACTCCTTATCTTGCTTCAAAAAAAATTGCAGATGCCTTATCATTTAAAGATATTTTCAGACACGCACATAAATATTCTCTGATTGATGAAAAAACAACAGAAAACTGGTTAAAATATAGAGATAACAGAAACAATACAGCTCACGACTACGGTCAAGCTTTTGCAGAAGAAACATTGTCTTTGATAACTGATTTCTTGGAAGATGCAAAAAAACTAAAACAGGTTATAGAAAATGATTAACATCAAACAAGAACATATTAATATTCTTTATGAAATTTTCAATAATTACTGTCCCGAAGCAGAAATTTGGGCATACGGAAGCCGAGTAGATGGCGATTCTCATTCAGGAAGCGATTTTGATTTAACTATAAAAAATTTCAATTCCAACGATAAAAACTTATTTGAATTAAAAGAATATATCGAAGAAAGCAACCTACCATTCCTTATAGATATAACAAATTTTGAAAATTTACCACAATCATTCCAAAATGAAATCACAAAAAAACACATCAAATTTTTTCCACAACTTAATATCAAATAAAAACAGGAGAAATAATGCAATATTTTACAGGTTCATACATTGTATCTATCATAGGTTTTATTTTAGCTTATTTTTGGGGTGAACACGTGCAAAGCGGAAGCGGTTTTGCCTGTGTATTTATTGCATTTGTATTATCAATATTAGAAGTAAGTCTATCTTTTGATAACGCCGTTGTAAATGCTTTTAAACTTGAAAAAATGAGCCAAAAATGGCGTGGAAGATTTTTGACTTGGGGTATCCTTATTGCAGTTTTTGGAATGAGATTTTTATTCCCTGTACTTGTAGTTTCTGCTTTTGCTCATATCAATATGATTGAAGTAACAAAAATTGCAATCACAGATTCTATGAAATACGCACATTATCTACAGCTTACACACGCTCCAATTGTTACTTTCGGCGGAGCATTTTTGATGATGCTATTCCTAAACTATTTTCTTAACACTAAAAAAGAAACTCATTGGATAAAATTTGTAGAAAAAAATCTTATACATGTCGGAAACATAAAAGGTTTAGAAACAATTATCACAATTACGGCAATATTAATAACACAGCATTTTATTCCAACATCACAAAAATTATATGTTGTGATATCAGGTCTTATAGGTATAATAATCTATCTTCTTATCGAAGGTGTTTCTCATTGGCTTGAACAACACGAACAAGAACGAATGAAAACACTTGCAACAACAGCAAGAGATACTGGATTAATCGGATTTTTATATCTTGAACTAATCGATGCTTCATTCTCACTTGATGGAGTTTTAGGAGCGTTCGCATTAAGCAAAGATATTATCATTATCACCATAGGACTTGCGATAGGTGCGATGTTCGTTCGTTCTTTAACAATTATGCTTGTTGAAAAGAAAACATTACAAGAATTTATTTACCTTGAACATGGTGCTCATTGGGCAATTGGCGCTCTTTCTATAATTATGTTTATTTCAACTTTCAAAGAAGTTCCAGAAGTCATTACAGGCTTAATTGGATTATTCTTTATTGTTTCTTCATTAATATCTTCAATAATTCATAACAAAAAAGCTAATGCCTAAAACTATTTTGCAGAAACGCAAGCTGTAATTGCGTCTATAAGTTTTTTCACTTTAACAATCTTTATTCCTTTAACATTTATATCACCATTTGTGTCAGGAATAATAACCTTTTTAAAACCTAATTTTTGAGCTTCAATTATTCGTTTTTCTATATTATTAACAGCTCTGATTTCGCCAGACAAACCAATTTCACCGATGATTACAGTTTTTAAATCCACCACCACATCTCTTGCACAAGTTGCAACCGCCAATGCTATACCTAAATCAGCAGCAGGCTCAGAAACTTCAATTCCGCCGATAACATTTACATAAACATCTTGTTTGGACAAATTCAAACCAACCCTTTTTTCTAAAACTGCAAGAATTTGCAAAACTCTGCTTAAATCAACACCATTTGTAACTCTTCTTGGTGAAGGATAAGGAGTTGTACCTACAAGAGCTTGAATTTCTAACAACAAAGGTCTTGTACCCTCATTTGTGGCAATAATAACACTTCCTGGAGTAGAAGTAGTTTCCTGTTCATTTAAAAATATTTCACTTGGATTTTTAACTTCCTGCAACCCTTTTGATTGCATATCAAAAATACCAACTTCTGAAGTATTACCAAATCTATTTTTTACTGCACGCAAAAGTCTATATGATTTATACTTATCACCTTCAAAATAAATAACAGTATCAACCATGTGTTCCAAAACTTTTGGACCTGCTATATTTCCCTCTTTTGTAACATGACCAATTATAATCATTGTTACATTATTATTTTTCGCATATTGCATTAAAAAATTACAACATTCTCTAATTTGAGAAACACTACCTGATGAACTTGTCACGGCAGAAGAATAAATGGCCTGAATACTATCTATCACTACAAAATCAGGTTTTAATTCGTCAATTTGCGCTTTAATGTTTTCTAAATTTGTTTGAGAATAAATATATAAATTTTCTGAACTTACGGAAAGTCTTTCAGCTCTAAGTTTTATTTGATTAGAAGATTCTTCAGCAGAAACATACAAAACTCTTTTGTCTTGTTCACATAACAAACCACTTGTTTGCAAAGTCAAAGTTGATTTACCTATCCCTGGATCACCTGCTAGCAAAACAATAGAACCTTGCACCAACCCTCCACCAAGCACTCTATCAAATTCAGAAATTTTTGTACTTGTTCTTATTTCGTCAGTTAATTCTATATCTTTCAATTTTGTAGCATGTTTAATATTCAAAACATCGCTAACTAATTTATTTTGTAAAAATTCAGAATGTTGTACTTCTTCAACCAAACTACCCCAACTGCCACATTCAGGACACTTTCCTAAATATCCAGCTGTTTCATACCCACATTCTTGACATACCCATTTAGTTTTTACTTTTGCCATAAAAAAAGTATAAAACATCTATAAACAAAATACAATTAATAATGTCTTATTGTAGTTACATTTGGTGATGAAATAAATATATTTGAAGGTATAATCACAATCGCAGGCTCTCCGTCTAATCTTGGAATTTCACCTTTTATAATTAAAGTTTTATGATAAAACTGCAATTGCGTACCTATGCCTTTTTCATACGGACTTCTACAATCCACCCACAAAGTAACCAACGGTTCAGTACCTTTTTCTGTTTTTACTTCGCCACCTTCAAATTGATATAAAGCAAAAGGTTCTTGACCATCTGTTGTCTTTTTTATATATTTCAAATCACCTGCCAAGGTAATCATTTTATCTTTTTTTTGCAATAATTCTAATGACTTAGTTGCAGCAGAACACTCTTGACCCATCACATAATTATTTTGATCTATCAAAGCTATGTTTGCATTTATTTCTTGATTTAAATTATAAACTGCGTTCACATCTTGCCAATACAACGCAACTTCTAATATAACCAACGTTACTATCAATAACACGGGAAATATAAAAACGAACTCTATTAAATTTTGTGCTTTTAAACGTTTAAAAACTTGCATAACTTCTCTATCATCAACTTAACTCCTTTTGAAAGAGTTAAATTATTTTCTGGATAATATTTTTTATAATTTCTTATTATATTTTTGGGCAATTCTCTTCCATCTTGCAATGTATTAGCTATAAATTCTAAATACTCATCCTGCTCTTTTCTATATTCAACATCTCTTTTTCGCAAATCTTCATCAGCTTCTCTATGCACCAACGCATGATAAGCAGCCTTTATAGATTCGTCTGAAGAATTTACAGGAATAGATTTTATAGCTTCTCTAACAAGTAAAGACTCGGCCAATACCAAATATATCAGCCGAGATACTTCTTTTTTTTCTTGATTTTTATTGAACATAAGAACTATACACTTGCACAATCAAATTCTTTTTCAACGAATCTAATCATATCAACGAAATTACCATCAAAATATTGATTAGCAACTGTTCTTACAGCTGATAAAGATGCTTCTTCTTTGTCAATAACACTTCTGTAAAAGAATTTTTTACCATTTTTATAACGTACTAAAATATCTTTTGAAACTAATCTATCCATAACAGTTTTGATTGTTGTATATGCTCTTTCAATTGAGCTGCTTTGTAATTCACTTACAACATCTGAAATTGAGATATCTCTATCTTCGTTTTCTGCTTGAAGTTTCCATATTGTATTCATAATTTCAATTTCAAGTAAACCAAAAATCATATTTATTTATACTCCATCCTAAAAATAATATACTCTACTAAAGATATAGTAATATAAACATATTCAATTATCAAGAAAAACTTTTACAGATATAGTATTTCAAACCATTTTGTAACATAACTTTACAAACAGTATATAAAAAGTCAATATTTTTTTCAAAAAATACTTTAACAATATATAAGACGTATATATTAATTGAAAGAGGATATTTATGAAAGAACAAGAATTAAACACAATGATGTCAGTAGTTGCAGACCCAATTAAAAATGTTTATAAATTAGAATCAAGAAAAGATATCGAAGAAATACAAAGAATGGTTAGAATATTCACAATTTCTAACGAACAAGCTAATAAACACAAACTTCTATCTATCAAAAATATGGCTACAATGAAGTTGGTTTTAAGCAATAATTAATAAAAGGATAAAGGAAAGAGTCTAAAGGTTTTTAAAGATTGGTTATTTTTTGAACGTCTGTTTTTTATAAAAACAGACGTTATTTTTTGTTTTATATGATATACTTTGACTTATGAATATTACAGGCGGAATATACAACGGACGAAAAATAAAAGCTCCTGACGAAAAAATCACACGACCAACACTATCAAAAGCTCGTGAAGGTATTTTTTCATGCCTGTATTCTCTTGTTGATTTTAAAGAATGTTCTTTTCTTGATATGTTTTCAGGTTCAGGAATCATGGGACTTGAAGCAATATCAAGAGGTTTTCAAGAAGTTATATGTTTTGAAAAGAATATAAAAGTAGCAAACATTATAAAAGAAAATTATAAAACACTTAACATAAAACCAAATTTATATATTGGAAACAGTTTAAAATTAATCGAAAAACAAACAAAAGCATTTGACGTAATTTTTATCGATCCGCCTTATTTTAGCGGGATTTATGAAGAATGTCTTTCTAAAATCATTCAAACAAATTCAATAAAAAAAGATGGAATAATAATATTGGAGCATGTTACTCCTGTCGATACAACTTCATTTGAAATTGAAGTTATAAAACAAAAAACATACTCCAATAAAACTATTACTTTTTTAAAATATTAAACTCTTGTAAAAGGTAACAATTTGAACTCATGTTCTTTTTTTTGCCCTTTTATATCGGGTAATTCATAGCATTTTACACATCTTGCTTCGTAAGTTTCATCTCCACCTATCATAATCAATGGAGAACTTTTATCAGCTGGTTTACCGTCAATTAATCTTTGAGTTCTTGTAGCTTCATCACAACCACATTTCATACATACTGCAGTAAGTTTATCAACTCTTGTTGCAATACACAATAATTCAGGCATGTGACCAAAAGGCTCTGATTTAAAATCTAAATCTAAACCTGTACCAATAACTTTTTTTCCTTCAGACATTAATCTTGAAATAACTTTTACAATATGTTCGTCAAAGAATTGTAATTCGTCAATAGCAACAATTTCATCATCCGGTTTAACTTTACTCAAAATTTGAGCAGAATTTTTAACTTTTATCGCTTCTAACCATAGACCATTTCTTGATTCAATATAATCACCATTTGCACGAGTATCCACTTCTGGTGAAATAACTTTTACTTTTTTCTTTGCAATAATTGCACGTCTTATTCTTCTAAGCAATTCTTCTGTTTTACCGCAACTCATTGGTCCAGTAATTAATTCAAAACAATATCCTTCCATTCGATACCCCTTTTTCCCAAGAATTAAATTTTCAATTCCTCTTTTTTATAATTGTAATACTTAAAATTTATATTAAAAGTAAACTTTTTTAAACTATTCTAAATAGATGATTTATACCCTAATATCTTATCTTTCAAAGTTTTTAAATTTCGTCCGTAATTCGAAATCAACTGTTCTGGCATGTCATGCTCAACTTGTGCCAAATACATTTCATGCACAATATAATCTTTCACTAAAAACACCATTAAGTTCATTCTTGCTCTTACAAAAGAACTTTTTGATAATTCTTTTTTTAAAATATTACCTATTAAAATTTCATTATTATCAACAACTAAACACAAAAAACTATTATCTAAAGATTTTTCCGTCTCAAATTTGGCATGACTTATGAAACTTCCAAAAGAACTTTCAAATTTTCCTAAACCCAAAATTTTAATTTCAACACCTCTATTATATGCTGCCAACAAATATGGTTGAAATTTTTTATATTCTTCTGCACTAAGTTCTATATATATTTCTTTCTTTGCAGAACTCAAAATATCTTTTACATTTTCATCAAACTTTTCAAAGCCAAATTCTTCTTTTACAGTTTCTGAAACAGCATCTTTTACTATTGGTAAATTTTTATCTAAATAATCAATAGAAGCAGAAAATTTCTTTTTTATTCTTCTTGTCACTTCAACTGGCTTTACAGGAATATATTTAACAGGTTTTGAATTATCAGCCACCACAATTTGTTCTTTTGCTAATTTTTTTAAAGTATCATAAGCTCTCGCTTGTGGAATACCAGAAAGTTGTCCTATTTCATAACCGGTTGCAGGATGTTTTTTTAATAACGCTAAATACACCTTCGCTTCATAGGTGTTAAAACCAATTTCTTTTAATTTATCTATCAAATTATCCATAAGACGATTGTAACAACATTTATAAAATTAGGCTATTTGTAACTATTTTTTGTAATAAAAAAATTAATATAATAAGAAATGTAACAAAAATCGATATTTTTTTTCAAATATTGTTATAAAAATTAAAAAACGTGGCATATCATGAGTGTGGTTGAGTTTCGACCACACTCTCTAATTCCTCTCTTCTAATACGTAGTTTTTAACCGACAGTCTGTCGGTTTTATTTTTGCCTAAATTTTGGCTATATACCTAGATTTTTCATTGTTACCTCTAATATTTCTTCAATTGCATCTTTTGTATTGTATGCAATATGTGGCGTGATTATCACGTTCGGAAGTTCTGCCATTTTTTGTAAAACTATTGATTTTTCAAGACATTTCTTCGTAGAATCTTTTAGTTTTTTCAAAGTATTCGTATCAAAAAAACTAATATTTTCACATTCAACAACATCTAATGCACAACCTTTTATCTCATTTAAAAGCATTGCTTGATAAAGTGCATTTATATCAACGAGCTCGCCTCTTGATGTATTTATCAAATAAGAATTTTCTTTCATTTTTTCAAATTCTTTTGCACCGAAAAGATGATAATTATCAGAAACAAAAGGACTATGAATAGTTATAATATCGGAATTTTTTATTAAATTTTCAAAAGAAACATATTCAAAATTTTCTAAACTTTTCAATTCTTCTTTATGTTCAATATCATAAGCCAAAACTTTCATACCAAAAGCAACTGCAAGTTCACAAACGCATTTACCAATTTCACCTGTACTTACGACACCTAAGACTAAATTATTCAAATTTCGTCCTTCGTAACTTGAAATATTTATAATATGACGTTTTACATCTTCAAAAGCCGGAATAACTTTTCTTACAAGAGCAAGAATAAGTGCAAAAGTAAATTGCGCAACTGCTTTTCCACCATAAGATTTGACATTTTTAACTTCAATACTTCTATTCTTACAAGTTTCTAAATCGATATGATTTACACCTGTCGAACGTGTTGCAATCAATTTCAAATTTTCAAATTGATTTATAACATCTTCTGTTAATTCAGAAGTTATAAAAACCGATATTGCTTCTGTTTTCTTTCGCAAATCTTCTGACAGTAATTTTACAGTATTAAGATTTAAATTTTCTTTAAAAAATAAAATTTCTTTTTCGTCTAAATTAAATTCTTTTAAAATATTTTTTTCAGACTCTTTCAAATCAAAAAACAATATACATCCACTCATAAATACTCCTTTTTTCACATTCTCACACTTTTGAAAAAATATAACATTAGACGGATGTACAAAAATCATTTTAGTAATAATCTAACAAATAGTAGAATAGAAAAATTTTCGATTTTAAAAAATATTAAGAATATCCAGTAATAAACTGAAAAAAAATATATATTTATGCGATACTTTCAAATGTAAAGATAGTGTTTATAAAAGGAGAAGAGTTATGCCAACATATATAGAAGATGTTTTAGCTCGCCAAATACTTGATTCAAGAGGCAACCCAACTGTTGAAGTTGATGTAAAATTATCTTGCGGCGTTATTGGACGTGCAGCAGTACCTTCTGGAGCATCAACAGGGATTTTTGAAGCTCTTGAAATAAGAGATAACGATAATGAAAAATATCTTGGTAAAGGTGTTTTAAAAGCAATAAATAACGTAAACAATATAATTGCACCTGAAATTATCGGAGAAGATGCTTCGGACCAATATGAAATAGACAAAATCATGTTAAGACTTGATGGAACAAATAACAAATCAAAACTTGGTGCTAACGCCATTCTTGGAGTATCTTTGGCAATCGCAAAAGCTGCAAGTTTAGCTTATGAAATTCCTCTATACAGATATTTAGGCGGATTAAACGCAGTAACATTACCCGTTCCGATGATGAATGTTATCAATGGTGGAGTACACGCAGACAACAATGTTGATATTCAAGAATTTATGATTGCACCTGTTGGAGCAACATCTTTCCAAGAAGCAATAAGAATGGGAACAGAAGTTTTCCACCATTTAAAAGACATCTTACAAGACAGAGGTTATACAACATCTGTTGGTGACGAAGGTGGTTTTGCTCCAAATTTAAATTCTAATGAAGAAGCACTTGAAGTATTAGTAGAAGCAATAAGCCTTGCAAATTATACAACTGACCAAATAAAAATTTGTTTAGACGTAGCTTCTTCTGAATTATATGAAGACGGCAAATACAATTTCTCAGGAGAAGGTAAAATTCTTTCAAAATCTGAAATGGTTGATTATCTTGAATCTTGGGTAAACAAATACCCGATTATATCTATTGAAGACGGTATGGCAGAAGAAGATTGGGAAGGTTGGGAAATGCTAACCAAACGTATCGGACATAAATGCCAACTTGTCGGTGATGACCTTTTTGTTACAAACACAAAAAGATTATCAGAAGGTATATCAAGGAAAATAGCAAATTCTATTCTTATTAAAGTAAACCAAATCGGTTCTTTAACAGAAACTTTAGCCGCTATTTCAATGGCTCATTCCGCAGGATATACAGCAATAATTTCTCATCGTTCAGGTGAAACTGAAGATACATTTATTGCAGACCTTGCAGTTGCAACAAATAGTGGTCAAATCAAAACAGGTTCTGCTTCTAGAACTGATAGAACTGCAAAATATAACCAATTAATTAGAATTGAGCAAGAACTAGGTTGTGCCGCTAAATATATCGGCATAAATGCGTTCAAGGGTCAAAACTAATTCTGCATCTAAAACATAAAAAGCCATGAAACAAGAGTTTCGTGGCTTTTTTAATATTTTTTATATTGAAAAAATTTCAAAATTTTTCGTTTATTTGATTTATTGCAAGAGTTCAAAAACAAATATATAATAAAACTATGGATGAAAAAGCAACATTAAGAAAAAAAGCAAAACAAATCAGAAGCTTATTGCAAATGAGCAAAATCAGCCAAGCAATAATAAATTCTGTTGTCGAAACAGATTTTTATAAAGATGCTGAAAACATTATGATTTTTTATCCATTAGAAAACGAAATCAATTTAACAGGCTTGATGAAAGGTTCTAAAAAGAAATTTTATCTACCAAAAATGGATGGAGATAAAATTCTTGTTTGCCCATACAGATATGGCGACAAATTAGTAAAATCAAAATATAATGTAATGGAACCTATCACACCATCTGTCAAACCAGATATTCTTGATATAGTTTTTGTGCCAGCACTTATGGTTGATAACAACTGTAACAGATTAGGTTATGGCGGCGGATACTATGACAGATTTTTGAAAACTTTACCTGAAACAACAATAAGATTAACACCTATCGCAAGTGTTTTAAAAGTAGATAAACTTCCTACAACTGAATTTGATGAACAAGTTCATGCAATTATTGATGAACAACCTTAAAATAAAGCATATTCAACTTCATCTCTTTCAAATACAGCTTTACCCGTTTTAAGCCTATTTTCGGCATTTATTAATCTTTGTTTTAAATCAACCATCATTTTTAACGATAAAGGTTTTAATTTTGAAGACAAATCTTTCACTTGCCATTCACCAGAATTTACAGCCTGTGCAATTTGTGAAATTGAAACACCTTCACTTTGCATCATTTTTATTGTTATCCATTTTCTTAACATCGTTTGAGTTGTAGATAAAATTTCGAGCGGATGTCGTGTTTCTAATAATTTACGATACTCTAGAATTGCCAAACTTTTATCTTTTTTCAAAGATAAATCGATAAATTTGAAAATATCTTCATTTTTTATACAAATTTCTTTTACCATTTTCACAGTAATTTTGGTTTCCGGATATGCTAATAAACGCAACTTTTCTAGTTCATTTATATATTCTCTGTAATTATTTCCAACCCTATCAATTAAAGTTTCTGTCGCTTCTTTATCCAAAGATATTTTTAATTTTTTAGCCTCTTTCGCAACAAAAGGAGAAAAATTTTGATAACTTGGATAAGAAACTTTAAATTCTTTAGTTTGCGCAAATTTTGTAAGAACTTTGTGAATTTTCTTTCTTGAATCAGGTTTCTTCTTTTCATTTCTTGGAAAAACATATTTAAAAACAACACACAACGCATCGGTATTGATTTCTAAAGCATCTGAAATTTGTTTTATTTGACTATCATCTAAAGAGTCTTTATACAAAGATTCACAATTTATTACAACTAATTGATTTCCAAAAAGCAAAGATTGTGTTTTTAAAACAGAAATTAATTCTGGAAAAGAAAATTTATCTAAAACTTTATAATTTATTGAAGCATTATCTTTATCAAGAACTTGCTTTCTTAAAGCTAAAATTTCTTGCTCCATCAAATAATCTTCATCACCATAAAAAAAGTAAACACTCATTTATAATATTTGCTCCAAACATTTTTTATATGTATCAACTTCAATTATACCATCAAGGTTCAATTTATTTTTATCCACATCAATCAAAGATTTATTTTCCTTAACTGCAAAAACTTTTATACCCCTTTTTACTGCTTCAAAAACAGGTATTGAACCTAATGAATTATATGGCATTACAAGAAAATCTAAATCACCAACAGATAAAGAACCGTTTACTTTTTCTTTTCTAAGCAACGGAGCTTTTGACACCCCTATCAAAATACAAGGTAAAAAAGTTGGTGTAATGTATTCGGCACTTGATTTTGGATTTACAAGTTTTGTTGAAATCGAAAAATCATCAAACGCAGGAGCATGAGCAACAGGAACGCATAATTCTTTTGATAAATAATGCGAAATTATTGCCTCAACACCACCAACTGGATCAACACCTGTGCCATTTTCATATTCTGAATTTAATTCTTCCTCTTCAAAACGACATACAACAGCAATTGCGGTTGCTCCTTTTTTTATCAGATTTCTTGAAGTTTTCAACAATTCTTCTATGTTTAAAACTTTACCTGTCGAAATACCACTTTCATCAATAAAAAATTCAACTTTTATTGGGTTTTCAGTAAATTCATATTCACAATCAATACCATAAACACATTTAACCGCATTCAACGTATTTATATGAATATTTTTCACATCTTCTGTTATTCCACTATCAAAAACAACTCCTACCTTATTATCATTTGAGGGAAGAAGATTTAGATTACCTTTAAAAAATTCATCAATACTAAAACCTTCAACATAAAACATTCCGTCAGTTATACCGGAAAAACAAGCAGCATTAACTACATTGGGATTTACAATCAAATCAAAATGTTTTGCAAAATCTTTTGCATAACAACTTGCATCTCCAGCATACCCACCTATTGTTGCACCTATTCCAGTTGGAACAATAAAAGCACCTAATTTTCTTTGTTTCTTATCCATAAAAAAATTATATTACAAACTCAATAAACAAAAAATAAGCCACCCTTTAAGGTGGCTCATTTTTTTAATTATTTCTTTTTAATTATTTACTATGTTTGAAATATCCGAAATCTTTTGCGATATTTTCTTTACGTTGAGCTTTAAAACCTTCAATCAAAGTATCATTTGCTTTGTGTTGAGCTTCCAAAATTGATTTTTCAGTATTAATTTGCATTTCAACATCTTCTACTAATGCTGTTTTATAATCAAAGTCATCATTAATTTCTTCGCTATAATGTTCATACGCAGAAGAATCTTTACCATACATAGCTTCAACGTTTTTCAAAGCTTGGTTTTTATCCTGAGTAAATTGAAGAGCTTGACGATTTATATCTGTCAAATCCATCATCAAATCAGTCATTTGGTTTTCAATATAACTATTGCTCTGGCTTAAATTATGAATATTTAAACTTAATGAAGCTTCTGCCATTTTTCTGCCCTCTTGTGTTTATTATTTTTTTTAATCTACTTACAATATTATAAAAACATTTTAAAAGAACCGATTTCAAGGTTTATAAATATTGTTACATTACTTAACATCGTTCAATATAGAAATTAATGATTTTGAACTTAAACCAATTACGTTTTCAATATCTCCATCTACGGAAGAAACAAAACCATCTGGAAGTTCTTGTATTCCGTATGCTCCAGCTTTATCTAACGGATTAAATTTTTCAATATAATTATTTATCATTTCATCTGATAACAAATTAAAAGTAACATAAGTAGTTGTTGATTGAATATTCACTTTTTCACTATCAGATTTCAAGACGCAAATACTTGTAACAACAAAATGTGTTTTACCAGACAAAGATTTCAACATATTATATGCGTGTTTTTTATCTTTTGGTTTACCTAAAATTTCATTATCTAACACGACTACGGTATCGGCAGAAATTATAACAACATTCTTTTCATTTAAATATTTTTCTTTTACATCATTCGCTTTTCCAAAAGCTAAATTTTCTATCGTTTTATATTCAAATTTATTAGTTTTCAATTTTTCTTCAAAATTTGAAGGACAAACATCAAAAATCAAACCCATATTTTTTAATATGTTTTTTCTTCTTGGAGAATTTGATGCTAATATTATTTTTCTCTCATCGCTCATAAAAAAATTATATAATAAAAAGCCCTGAATTTAATCAGGGCTTCTTTCAAAATACTTAATTATTACACAAACGCTTTTCTATAAGAAGAATGAAGTGCGTTTTCCACATTTAAGGAATAACTTACTGCTAAAATTCTTTTGTTTACGGCTGCCATACATCTACCCACCAAAGCATAATTGTTCATTGACAACATAATCTTATCTGGATCAATGGTAGATTCAGGTTTTTTAGGATCATTAACCTGCTTTTGAGCATATTTTTGAACTAATAATTCATCCAAATTATCTTGTGGTCCGATAGCCATAATAAAACTTCCTAAACTCTTTTATCTAACTTACATATAAATAATCGACATACTTATTAAAAACTTTAGAGTTTATTTACAAATATTTACATTATGTTAATGCTCGTCTTTTATAAACAGCTCCAGCATTATTAACAGAAGAACATGCCTGTTTCAACTTCTGTTGCAACAAAAACATATTTCTTGAAACTGTCGAATAATCATTCATCGCTGACATCATTTTTTCAGGACTTACCATTGATGAAACGACATCGTGATTATCCACTTTTGCCTTTGCATACTTTTTAACAATCAACTTGTCTATGTAATCTTGTGCTCCGACTGCCATATCGTGCTCTCCTTTTTAATATTTTTTTCATATCAAGAATACAATAAGCCTGTATCTGACTCTCTTGTAAATTCTTTCTTGAACCTTGTGCTTACATATATAAAAAGTATATACTCTTAAAAAAATTGCCTTTTTTGAAACATGATAGCTTTACATTTGTTTACAATAACTCAATATATCATTAAATAAAGAAAATGCCCCATAATGGGGCATAATCAACATAGCAATCAGAAGAGTTGAGGATTTACATCATTATTGTAAACCTTGAACTCGCTTTTATCATTGGACAAAAAGATTAACCAAATACTACTTTTTAATTATTTTTTCCATTAGCTCTTTTATCATATAAAAAGAGCCACAAACAATAGTTAGTTTAGATTTATCTAGTGTAAAATCATCAAAACTTTTTGCTTTATATGGACAAGATGTAATCAATTCTTCAATTTCGCAGGAGTTTATATTATCAAAATGATAAAAATAAATTTCGTCATCTGCTCTAAACAATGTCTTTATCATTGATTTATAATCTTTGGTTTTTAGACAACCAAAAACAAATCGTTTCTTTTCATTTGGATAATATGTATCTAAACTTTTTCTTAATCCCTCAACACCGTTTGGATTATGACCACCATCAATTATCAAATTCAAATCTTTGTTATACTGAAATCTACAAGGATGAGAAACACTCATTAAACCGTTTTTCAAATCACTTTGGTCTATAACTATACCTTTTGTATTCAAATAAGTTATAACGGCTTCTACAAGGGCTAAATTTTCTTTTTGATAAACACCTTTTAATGCAGAACTTTTTAAAATCCAAGAATTATCTTCTAATGGTTCAACAATATTTAACTCAGAATTACAAGATAATGCTTTTTTCTTAAAAACATCTAAACCCAAATTATTTGAATTTACAAAACAAGGAGAATTTTCTTTTATTATCCCTGCTTTTTCTGTTGCAATTTTTTCTATCGTATCGCCTAATCTTTCAACATGGTCAAAATCTATATGCACAATAACCGAACACAAATTGCTACTTATAATATTTGTAGAATCAAATCTTCCACCCAAGCCTGTTTCTAAAACAACTAAATCTACTTTATTTTTTTCAAAATATAAAAAGGCTACAACTGTTAAAATTTCAAATTCTGTTAAGTGAATATCATTTTTATCTGCAAGTTTAACGACATATTCTGTTAAATCTGCAAAATCTTCTTTTGAAATATCTTTATCGTTAATTTTTATACGCTCTGTATATTCAAAAATATGTGGACTTGTAAAAAGTCCAACTTTATACTTTTTAGCCAAAACAGAACTTAAACAAGCACAAACAGAGCCTTTCCCATTTGTTCCTGCCACGTGAATACACTTTAATTTTTCTTGCGGATTATCTAAAAGATTTAAAACCGCTCCAACTCTTTCTAAGCCTAATTTAATATAAAACTTACCTTGAGATGTAAGCAATGAAACTACATCTTGGTATGAACTCATTTTACAATACCTTTTAACTGTTTTACGATATTCGCAGTTGAATCCAATTTTGCAAGTGCGAAAGAATTTCTTTGAATTTGAGAAAGTTTTTCTTTATTATCTAACAATTGTTGAACTGCAATCAACAAAGTATCTTTTGTGGTATCAGCATCTTCTAAATACAAAGCAGCTCTTTTTTCTTCCATAAATCTTGCATTTTTTCGTTGGTGATCAGCTGCTGCATGAGGATATGGAATTAAAATAGAAGCTATTGAACAAGCACAAATTTCTGACAAACTCAATGAACCTGCTCTTGAAACGGCTATATCCGATGCTTTTAAAACTTCAGTCATATTATCGAAATAAGGACGTACCATTAAATTTGAATCTGTTTCGTATTCTGGATAAACTTCTTTTAATCGTTTTACAACATCATCAAATTTTTTCTTCCCTGTTTGGAAAATCACTTGAATATCATAATCTTTTGACAATATTTTTAAGATTTCAACAGCGGCATTATTTATAGATTTTGCACCTTGAGAACCTCCCATTATACAAAGAGTTGTTTTTTCTTTTATACCTAGATTTTTACGTGCTTCTTCTTTTGTCAAAGTCTTAAAAGCATCACGTATTGGATTTCCATTAACAGAAATATTATTTGATTTTAAATATGATTTCGCACATTCAAATGCAACTGAAATGGCTTTTGTATTAGATGCGATATATCTTGAAACAATCCCAGGTTTTGCGTCAGAATCATGAATCATCAACGGAACATCACCAATAACACCTGCAAACAATGCTGGTGCAGATACATATCCACCTGTACCAATTATTGCATTTGGACGATATTTCATAACATAAAACAAAGCTTTAAATATCGCAAATTGTAATTGAAACAACCAAACAATAAGCCCAAAACCTAATTTTCTTGGCATTCCAGAAACATTAACTGGCAAAAATTCATAACCAGCTTTTGAAACAATATCATATTCCAAATTTTTTGGATTACCTACATAATAAATTTTTTTAGTTTCCAAATCTTCTTTTAATTTATCACAAATAGCAATAGCAGGATAAATATGACCACCAGTGCCACCGCCCGTTACAAAATAAACATATTTTTGTTTTTTACAAGTATCTAACATTTGATTGTACTCTTATCTTCTTTATTCTCTTTTTAGAAATATTTAACAATATTCCTACCATAAACATTGAAACCATCAATGATGAACCACCATAACTGATAAATGGAAGCGGAACACCTGTTGCTGGTAAGAATGAACTTGCTACACTCATATTCAAAAATGCTTGGCAACCTAATGAAAAAGTAATACCGACTGCCAATAATTTACCATACATATCAGGACATTTTGAAGCAACAAAAAATCCTCTGTGTATCAAAGTCAAGAACAAGCCAATTACTAAAAAGCAGCCTATAAAACCTAATTCTTCGCCTATTACAGCAAAAATAAAGTCTGTATGTGCTTCTGGAAGCCAAGCCAATTTTTGTTTTGAACTTCCATACCCAACACCTAAAAAACCACCCGTTGCAAAGGCTACCATTGATTGAATTACGTTATATCCGGCACCAAATGGATCAGATTCTGGATTTAACCAAATCATAATACGTGACATTTGATAAGGTCTGATAAGCTTTGTCACACTCGCTGTTGTAACGGCAAATACACCAAAACCGAACATATATAACAATAGACGCATAGGTCCACCAGCACTTAAATACATTACAAGCGAAGTCAACAAAAGTAAAATTACCATACTTAAGTTCGGCTGCTTATAGACCATAAAAATCATAAACAAAATCGGAAGAAAATATATCAATTTTTGCTCTTTAAATAATGCCGAATCTTTGTAAAAAGCTGATGCCAATAACATTACAACAGCAGGCTTAGCGAATTCGGACGGTTGAAATTGGAAAAAACCGAAATTAATCCAACGTTTTGCCTCGTTTACCGTTACCCCCAAAGAAGTAAAATCAACTAATGCAAGTAAAACTAAAATCGCTATAGTAAAAAGCATTGTCCATTTTTCTAGTTTTTTATAGTCATAATTTGAAAAGAATTTCATTCCAAATATACCAATAACCATAAAAACTAATTGTTTCAATACAAATTCAGCAGGGTTCAAACCAGATTCCATACTTTTAGGAGCGCTTGCCGAAAAAATAGACATAATTCCTAAAATAACCAAAAAAGCAACTACCACCACCAATGTTTTATCAGGTGGCGATATTATTGTACCCATTTGAGATTCATAAGGTACTGGTTCTTTAAAATTATTTCTTGAGTAAGACATAATTTTTAAATACTTCCCCACGATGTTCAAAACTATTGAACATATCGAAACTTGCACAAGCTGGCGACAATAAAACTACTTTTGGTTTTAAACTAATCGCTTCATCTATCGCAGCTTCCATACTATCCTTAAAAATTATATTATCAAAGCCGCAATCTTTCAAGTTTGTTGCAAATCGTTCACTTGCTTCACCTATCAAAACCACGGTTTTTATATGTTTTTTTATTTCTTCACAAAATTCTTTTAAATCAGTATTTTTATCTCTACCGCCTGCAATCAAAACAGTATTTCCATTATTAAAAGATTTTATTGCAACAATTGAAGCTTCAGGATTTGTTGCTTTAGAATCATTATAAAATTCGATACCGTTTATTTCTGTAACGTATTCCAAACGATGTTCAGGCGCTTTAAATTCTTTTATCGCATCAACAATAACTTCGTTTTCAATACCAACAAGTTTTGCAACGATGATAGAACACATAATATTTTGATAATTATGTTGTCCAACCAACGGACAATCTGCCAAAGAAATAATTTCTTCTTCTACTTTTCTTCTTTTTAAATAAATTTTTTCATTTTTTATATAACAACAATTGTCTTCAACTTCTTTATCAAATAAGAAGCAATTTTTCACTTTTTTAGAAAATTCCAACAATTTTTCATCAGCACCATTAATTACACCAAATGCAGGTTCTTGAGGTGGTAAAAAGATTTTTGCTTTTGCGTTGAAATAATTTTCTAAACCACCATGCCAGTCTAAATGGTCTGGTGTAAAAGTTAGCCAACAAGCAATTTGAGCTTGGAAAGAAGAACTTGTTTCTATTTGAAAAGAACTCATTTCACAAACAAAATAATCTAAATCTTCATCAAACAAAAATTCACAAGGTGGAACACCTATATTTCCACAAGCTGGAGCGTTATATTTTTTACCCAAAATGTGAGAAACTAAAGTAGTAGTTGTAGTTTTACCATTTGTACCTGTTATTGCGACAAAAGGTTTTCCTGTTTCTTGATAAGCCAATTCTACTTCAGAAATTATTTGAACTTTTCTTTCTCTTAATTTTTCAAAAATTTCACTCTTTGGTGGAATTCCCGGACTTGTAACAGCTAAATATAAATCTGATAAAAACTCATCGGAGTGATGTCCCATTTCCACGTGAATATCACACGCTTTTAATTCTTCTAATTTTTCTTTATCTTCTGGCTTTTCTTCTCTGATTTCAGTTATATAAACATCAGCACCTTTTCTTGAAAGATATTTTGCAGCTGCCATACCACTTTTTGACAAGCCTAAAATTAAAACTTTTCTATCAAACCAATTCAATTTTATACCCCGACTAAACTATCTCAAATAAAAAACATAAAATAAAACTAACGCTATGAATGAACAAAAAGCAGAAGTTAAAGCAAAAACAGTAACAACTTTCTTTTCACTCCATCCCAAAAGTTCAAAATGGTGGTGAATAGGCGCCATCTTAAAAACTCTTTTTCCAGTAGTTTTAAAACTTGTAACTTGAATGATTACAGACAATGTTTCAGAAACAAACAAAGCTGCAAGCACAATAAGTAAAACTTCAAATTTACCAACGACTGCCAAAGTTCCAAGCAAACCACCTATTGCCAAAGAACCAGTATCTCCCATAAATACTTCAGCTTTTGGTTTGTTATATTTCAAAAATCCTAACAACGCACCTGCTGTTGCAGAAGCGATTATAGTAATTTGCATATATCCTGAAAACATTGCAATTATTGCGATTGCTACAAATGTTGGAAAACCTGTTGAAGCCGCTAAACCATCAAGCCCATCAGTCAAATTATACGCATTTGATGCGCCTGTAATTATGAATACTGCTAAAATTGGATATAACCAACCCATTTGCAAAACATAATGACCAACAGTTATATCAGTTTGTCCTTTTAACATTACAAAAATTGTAGGCAAAAGAGCAATCAAAATCTGTCTTACTAACTTACCTCTAGCAGATAAACCATCGTTTGTTTTACCTTTAATTTTCAAGAAATCGTCTTGAAAACCAGCGAAAGTGTAAAAAACAAGAGTTAGCAAAATTATATACGCAATATTTGTCATTTTTTCTGCCATCATCAATGTAATAACAGAAGCAAGAATAATGGCAACTATAATAAACGCACCACCGGTTGTTGGAGTACCTTCTTTTTTAGCATGAGTTTTCGGCGCTACATCTTTTATTGATTGATTAAACAAATGTTTTTTCAAAAAATCAATATACGGAATACCGAATAACATACATAAAATGTTACCCAACAAAAAAGCTATTATTGCCATTATCATAAAATATACCTACTTTGCGTTTCTAATTTCTTCTACTACATCTTCTAGTTTCATCGAACGAGAAGCTTTTAAAACTATTGTAGTACCAAAAGAAGCATTATCAAGAATATATTTTGCAACACCTTCTTTTGTTTCAAAATTAACAGACTCAATTTCAGTATCTGCCAACACATCAGAAATTTCTTTTGCAAGTTTACCAACTGTCGCAACTTTTAATAAACGACCGTTAAATTCTTTCAAATATTCACCTATTTCTTTATGATATTCAACTTCTTTATCACCCAATTCAGCCATATCACCAAGAACAAAAAGAACACTTGGATAATTATCCATAGATGTTTTAATTGAAGCTTTCATAGAATCTGGGTTTGCATTATAAGCATCATTGATAATTTTAATACCATTAATTTCTTCAACTTCCCAACGTTTACGAATTGGTTTAAATTTTAATAAACCTGCTGCAATTAATTCATCATCAATATTCAAATAATGACCTAGTTCAATTACTGCCATTGCGTTTTCTACATTATGGTCACCAATTACACCAATTTCATATTCATAACCTTGATATTCAAATTTTTGTTTTGTAGATTTTCTTTGTGTAATATGTGCGTTTTCAAAAGAATAATAAATAGCATCACCAACAATATCACTTACTAATTTATCAGCTTTTGCAATCAAAATACCATTTGGCTTTTGGTGAGAAATAATTTCGCATTTTGCTTTTGCGATATTTTCTTTAGAACCCAATCTGCCAATGTGTGAAGTACCAATATTTGTAATAATAGAAATGTCTGGTTCTGCATATTGAGAAAGTAATTCAATTTCTCCTAAACCACGCATGCCCATTTCAACAATCAATACTTCTGTTCTTCTTGGCATAGAAAGAATTGTACGACACAAACCGATTTCATTGTTATAATTCAATTCTGAACAATGTGTGCTGTATTTTTCTCTTATTACAGAATATGCCATTTCTTTTGTAGTTGTTTTGCCGCTACTACCTGTTATTGCAACAACTTTTGGATTTACTTTATCTTTATAATATTTTGCCAATTGCAAATAAGCTTGTGTTGTATCTTCTACTTGCAAAATTAAATTACAATCAACATCGCAAGTTTTTGTACAAATTACAGCAGATGCACCTCTTTGAACAGCTTTTTCAATAAAATCTTCACCATTGTAATTTTCACCTTTTAAAGGCAAAAACAATTGTCCCATTTCGATAGTTCTTGTATCTGTTGAAATCAAATAAGCATCATGCTCTTTTGAATAATTTTTTAAAACCTTTGCATTAGTTGCAGCAATAATATCAGATAAAGTAAATTCCATACAAAGTCTCCTTTTTATTACAAAAAACTCTTTTCAAAATAATAACAAATAAATATTACCCTAAAAAGGGGATATTTGTAAAATAATTTGCAAAATTTCACAATTTGTATCAAAATATAAAAATGGATATAACGTATGATAGAAATTCGTTAATCATTAATGGTCAAAGAGTATTTATAAAAAGCGGGGCGTTTCATTATTTTAGAACGCCTAGTGTTGAGCTGGCAAAAAATAGATTTAAAAAAATGAAATCTGCTGGCTATAACGCCGTTGATATATATTTTAATTGGGGTTATCATTCACCCCAAAAAGGTGTATATGATTTTTCAGGACTAAAAGATGTCAGAAAAATTTTACAAACCGCAAAAGACACAGGATTGTTTGTCATTGCAAGACCAGGGCCTTTTATTAACGCTGAAATAAGTGCTGGCGGACTTCCTTTATGGCTATTAAAAGAAAAAGATGTTGTACCTAGAAACAGAATTAATTCAACTTATACTTATTCTCCAAAATATATGGAGTACATTAAAGAATGGTACGACAATATCATTCCAATAATAAAAGAATTTGATAATGTCATTTTATTCCAAATAGAAAACGAATATTCTACTGATGAAATGGATGAAACATACCTCAAAGAACTTTACGATATGGTAAGAGAAAGAGGTATAACTTGTCCAATTTTCCACAACGATGCTTTTAACGCAGGATTATGGGCTGATGTTGTAGATATTTACGGTAGCGATATTTATCCTTATATAAACCCAAACCAAAACTGGAAACAAGATAACTTCTGTTTCGACACATTAGACAACTATGAAGATATGGTAAGAATGTCTAAAGAAGATGCACCACCTTTTATAGTTGAAATGCAATGTGGTTGGTTTGACAAATGGGATGGCATTGGCTATAAAGCAATGCGAGAAGTGTTTGGAAAAGAACACATAAACATAATGACAAAAACCGCTATTTCACAAGGTGTAACTCTTTTCAATCATTATATGGCAATTGGAGGAACATCTTGGAATGATTTGGCTTGCGATGAAGTTTACACAAGCTATGAATTCACAGCAGGAATTGACGAATATGGTTCAATAAAAGAAAACTTTAGAAAAGCAAAAGAAATAAACTATTTCTTAAACTCTTTTGACCTTACAAATACAGAAAATCGCACAAATTTGGATTTTGGCGAAAATATGTATGCCGTAACAAGAGAAAACAAAACAAATAATTGCGAATGGCTATTCATAAGAAACATGAATACAGAAACGAAAGATATATCTTTTGACTCTTTCAATGTAAATATCAAACCTTTTGATATGAAAATTTGTCCAAAAAATTTGGATTTATTAACTTGCAAAATACTTTTTTCTGATGCAGAGATTTTTGCAAGACTAAAAGACGAAAACAAAGAAGTTATATTTATATTCCAAGACAAAGATGCAAATATAAATATTGAATTTAACGGCAAAAACGAAACAATTTCTGCAAATAAAAAAGATTTTGAAAACAAAAAATACGAAAAAGACGGAAATTTGACAGAATTCGTATTTATCTCAAGAGAAACAAGCGATAAAACATGGATTATTGACAATAAAGTTATATTCAATGCAGACTATGTTTATCCAAATGGAAGAATTGCAATCTCAGAAAATTCAGAAATAGCATATTTTGACATAAAAAACGGTTTTTCTAAAACCAATTTAAAATTTGAAGGCAAAAAAGAATTAATCGAACTAAAAGATTTTGATATAACTTTTTGCGCTCCTGAGCTTGATTATGACTACAATTATTCAACTTGGGACAAACTACCAAAAGAAACTTATGATTGTCTTGCAATTGAAAAATATGGAGAATTTATCTTCTATAAAACTCAAATTCCAAATACTCTTGAAGAAATAACACTAAGCGCAAGACACCTATTTTCTGTTTACATAAACGGTAAAGAAATCCTAAACAGAAATAGTTATAAATACGAAAAATTACAACAAGTAGCAGAAACTATTTCTGTACCACTAAACAAAGAAATCTTAAACAAAGATAAAAACGAACTTACTATTTTAGTTCAAAACATAGGCTTTGACAAAGGTTTTTCTGGAGAAACAAACAATCCAAGAGGACTTGTCGAATTTAATACAACTCCAAAAATTGATTTAACTTTCTATGCAAGAGAAAAATTTGCATTTGAGAGAAATGACAAAAGAGAAAGCACATGTCCTTATCTTGCAAGACTTTCAAAAACATTCAAAAGAGAAACACAAGAAGGACACTTTACCAAACCTCTATACCTATCAATGAAAGACTTTGCATACGATAGAGCAACTATTTTTATTAACGGTGTAAAAATAGGACGATACCTAAAAAACACAAATGATGTTTCTTTACAGGAAGAATTTTATTTACCTGAGCCATTTTTAAAAGAAGAAAATCAAATTGATATAGTTATTTGGGAAAAAAGTTCTCACATAAAAACAGCATGGGACTTTAAAAACGATTTAAAAAATGTTATAATACGAGTAGGTGACAAGGAAGTTCACCAAATATTCTAATCCCAATCAGGTTTCTTTTATTAACATACGCATTTTTTCACTTAATTTAAGGAGTTTATATGAGTATTGTACCTGAATTTCTACTGAAAAGAGTTTACCAAAAAGGCTCTTTGACGCAAACTGCAGAAGGAGTTTGTTTCAAACTAAAAAATGTTTTAGGACCTGGATTCATTAGTGGTTTTAGCTTCATTAAAATCAACGAAGAAGTTTTTGAAGCACCAAAAGTAAAATTTATGACTCAAGGAACCGAAATTGAAGCACAAGATGTAAACGAAGAACACCCAATTGGATTTAGATTAGGACAAGAAGGAACTTTATTATTAAAAGGTGCTAACTGCCTAAAAGACGGCATCAATCAAATAATAATCGAATTAATGAATCCAGAAGCAGGAAAAGTAAAATTAACACTTACAGATAATTTCCAAGCAACATAAAAAAATGGCGATGATATAAAATCATCGCCATTTTTATTTAAAAACAAACTACATTCTTGCATCTTTTGATATTGCGACAATATCTTGTTTTGTAAGAATTGCATCTATATCTAAAAGCATAACAACTTCGTCTTTAACTTTTCCAACACCACTCCAATAGCTTTGAGCACCTTCTTGACCATATTGTGGTGGGTAATCAACATCTTTACCGAACACTGTAACAACTTCGGCAACTTTATCAACTAATAAACCAACTAAAGCCACATTGTTATCAACTGGACGTTCAACAATAATTATACATGTTTGTTCGTCTGGTTCTTTATCTGGTAAACCAAATTTTGTTCTCAATTCGATTACAGGTATAATTCTGCCTCTCAAATTAATTATACCTTTCATATAATGAGGAGAAGCCGGAATAGGAATAATTTCAGTCATACCTATAATTTCATTAACTCTTAAAATAGGAATACCATAATGTTCTTTTTTCAATAAAAACAATAAGTATTTTTCATCCTTGATATTCATTCTCTACGGCTCCTTTCGTATCCGAATTTTAACTATTAATCTTATAATAAACTATTTTTCAAAAAATAACAACTACTTGCCTACTTGATTTCTTCCATTTTCTTTTGCGTTATACAATCTCTTATCGGCAGCAGCGATTATAGTTGCTGAATCTTCACCATCTTGAGGATAAGTTGAAACACCCAAACTTACAGTAACATTGCTTTCTTTATTATTTGCAAGTTTAAATGGTTTTTCAGCAATTAATGCACAAAGTTTTTCAGCTGTATGTACTGCTTCTTCATAATCTGTATTTGGTAAAATGATAGTCATTTCTTCACCACCATATCTACATACAAAATCACTTGAACGAACATTTTTCTTTAATTTTGCAGCAACTTGTTTCAATACTGCATCGCCAGATTGGTGACCGTGTACATCGTTGAATTTTTTGAAAAAGTCAATATCTGACATTATCATTGAAAAATTCAAATTATATCTTTTTGAATTTGCAATTTGTGCAATCATTTGTTCTTGGAAATATCTATGGTTGTATAATTCAGTCAAACCATCTGTTGTTGCCAATTTATATTGATGTTCAAAATCTCTTGATTTAATAATAAATTTAAAGATATAAACCGCAACAAAAGTAACTACAATTGCCAATACAGGAACAACAATTGCAAGCCACAAATTACAATACTTCATCATAAAATATGTAAATACTACATAACCTAAAGATGCAATAAGAACTTGTGAAAGAGATATCACAACTGTTGGAGATTTATAAACTGCAAAACCTACAATCAATGCTAATATCAAACTTACAATTACATCTACTGAAACATCTACACGTTTTATAAATTCATTATTTATAAAGTTATTAATAAATGTTGTATGAATTTCTACTCCTGGATAAACTTTATCAACAGGAACTGTTTTTGTATCAAATAAACTTACTGCAGTTGTACCTACATACACAATTTTATTTGAGAAATCTAATTTTTGAGTTTTATCACCATACATAGCTTTTACAACTTTGTATAATGGAACTTCTGTAAATGTAGAACCTGCTGAACCATACCAATTAAGAATAACTCCGCCATCTTTATCAACAGGGATTGTTCTATTAGCAAACTTAACTGTTCCATTTTGTGATACAACAAAATCTTTAGTATTATCATCAATTGATTTTTGAGCAACCATCATTGCTAAATGAGGATAATATTGATTTTTATAAACCATAAACATAGGTAATTTTCTCAAAACACCGTCATTTGAACGAGATACGTTTATCATACCTACATTTGGAGTGTTTTCAAGAATTTGAGGTAGTATAGCACGACAGTTTGAAAAACCTGCTTCTTTTACAAAGTCTATTGAAGATTTATTTTCTACATTAACAGAAAATTTCTTATCTAAATCAACAGCTTTTCTAACTTCTTCTGATTGATTATCCAAATTCATAGAAGTGAAAACATTATCATAAGATTTCAAGGCTTTTACTAATTTTGCATCATCATTTGTTTTACTTTTCATAGATTTAATAAACATCAAGTCGAACGCAAGAGCTTTTGGTTTTTGAGTTTCTACATAATTTATTAAATCTGCATATACACTTCTTGAAATAGGCCATTCGCCATATCTTTCAACCAAATATTCATAACTTGCATCATCAACTGTGATTAAAACTATATCTTTATTAACTTTTTTATAATTTGAAGATACTAAAATCTTTTGTCTTATATCAAAAGTTTTATTTTCAATAGAATTAAAAAATTCACTCATTCCTACGTTTTTAACAACTATAACTACAAGTGCTGCAACAAACACAACACAAAACAAGTATGCTAAAACATTCTTTATTTTTTCACTTCCAAACATATTCACCTCAAAATATAATACTATCTGTTTGTATTATATCGTAAAGTTAAATTTTTTACCAAAATATTTTCTAATAAAAAATGTTGTTCCAAAATTTGATTATTTAATTTCAAAATATCAGTGCAATATGATAATTCATCTGGTGTTTTTAAATACCTTAACAATGATTCTTCATTTACGTTTTGTTGCATGTATTTTTCCTTCGCAGAAAATCTTTCTCTCAATCCTCTTATATTTTGTCAGATTTTCTAAAAATAAACATCAACCCTTTGATGAATATTATGGATTTAGACCATCAAACAAATGATTGATAAAAATTTAGACCATCATACTAACAGATGACGATTTAATCCTTTTTATCTGCGTTTGCACCTTCCCACAACTGCTCTTCATAATGAACAAATTCGAGATGCTCAACTACTATCGTATCACCATCTTTTACACCTTGTTTTTCTAAAGCTTCAAAGACACCCATATCTTTGAAAATATTTTGTAATCTCCAAACTTGCTCTAGATTTCTTGCGTCTGTAACACTTGCCAAACGCTTAATTTTACCACCTGAAACAACGAAAGTATTTTTGTTTATTTTTGTTATTTCAAAATGACTATCGTCATTGTCATAAGCACCTGTATCTTCCTCAACCTCAATTTTAATTTCAGGTTTTGGAATTTCATCAACTTTTACTGACATAAAGGTTTTTAATTCTTCTACATTTTCTTGACTTGCAGCTGAAATCAAGAATACATCTTTTGCAACTTTTTTAAACTCTTCCAAATATTTTTCTCTATCTTCTTGAGAAATAGCATCAATCTTATTCAATGCAACTATTTGATATAAAGAAGCTAAATTTTCTGAATGTTTTTTCAATTCTTCATTAATTTTTTTATAATTTTCCATTGGATTTTCCAATGTCAAATCAACGATATGCAACAAAAATCTACATCTTTCAACGTGTCGCAAAAATTCATGCCCTAAACCAACACCTTCTGAAGCACCTTCAATAAGTCCTGGAATATCTGCCACTACAAAACCATCACCATCAGGTTTTGAAACAACACCCAAATTTGGAACTAATGTTGTAAAAGGATAATCTGCAATTTTTGGTTTTGCAGAACTTATTACACTTATCAAAGTGGATTTTCCAGCATTAGGTAAACCTAACAAACCTACATCAGCAATCAATTTCAATTCTAGTTCTAACCATCTTTCAATAGAAGGTTCACCAGGCTCGCAAAATTGAGGAGCTCTTTTTTGAGCAGTAGCAAATCTTGCATTTCCTCTACCACCTCTACCACCTTTTGCAACAAGCATAGTATCGTCAGCATTAGTCAAATCACCAATAATCTTTCCTGTTTTAACATCTTTTACAACAGTACCTAATGGAACTTTTATATATAAATCTTTTCCACAAGCTCCATGTTGATTTTTAATACGACCATTAACACCTGCTTCTGCTTTAAATACAGATTTATATTTAAAATCCATCAATGTTGAAAGATTTTCATCAGCGACAAAATATACATCACCGCCTTTGCCACCATCGCCACCAGCAGGGCCACCTTTATCAACATATTTTTCTCTACGCCAAGCAACCATGCCGTTTCCGCCGTGTCCTGATACTACTCTAATTTTTGCTTTATCTAAAAATGTCAATTTTGTACCTTTTTCTTTTTTCTTTTTGCTATACAATAATACTATGAATATCGAAAAAAATACACTATTTAGCGAAACCCCAATAAAAATGGGAGAAAACTCTGGTTACGACAATATTATAATGGCACTTGAATCAAGTTGCGATGAAACAGCTTGTGCCATTGTAAAAAACGGAAGAGAAGTATTAGCAAATGTTGTTGCTTCTCAAATAAAGACACACGCACAATATGGTGGAGTTATACCAGAGATTGCGGCTAGAGAACATTTAGAAGCAGTTAATGTAATTATCGAAGAAGCATTATCTCAAGCAAACCTAAAGCCTGAAGATATTACAGCTTTTGCAGGAACAGTTGGCCCTGGACTTGTTGGAGCTTTGCTTGTCGGTTTAAATGCAACAAAAACACTTGCGCTTGTTTATGACAAACCTTTTATAGGTATCAATCACCTACACGCACACGTTGCAGCAAATTATATTGATACAGATTTAAAGCCACCTTTTATCGCACTTTTAGTAAGTGGTGGACATACTCAAATAATCGAAGTTAAATCACATAAAGAACAAACAATTATTGGAGAAACAATTGACGATGCAGTAGGTGAAGCTTACGACAAAGTTGCAAGACTAATCGGTTTGCCATACCCTGGAGGACCATTATTAGATAAATTAGCAAGAAGTGGAAATCCACATGCTTATAAACTCCCTGAAGCAAAAGTCGGAGAATATGAATTTAGCTTGAGTGGTTTAAAAACAGCAGTTTTAAGATTAACTCAAAAAGTAAAACAAGAAAACAATTTAGAAACACTTGAACAAGACAATCCATTAACACTTGATATCTGCGCAAGTTTTCAAGAAACAGTTTCTTCTACATTACTAAAAAAAGTTAAAAAAGTTTTAGACGAAAAAGGCTACAAACAAGTTGTTCTAGCAGGTGGTGTAGCAGCTAATTCAGAAATAAGAAAAAAATTCTTTGACCTTGAAAAAGAAGGTTACAAAGTAAACGCACCTCAAATGAAATATTGCACAGACAATGCAGCAATGGTTGCAGCTTGTGCTTATTTCTCACAAAATACATTTGACGATATCAATGTAGAAGTTTTTTCAAGATGCAAATAAAATAAAACATTATAAACAAAATTAAAAAGTCGGTTTGCGAAATTCACAAACCGACTTTTTTATCCGAATCAATAAAATTATTCAATCAATTCATTGGATTTAATTAGCCCTTCATTTGAGCTGCAACTTCTTCTGCGAAGTTTTCTTGTCTTTTTTCTAGACCTTCACCTAATACATATCTATCGAATTTAACAATGTTCAATTTACCTTCGATAAGTTGAGCGATTGTTTGGTTAGGATCTTTAACAAATGCTTGTTCTAACAAACATTTTTGAGCAAGAATTTTGTGTAAACGACCTTCAACAATTTTTTCTCTAATGTTTTCAGGTTTTTTAAGCAAATCTTCTTTACCCATTTCAATACGTTTTTCTTCTTCACGAACACTTGCAGGAATATCTGTACTTGCAAGATATTCAGGAGCGCAAGATGCGATATGTAAGCAAATATCTTTTGATAATTCTTCATCTTTTTTATCTGTTACAAGAAGAACACCAATTTTACCATTGTGAATGTATGTAGATACATTGCCTTCAGCGTAAGCAAATCTTCTGAATGTAATTTTTTCTCCGATTGAAGCAATTTTTTCTTTGATAACGTCTTGAATAGTTTTACCACATTCTTTGCAAGTAGAAGCTAAGAAAGCATCTACGTCTGCAGGGTTTTCGTTCAAAACTGCTTTTGCTAAGTTTTGAGTTAATGCTTTGAAATCGTCATTTTTTGCAACGAAGTCAGTTTCGCAGTTAACTTCAACCATAGCACCTTTGTTACCATCAACAACTGAAGCAACTAAACCTTCAGCAGCAATTCTGCCCATTTTCTTTTCAGCAGAAGCGATACCTTTTTGTCTTAAAGCTTCCATAGCTTTTTCCATATCACCATTT
>JAZLGV010000037.1:0-18860 GCA_045616505.1 Candidatus Gastranaerophilaceae bacterium | reverse complement strand
GTGTATTTTGGATTATCAAACGTATAGTTTGGTAAAAAGTGTAATTCTAATCTACCTGTATAGTCTTTAATAGGGCTAAAAGACAATAATTCTTCTTTTAAACCTTCTTTTAAAAACCATTCAAATGATTTTTTTTGCACTTCAATTAGGTCTGGTAAATCATCCAATCTGGTTGCAGGAATACCCATTGGAGTTACTCTTTTTGCATATTTTGTTGTCGACATTAATTCACCTCTTAAGCTTATTATATATGGTGTACGTACTAAAAAATTTTGCTATTTATATTCTGACAAGACATGGTTTTCCATGTTATTCTATCGTACTACGACCATGAAGATAGTCAAGAAATATCAAACGTATTTCAAAAATCATGTTTACAAAATTTTACAATTAATTTTTTGACATTTTTCATCATGCTGAAAAATGCACGAATAGACATTTTCCATGTCAATACTAAATTTTTAATTTTACCCAAAAGTATTAGTTAAAAAATTTTTCAAGGTTTCAAAATTTTAAAAAGTGGGCATAAAGCTCAAACATTTATATTAACGAATGCGATAGCCTTTGTTTTATCGTGTGAAAGACTAACATCTATTTTTAATTTTTCATATCCATTTTTTTTAGGAAGTCTAATTTCGGGATATTCTTTTTCTTTCAAAACTTCTATTTCTGACATAAAAGGAGGGTTCATATCCAATGCGCAAATTGCTTTTATAACGGCTTCTTTTGCACAAAATCTTACTGCATAATGACTTTCTGGATGTTTATAAGAACAGCAATATTCTTGTTCTTTTTTAGTAAAAATTTTGTCATAAAAATGTTGAGATTTATCTTTAAACCTTGATATTTCTTCTATATCAACACCAACTGTCATTTATACTTTCTCCTTGTTTTAAAAATATTTTATCAAAAACTAAAAATAACGCCATGCCCTAATTAGTCATGACGTTATTTTGTTATTTAATTTTGTTGAAGCTTTGTTATTTCATTTCTTACTGATAAAACTTGTGAATTATAATAATCAAGCCAAGTTTCACCTGTTGTTTCATCTTTTATAGATGGTTCTGCCAAAGCTCTAATTCTTTTATTATCTAATTCTGTTATTTTTTCTTGTAACTGGACCAACACCTCTCTTTTTCGTTTTTCTTCTTGTTTTTCTTTATATTCTTGAGTTGAAGAAATATCTTTCAATTGATTATCTTCATATATATACTTTTCTGCCTCAAAAGTTTTATAATCTACATCTACAAAAATACTATTTGCATAAGGTTTTGCAGACCAACTTATAACTTTACCATCTCTCACACCTATATACATAAAAACTCCTTTCTAAACTTCATTTCTTCTAAACACCAATGGAATAAAATAAAGATTACAATTATAATAAGTCACAGTACGACAAGTTTGACCTTTTACGACAGGAATCATAAGACCACTATTTGATTGTACACTATTAGCATAATTATAATCATAAGGCGTTCCATCCAAATAAATCGTTGCACTTGAATAATAATCATTACTATAAACATACAAAAGCCCATTTGCAGGAACAACATGGTCAGTATTTACAGCTAAATCTACTGGAGAAGAATAATCATAATAAAAATTGCCTATTGTATTTGCATTTAATGTATAACCATTTTGATTATAAGAAAAAGTTTCAATTTTACTTATTGCACCATCTTCAATACACACACTACCCAACGGAACATCAAAAAATTCAACATATTCCTGATTTATATATTTTTTACAAACAATAGGTTCTACACTCATATCAAGCCAAATATCATCTTCCAACATTTGTGGAATAGATTTTTGAACATATATCGTATTCTTTTTAACATATAAAGTGCCTTCCGAATCAACAAAAATATTATATGTTCCATCAGATTTACCAACCATTGACAAATCATCAAAAGAATCAAAAACATATTGATTTCCTTCATAATCAGAACAAACTAAATTCGGATAAATTCCTCCAACTTTTAAAGTAATTACAAGTCCAGAAAAATCAAATAAATCCGCAATTCCATCTGTAACATTTCCTGATTTAACACAGAAAAAAGATGACATTTTCTGAATTTTTACATCCATTTCATCTTGAATCGCTTTAACTTGACCTTTATTCATTGCCTGTAAATCATCTTCTGCATCTGCACAAAAGAATGGTTGCACTTGACTTCCTTGCACATTTGCTTTTGAAATTATGGCATTTTTAAGAATAGAAAAATTAGAATTAACTTCGTCAGCTTTTGCTTTTGTCCCTGGGACAAATGTTTTCAATATAAGTTCATTATTTTCACTCATAAAACCTCCTTTTCTTAAACAATTATTCCATTTTTCAAAAAATAAAAAAGTCCGCACTTATACTTACGTACAAATCCTTATAGAAAAATTAAGTTTTTGCCCACACAAAACTCGTTGATATAATTAAAGTATGAAGATTTTAGGAATAGACCCAGGAATGGCAATAGTAGGTTACAGCGTCTTAAATTTTGACGGTGAAAATTTTACTCTTTTACATTCTGGTTCAATAAAAACAGACAAAAATTTATCTGATTCAAAAAGATTACTAGAAATTTCTCAAGACTTAGATACAATAATCAACAAATACAAACCTGAAATTGCTTCAGTTGAAAAACTATATTTTTTCAAAAATCAAAAAACAATTATTCCTGTTGCAGAAGCACGTGGAGTTATAATGATGATTTTAGAAAAAAATAAAATTCCTGCCTTTGAATACACTCCTATTGAAGTTAAACAAACTTTAACAGGATACGGAAGAGCAGATAAAAAAGAAGTTGAACAAATGGTTAAACTAACTCTCCAAAGAAATGATTTACCATGTTTAGATGATACAATAGATTCAATGGCAATAGCGATTTGTCATGTTAGAAATAATCCGAAAATTCTTTCTAACGTATAATTTGAAAGGAACATAACTATGAACCAATTATTAATGAAAGAAATAGCAATATTAAGTGCAATATTAGGTGGAATACTTGGAGTAATAACACTTATTCCATTTATAAAAACTTTCGCTTTTATGGCCTTAATTTTATGCGTATCTGCAATTGTTCTTGTTTATATGAAAAAAAATGATGCAATTGGAATAATAAACACTAGAGAGGGAGCTATTTTAGGTGCTATTTCTGGTTTTGTTTCTTTCATCGCTTTTTCTATCGTATTTATTCCTCTTGTATCAATAATCGGATTAATTTTTAAATCTTACAATACATACGGAATACTTTATTTATTAAAAGCATCAGGATTTTTTGTTCTTGTAATGCTTGTCATATTTATAGCTATTTTAAGCGCATTAATGAATGCATTTTCTGGACTTGTAACAGCTTATGTGTATGAATATTTGACAGGAATAAAAAAAGAAGCAAATGAAAATTTTGAAATAGAAATAGACAACTAGGAATATTTACAAACAGGAGAAAATATATAATGGCTGAATTCAAATCAAACATAAAAACAATTGAATGGACACAAAAAGAGGAAATGAATGGTGTTTCAAAAATGATAGACCAAACACTTATTCCTTATGAATACAAATATATTGAAATAAAAACTGGACAAGAGATGTTTGATGCGATAAAAACTATGATTGTCAGAGGTGCTCCTGCTATTGGGATTGCTGGTGCGCATGGAGTATGTTTATACGCACAAGAATTTGCAAAAACAATTCAAAATATTGATGAATTTAAAACAAAATTAAAAGAATGCGCTGAATATTTAATAAGTTGCAGACCAACTGCAGTAAATCTTCGTTGGGCAGTAGAAAAACAAATAGAATTAATCAATTCTTCAAATTCAAATATCAAAGAACTTATAAAAGAATTAATAGAACAAGCAATAAAACTTGAAGATGAAGATATAGAAATCAACAAACGCATGGGCGATTACGGTGCAGAAGTTGTTCCAAAAGGAGCAACAATTTTAACTCACTGTAACGCAGGTGCATTAGCAACAGTAGGATACGGAACAGCACTAGGTGTTATACGTTCTGCTTTTGCAAAAGACCCATCAATTCAAGTATTTGCAGACGAAACAAGACCAAGACAACAAGGTGCAAGACTTACAACTTTTGAACTTGTTATGGATAAAATTCCTGTAACATTGATTACTGATGGCATGTGTTCTTATTTTATGAAAAAAGGTATGATTGATATGGTTGTCGTAGGAGCAGATAGAATTGCAGCAAACGGTGATACTGCAAACAAAATAGGAACATATACAGTTGCAATTTCTGCAAAATATCATAATGTTCCATTCTACATAGCAGCACCACTTTCAACAATTGACACAAAAATTAAAACAGGTGATGAAATAAAAATTGAAGAACGTTCACACGAAGAAGTTACACACATAAATGGAAAAACAATTTGTGCAGAAGGAGTAAAAGTTATAAACCCAGCTTTTGATGTAACTCCACATGAACTTATTGCAGGTATCATAACAGAACATGGTATTTTAAGACCTGATTACAATAAATCTATTGCCGAAGCTTTTGAAAAAGCTAATAAATAAGATTTATTTAATATCAACCCAACCTTTTTCTTTTGAGAAAGATTGAACTTTAGTGGAATCTAATTTGATTGCATTATTTCTATCTGTTCTTAAAACTTTTACGTTGTTTGATTTTAGAGTATCTAAAACAACACCGTTTGGATGTCCATAGTTATTTTTACCTGTTGAAATAATTGCATAATCTGGATTTAATCTATCTAACATTTTCTTATTAACAACATTTTGAGCACCATGATGACCAACTTTTAAAACCTCAACTTTTTTAGGCAACTTTGCTTGAACTTTTTCAAAAGCATCAACACCTGCATCGCCCATTAACAAGGTGTCATGTTCACCTTCTGAAGCTAATGTCATAATTGAATTTTCATTTGAAGAAGATTTTTTACCTTTGCCACTAAACCCTGCTTCGAAAAGTTGAACTTTCACATTATCTTGTTTATAAATTGTTTGTCCGTTATGAACTAAACGTAATTTTTCTGGATATTTTGCATAAAGATTTTGAGCTATCGGAGATTTATCATGCAAAGAATTAACATAAACATGTTTAATATTTAAAGAAGAGATTAAATCTTCCGCACCACCAGCATGATCAGCGTCGAAATGAGTCAAAATCATTCCATCAATATTTTTAACCCCTCTATCTTTTAAATATTTATTGATAACATACTTTGCCTGACTTTTTCCTGAATTATAAGGCATTTTACCTGAATCAATAATAAAATATTTATTATCAGGAGTTTTTAACAAAATCGCATCTGCATTTTGAACATCAAAAGTTATTATTTCCATCTTGTTTGAATAATTTACACTCAACATAAATAATGAAAAACTAATGATAAAAAGTGATGTAACAGTTTTTCTACTAAATCCATGTTTTATAATAAATATAAGTAAAACAACAAGCGAATAATACAATAAAATTTGAACAACGCTTGGCTTTGGCATAGTCATTAAAGACTCTGGCAAACTTGCAAAAAATGTTGAAATCCATACTAAAATATTCAAAAACGGATTTAGTACAAAATCAAAAAATCTGCAAACAATATCTGAAATTGGTGTAATTATAGAAAGAACAGAGCTTATAAAACCACCAAAAGAAATAACTGTCAAAAATGGCATAGCAAAAACATTTGCAAAAAATGAATACAAACTAAATGAATTAAAATAATACATTTGAATAGGTGCAACCCAAATTTGTGCAACCAAAGGAACAAATAAAATTCCCGTAAAATACGGAGGAATATATGGTTTTAATTTTTCTGTAATAAATGGCATCATCACAAGCAATCCGAAAGTTACAATAAATGAAAGTTGAAAACTTACATCATTTATATACGATGGATTTGCTATCAGCATTATCAATGCAACAAAAGAAAGTAAAGAAATACTATGAGCATCACGATTTATCAATTTTCCGATGAGGACAAAAATCAAAATTGTAGCTGCTCTCAAAACTGAAGCACCCATCCCTGTCATAAGAGTATAAAAAGAAACAACAAATATACCACTCACAACAATTAATTTATACGGCACTTTGAATTTATTTAACAAAAAGAACCAAATACCATAAATCAATGCTACGTTCATACCAGAAGCTGCTAAAATATGCAACAATCCTGAATTTATAAAAACTTCTCTTATATGATCTGGTGGCGATATTGCATCATCACCGAAAACTATTCCACCTAAAATTTCCAAATTTGGACTTTTTAAATATTTTGAATGAGTCGTAATAATTCTTGTTCTTAAATTATTTAAATGTTGAACAAACCCCCATTTCGCACCAATTTTCTTTTCTACTTTATAACAATCACCATAAGTTGCATAGAAAAGACTAAATGCGTTAAAATTTTTCAAGTATTTTCCATAATCAAATTGAGAAGGATTTGTAACCTTAAAAGGTGCACGCAATTTACCGTTAATTTGATAAAAATCACCGATTTTAAAATTTTTCATTTGTTCTTTTGTACAATCGACTCTAACATAAGTTTTTGCAGATACAGAATGAAGTTCATCCTCATAAAAAACATCACTTACATTAAAGAAAAATCTTGTTTTATTTTCAAAACTTGTATCTGGAATTGAAACAATTTGCCCTTTTATAACGGCATCTTTAGGTGCAATTTTATACAAATAGTCCGAATCATTAATTCTCAAATCAGCATTAAAATACGCAAAAAAGAACATAAAAAGCCATAATAAGACAATTTTTGGAGATATATAATTTTTTACAATCGCAACAACAAAACCGACAACAAGAATTGCAGAAACAATAATTGCAGATTCTTCAAAATAAGCCAAAAGACCTGCGATGTAAACAACGCAAGTAAAGAACATTAGGAAAAATTTATTTTGACTTATAGACCCGAAAAAACTTCTTATCATACTTATTCTTATTATAACAAAAAAAGGGGAAACTTAAAGTTTCCCCTTTTACAAATTCTAAAATTTGTTAAATCAATAACTACTTAACAAGTTCTTTGAATTTTTTACCAGCTGAAAATGCAGGAACTGTTTTAGCAGCAATTTTCAATACTGCACCTGTTTGAGGGTTACGTCCTGTTCTTGCAGCTCTTTTACGTGGTTCGAATGTACCGAAACCAACTAAAGTAACTTTTTTACCTTTAGAAACTGTTTTTTCAATTGTTTCTAATGTAGCAGCCAAAATGTCAGCTGCAGCTTTTTGAGAAACTTTTGATTTTTTTGCTACTTCTTTTACCAATTCTTCTTTGTTCATTATGAACCTCCTTTTTTTGCCATCTTTGATTTATATTCTTTGCGAAAACGAAAACTTAAATAATTTTTCCCCATCAAATATTGGCGTACTGTAACGACTGCCCTTGTTGGACATTAGTAATTATACATTTTTATTATGTTTTTACAAGTCTTTTTTTTAAAAAAAGTAAAAATACTTTACAAACATTGATTTATAAAGGTTTATTGTTTATTTAAAAAAACGAAAAATAAGAAATTACAAGGGTTTTCATTACTTATAAAAATTCGGGTTAATCCTTGCAAATTGAACACCACGATAAAAATATTGTAAAATTTGATACGCATTATACCCTTGCTTTGCTAAATTATTTGCTCCATGCTGGCTCATACCAACGCCATGCCCTGATTTTTTTATTTTGTCATCAAAAGATGGAACTGATTGCAAATAAGGTAAATTATGTGTCCAAACTTTTCCAGATGTTGTAGTTTGCCCACCCGCTGAAGCAGAATAATAAGCTGGAATAATTTTTGAATCATAAATTAAAACAATTTCTCTTGTATCTTCAACCGCTCTATTTGTATTTCCTTTTTCTGCAGATGCTCCGCCATAAGCTTGATCTTCTGGAGTATCTTTCAAATCATAACCATGACTTGCACGTTTTCCTAAATTTGCTAATGCATAACTTCTTGCGGCAATTGCTTGTGCCTTATGGGCTTCATAAGACCATCCAGAAGGCATTTCCGAAGGAACAACACCTTTTATATAATCTTCTAAATTAATTTTATTTATTATAGTCAAATAACCATTTCTGTTATAAATAATAAAATGACCTCTATACCATTTATTTTTTACACTTAAAAAACCACCATTATAAGTTTTTATAGAAATAAAATCAGTTTTTAAATCATAGTAAGAACCACTTACTTTTATCGCAATACTTTTTCTGTAAGCTCTCAACTCATAAGGAGTCATGCCTGCAAGTGTAAATATCGTACGATTTGAATTGCCATCAATAACTGCAGCATTAACAGATGAACCAACTACTGCACGACTTGTAGCATCAATTAACCCTATTTTTATAGCAAAACATGGCTGAGTAAAAATTATTTGAAAAATAATTATCAAAAATAAAAGTATGAACTTCCTCATACTTTTATTATAATCCAAAATTTAAAGAAAGTTTTAAGAAAATGGAACACAGCTATGCTATGTACTCTTGCGATTCTTTGTCTTTCCTTAAAATTAATTTATCTGCAACTGCAAGACCTGCATCGTATGCTTCGCAAGAAGCCACAATTAGTCCTATTGAACCTAATACGCCCGGAGCATGTTTCAATACTTTTGATAGGAATTTTGAATTTTTTGCTAATTGACCTACTTTATCTTTTATTTTCGGTAAAACTTTTTTCACAAATCCAGATTCTTGAACAACTTTACTAGATGCGACTTCTTTTGCTTTTTTCTGTATCACACCAGATTTTACAAGTTTTTCTGCACTGAACATTGCGGTTAAAGCACAAGCATTTTCTACTGTTGCTTCAGTTTTATTATCTGCCAAGGCAATATCAATACCTGCTGATGCTATAATCAGAGGATTTATATTCTTACTTGCCCAATTAGCAGCTTTTCCTACTCCACCGACCAATTTATCTGCTTTTGCAGCCTCTTCCAATGAGGTTGTAACTTTTTTTGTTGAATTTAATATTACATCATCTACTTTTGTTTTTGTCTTTGCTGCTCTTGATATTGCGTTATCAAGAGCATTAACTTTATTTACTGCATAGTCATATAAATTCTTTCCTTGACCTAAAGCAACACCAAGTCTTCCAATATGACCATCTTCAACTTTTTTCACGTTTCGGTACAGAAAAACAGAACTAGTAACTGCTGCTCCTAATGCTGCTATTGGAGCACTTTTACCAGTTGCATATTCAAATACAGATTTTACCGCACCTACTGCTGCCATAATTTAAATAAACCTACTTTAATATAAATTACCTAACCTTATACATTTATATAAAGTATTTGTTTATAAATAAATTGCCATGTATCGTAACATGTCCTGTAACATTTGTTTACAAAAAGCATAATAATTTATGTATATTATAATTACTATATGTTCAAATTTAATGATTTTCACGGAAAAACAATACTTACATCTTCTTTAATCGAAGATAAAAAAGAAGTAACAGCTTTCTTTACAACAAGAGATTTGTCTTTAAAAGACGGTGGTCAGGAAGAAATGATAAACTTTGTTGAAGAAAGCAAAAAATTTATATGCGAAAAATTAAATATTCCGCTTGAAAACTTAATAATACCCGTACAAACCCACAGCGACAATATCGGAATAATAACAAACTCAGAAGAAACATTTGATAACACTGATGCTCTTATAACTAACATTCCAAATATTGCAATAGGTTTAAATTTTGCTGATTGCGTGCCTATAATCTTTTATGATGAAAACAAAAAAGTTATCGCATGCGCTCATGCTGGTTGGAGAGGAACAGTACAACAAATTGGAATAAAAACCGTACAAAAAATGATTGAAGAATACAATTCAAAACCAGAAGATATAATTGCATTAATTGGTGCAAGCATTGGCAAATGTTGTTTTGAAGTAAAAGAAGATGTTTTAGAAAAAATTAAAAATTCAATACCTAAAGAATTTCATACAAAAGAAGTTTTTTCAGATAATAAAGTGGATTTGAAATTAATAAACAAAATCCAATTATCTAATTTTGGAATAAAAAAGATTGACGTATGTGAGAATTGCACATCTTGTTCTAATGATTTATTCTATTCTTACAGAAAAGAAAACGGAAAATGTGCAAGACATTCTGCAATAATCATGTTAAAGGAGAACAAATGAACGTAATTGATAAACTAAAACTTATAAGCGATACTATTGGCGAATTAATAAATTTTGCAAAAACTGATGATATTGTTGGAGCAGATTTTAATGAATACATAATGACTATTGGGCTTAAAAACGCACCTGAATCACAAAAAAATGCAGAAAGTATTCCTTATATTTTTGAAAGAAATATAGATTTTAAAAGCATTCCTGAGTTATTTTTAGAAAAAAATCAAACTGCAAGCGAAGAAACAAAAAATGTTGTAAAAAGTTTATCAAATGCAACTTCTTCAATTTTTGAAGTAAAAATGATTTTAAAAAACGGTTTTGAATTATACAATTTGGTAAATGAAAAAACTTACAAAGTTATATCATTAACAAAGATGACAAATTTCAGAGGACTTGGAAACGGTCAATATGTTGTTGCAAGAATTTTTGAATATGAAAATGAATATTATCTAATCGAAATTTCAAACACACTAGCTTCTCATAAAAAAGAAGAAGCCTTGAGATATGCTATTGCAAAAATTATCCAACAACCTGAACTTGTTTACAAAGATAATCCTGAAAAACTTGCAAAAATTGAAGAACAAGTTGCAAAATTATATGAAAAATTTCTGGAGTTATTTAAAAAAGATGAAATTATTGCAATTAACAAAAATGCAGACGATTTAATCAACATTTTCAATGATTTCGCAGAAAACGAAATAACTCCAGAAAAAGAAACTCTAAATTCTTTAATAATAGAACCTGAAACATATAAATACTTTACTGTTGCAGAGTTCAACAACTCTTACGATAACTTTATAGAAAATTCTATCAGAGGATTTTCAGCTCATACAAAAATCTACGATGTAGGTATCGTTTTTGATAAAGAATTAGGTTTGACAGCCGTACCGTTTTACGGAACATTCTGCAAAATCTTTGAAGTTGATGACTACAAAACAATTGAAGGCTTTGACAAATGTATAAACAACTTCCTTACAACTGATGGTATTTCTGCAAACATTTTGAGAAGAGTTAACGAAAAATATAAAAATTTCATGGATGTTATAAACAATGTACTTGATACAAAACTAACATTTGATGAGTTATTAAAAAAATACAAACCTCAATATTTGAAAAACAAAATATTCACATCTACAACAGTTTTATATGAATCAAATGTATTTTCAAACACACTTGGAATAATCGAGGAAAATTCTGAAAAAGAAACAGACATCGATTTTTCAAACGTAGGTAGAAACGACCTTTGCCCTTGTGGTAGTGGTAAAAAATACAAAAAATGTTGTGGAGCTGCTAATTAAATAAATTTAATTGAGGTACTTCAATTTCTGATTTTGTATGTTTTTTTCTTGTAGATAAATCGTTTGAAAAATCTTTTTGCATTTTTTGCATCAATGTTTGAGAACGATTTATCACAGAATTTGGCAAACCTGCCATTTTAGCAACTTGAATACCATAACTTTTGCTAGCACCACCTTGAACAATTTTACGTAAAAACTCTATTTCCCCATTTTCCTCAGAAATAGTAATACGATAATTCTTTATTTGAGGATAAGTTTTTGTCATCACATTTAATTCATGGTAATGAGTTGCGAAAATACATCTTGCTTTGATTTTTGTAGCGATATGTTCTGCAACTGCCCAAGCAATAGCAACACCATCATAGGTACTTGTTCCACGACCAATTTCATCTAACAAAATCAAACTTTTTTCTGTTGCTGAATTTAAAATATTCGCTGTTTCAATCATTTCAACCATAAATGTTGATTGACCTAAAGTTAAATCATCACTTGCACCTACACGTGTGAAAATTTTATCTGTTATACCAATTTTCACATAATCAGCAGGAACAAAAGAACCCATTTGCGCAAGTATTGTAATAAGTGCATTTTGACGCATATAAGTAGATTTACCCGCCATGTTCGGACCTGTCAAAATCATAAATTGAGTTTTTTCTGTTGTATCACTTGATATATCCAAATCATTTGACACATACACACCCAACGGCAAAATTTTCTCTAATACAGGGTGTCTGCCTGCTTTTACAATAAAATCTCCACTTTCATCAATTTCTGGTTTTACATAATTATTTTCTATCGCACAAATTGCAAGCGAAGTTAAAACATCCGCTTTTGCAAGACAATCTGCGACTTCTCTTATTTTTGTCACATATTCTTGTGAATAATTTTTTAAATCTGTAAAAATTTTATTTTCTAATTCATGAGCCTTAAATTGTGCAGATAAAACATCATCTTCATGTCTTTTAAGTTCATCCGTTATAAATCTTTCAGCATTTGTCAAAGTTTGTTTTCTTACATAATTATTAGGAATTAAATTTAAATTAGAATTTGAAACTTCAATAAAATAACCAAAGACTTTGTTATAACCAACTTTTAAGAATTTGCAGCCTGTTTTTTCTTTTTCTGCTTCTTCAAATTCTTTCAACCATTTTTCGCCACCTGTAAGCAAATCATTAAAATAATCAAGTTCAGAAGAAACGCCTGCTTTTATAACTCCACCGTCTTTTGCAGATATTGGTGCATCTTCTCTTATTGTTCTATCAACAAAACCTGCATATTCAACCAAATCATCTTCATGCTCAAAAATTTTGTTAAACAAATCTGTATCTATATTTTTTAACAAGGCAGAAATTTGAGGAAGTATTAAAAGAGTATCTTTTAAAGAAAGAAAATCTCTTGGAGTTGCTGTACTATTACTTAATCTTGTTGATAAACGTTGAATATCATAAGTTTTTTCTAAAACAGAAATCAAATCAAGTCTTACATCTGTTTTATCAATTAATTCCTCAATAATATCTTGACGTTTTTTAATTTGAGGCAAATTTTTCAACGGTTGACAAATCCAAGATTTCAAAAGTCTTGCACCCATATTTGTTTTGGTATTATCAATCGCCCAAAGCAAAGAACCATATTTATTTTTTTCTCTTAAAGTTTCTGTTAATTCAAGATTTTTTCTTGTATTTGCATCTATCAAAACATATTCTGATAACTCATAAGGTACAATCGTATCAAATTTTGGGAAAGAACCTTTCATTGTTTCCCAAATATAAGAAACCAAAGCACCTGCTGCCTGAAAACCTAATTTATAATTTGGATATCCAAATGATTCTAGCGAATTTGTTTTAAAAACTGTTTTTAAATTTTTCAAAGAAAAATCTGATTCAAAAATTGATGCTGGCACTTTTGAACAATTATAATTATTCAAAATTTCATCAGGCAAATCGATTTTTTCTTCTGGAACAATTTGAAACGGCATAATTTTTTGAGCAAGTGAAGGAGCAACAATTTCACTTGGCTGCAATCTTGCCAATTCAGAAAAAATCATATTTAAAGAAGCTTCTGTTAATTTAAATTCACCAGTTGAAATATCTGCATAAGAAAATCCATACATATCAGATTTTTTGCTTTTGAAAATTGCACACAAATAATTGTTAGAATTTTGTTTTAACAAATTGCTTTCAGTTAAAGTTCCTGCTGTAACAAGTCTTACGACACCTCTTTTTACAATTCCTTTTGTTGCTTTTGGATCTTCTAACTGTTCGCAAATAGCAACTTTCAAACCTTTTTCTATCAGTTTTTCCAAATAAGAATCAATTGCTTTTGCAGGAATACCAGCAAGAGGAATTCTTCCTAAAACTGGGCCAGCATCTCTACCTGTCAATGTTATTTCCAATTCTCTTGACATAGTTTCTGCATCTTCAAAAAAAGTTTCATAAAAATCACCCATGCGATACATTAAAATCACATCTTGATACTGAGATTTTGTTTCAAGATACTGTTGCATCGCTGGTGTTGCATCAGATATATTAACATCACATGTTCTAATATAATTGATTTCTGCTTTAGCCATTAATTCATATCCCCAACATTTAAGCTTATTTTATAGCAAATTTAAACTTGTTGCAAGAATTATGAAATTATTTTTTACTTATTCAAAATTTTAAAGGTTGATTTATATGTTTTTGATTGCTAAAATTTAATGAGAAAATATTATTATTATTTTCAAAGGAGAATACTCAAGTGGGTTTCATAATAAATTTAATAAAAGCTGTAATATTAGTTTTTGCGGTAATTGGCTTTATGTCAATTGGCGGAAATGATTTTATTACGCAAAAATGGAACGAATTTATGAATCCACCGCAAGATATAATGCTAGAAAAAGCTAAAAAAGTTGGCGATTTTTCAAAAATTCCTGACGAATACGAATTAGACAAAGCTGCCACTTTACTAGGATATAGCGGAGTTTTGGCAGAACACAGAGCAAGCGGACAAAAACTTATTGTCGTTGATGCAGGCAAAAAACCTATTTTAACTCCTGAAGATTTTGAAGAAAACAAAATAGAAGAAAAATTAAACGAAACTTCTAAAAAATTTAAATACAAAGTTATTAATGTTCAAAACATAAAAATTACTAAAAAAGGAACAATTAATTCTTTCGGAAAAGATATTAAATATGCAAAATTTAATGCAAAAATCAGCAAATTACCAAATGGCGAAGCAGAAGGAATTATCTCTGCTATTGACCTTGGAAACGGTCAATCAAGATTACTTGTTTCTGTAAACGAAAAAGGTAAATATTCACAAATTATTGCTCAAAATTTCTTTAAAAACGTAAAAGAATAATTATTTATTATTAATTAATTTTTGCATTAATTCAACGTGTTGAGGGAAAACAACATCAATATCATATTTATCTAAAATTGTTTTGCGTGCATTTTTTCTCATAATTTCCATTTTATCTGGATTTGATAATGCAAATTCTATCTTTTCAACTTGGTCATTTATATTAAAGAAATCGAATAAAATACCATTATAACCATCTTGAACAACTTCTTTAACTGGTGCAGTTGCAGATGCGACAATCGGACATTCGCAAGCCATTGCTTCCATAATAGACCACGACAATACAAAAGGCACTGTTAAATACACATGTGCTTTTGAAACTTGAAGCAAATTAATATATTTTTCGAAAGATAATGTACCAGTAAAATGTAAACGAGACATATCATATTTATGTTTTTGCAACATTTCTTTTTTATAAGAGCCTATTTTTGATTTAGGGCTATAAAAATTTTCATCCTTACCAGCAACAACAATATGCAAATTTGGTCTGCGTTTTTGCAAAATATATGCCGCTTCCATAAATTCACAAAAACCACGATATGGTTCCATACCACGTGTTGTATATGTTACAACTTCATCTGATTTTGAAAGTTTTATTGTTCCTTTTTCAGTTTCTAATTCAAAAACAGCTCCATCATTTCTAAATAAATTCTTTGTATTAACTCCATCATGAATAACATGAATTTTATCTTGAAATTCTCTAGGAAAACGACTCTTTTGCCATTCGGTCGGAGATATTCCAGCATCACATGAAACCAAATCATGAAACAATAATGAATTCCCACATTCATAACTTGCCGCTTCGGCCTCTGAAAAATTATTATTTCTGAAAGTCAAATTAGAAGGCTTTTCAAAACTATTAAACCATTCAAAATAACATAACAACGGAACATCAGGAAAAACATCTTTCATAAACATCGGAGGTCCCCAAGAATGTCCACAAATTAAATCAGGTTTTATATCTCTTTTTTGCAAAGAATAAGCAATATTTGCAGCACCTTGCCCGTGCAAAATTGCACCTTCTACCGTCGGCAAAAACGGATGACAAGTTTTTGCACTTCTTGCTGCAATAGGATATTGAAAAGCAGTAACACCGTTTATTTCTGTTGTTTTATTATAATGAGCAAACATCAAAAAATTTAATGGATTTTTTGCTAATTCTTGCAACACGTACTGATATTGGCTCGGATAAGAACGATGCAAAAACAATATATTCATATTTTGTTTTTGATTATATGACAATTTTCTCCCCCACAAAATAATTTAAACATATTTTTTATATATAAGCAAATCCATTAAATGCATGTATCATAAAATACAAAAAAAAAGTAAAATCTTGCTAGGTGTAAATTTTATGGATAACTTCAGATTAGCAAAAAAGTATTTAGAAAAAGGAAACATTGAAAGAGCTGCAGAAATTTGTCTTGCAGCAGATGACAGAGGGTTTCCTATCAAAAAAGCTGTAATATTACTTGCTGAAATGTATTTGAAAGATATGTTTTCAGACCAACTTCTAAAAAAAATAATACAAAACAACAAAATAAAAATGTTTATTGTTGCCAAACACATTGTCAATCTTAAAAAACGTAAAGTGCTTGATTTATACAAAAAAATACTTGAAGTTTTTCCAGAAGATGCTCACACTTTAACAAATATTGCTGCAAGTTATATTGATTTTGGAGAAATAGAAGAAGCATTTAAATGTAGCATTAAAGCAATTAAAAAAGAACCTCTGAGCGCAGCATATAACAATTTAAGTATATGTTATGATGCGTTTGGAAATACCCAAAAAGCTTATGAATGTGCGCAAAAAGCAAATAAACTAAATACCCAAAAAACAATCTTTTTTTCAAGTATTCACACTCTTTTAAAACAAAAAAAATTCAAAGAAGGGTATGATTTATATCTAAAATTTTATATTCAAAATTATCCAAATAGAATTATACAAATTTGGTCAGGCCAAAAGAAAGAAATAGATAAAACAGTAAAAATTTTAGTGGACAAAGGTTATGGCGATGCTTTTATGTTTTGTCGATATATTCCATTTTTAGCTAAATATTTTAAAAAAATTAAAATCGAAGCAAAAGATTTCACTTATGAAATATTCAAAAACAACTACAGCGACATAAAAAATTGCCAAGTTGAAATCACAAAATCTGAACGTAATGAATATGGATTTTTTACAACCGAAAATGATACTGATTTTACAATCCCAATATTATTTTTGCCTTACTGTTTGAATATGGATTTTAAAAAAATTCCTTACGCAAATGGTTATCTTAAAGCGGATGAAGAAAAAGTAAACTATTTTAAAAATAAATATTTCAATACAACAAAACTAAAAGTCGGTATTTGTTGGAATTGTGGAAAAAATTTGGAAAAAAATTCTACAGCTGTTTTCAGAAATTGCAACCTCAGAAATTTTGAAAAACTATTTGATAATGATAAAATTCAATTTTATTCCTTCCAAAAAAACTATAAACAAAGAACTGAAAAATATCTTCAAATAATTGATTTTACTGATGAACTTGAAAATTTTGACGACACACTTGCTGCACTAAAAAATCTAGATTTATTAATTTCAGTTGATACATCTGTTGCAAATTTAGCCGGTGCAAGTGGGGTAAAGACATTTTTAATGTTGCCAAAACTACACGATTGGCGATGGTTTGAAGATGAAGAAACAACACCTTGGTATAAAAGTGTTAAAATTTTCAAACAAACAAAATTTAATAATTGGACAGATGTTATTGAAAAAATAAATAAAGAACTAAACGATATAAATATTTAAACATCTTGCACAGATATTGTTTTTGAAGTATAAAGATAAAAAAGAGTAATGAACATTTAAAAAACAATAACATTCTATTTTTGGGTGTGTGGCGCAGCGGTAGCGCAGTTGACTCTTAATCAATTGGTCGAGGGTTCGAATCCCTCCACACCCAATTTTATTAACATATAGGTTTTAATTATTTTGAAAAAATATATACCGCTTTTTTATATTTTTATATTTATATTCGGTGGAATAAGTTGGATATTTTATCTTGATTCCGATTTTCCTTTTTTTATTGAACAGTATTATTCCGCAATATGCAATCTAATGCACAATAATTTAATGAATATTTTTTCAAAAAATGAAGTTGATTTCATACTCTTTTTAAGTTTGCTAAAATATTCTTTATCCAAACCTCTTTTATTTTTGAAAGGTCTAATATTTGGTTGCACAACTATATTTCTAAGCTATTTTATATTTATTTTAAAAAAGAACAAATCTTTTTATCTAAAACATTTAAATAATATTTCATTTATTATCATTGAATTTTTATTTATAGTATTTTTATTTGCAAACATCGGATTTATTCTACACATCCCAATAACTTGGTTATATTTGTTTTTAGCCTTACCTATAGTTTACTTTTGTCTTGCAAAATTAAATACTTCTTTTAAAGATACAAACTTTCAATTTTTACTATTTTTACTTCTTATTATTGCAAGCGTTTTTATTTCAAAAGACAAAAATGATTTTAGTTTTGACGGACTTGCATATCATTTTCAAGCAATGTTCTGCCTCAAAAATGGATGGAATCCTTTATTTGAAACAGCTGCCTCTTTTAGCGAAAAATATCATTTATACGCAAATCATATTTGGGTTCAAGTTTGGCCGAAATTCTGCGAAACAATTTCTGCTTGCTTCTATCAATTAACAAATGTTATTGAATCAGGGTTTATCATTAATTGCCTTGTCGCTTGTGCTGTATTTTTTAGAACAATATTTGTGCTTTCTCTTTTTTCAGAAAGAAAATATTTAAACTTTATTTTTGCAATTCTTATCATTTTAAATCCTGTTGTAATTGCTCAATTTTTCACTATGTACGTTGATTTGATTATGTATTTTATGTTCGTTTTATTCTTATTGAACATTATGGAAATAATCAAAAAAGACGAATTTTCAAAATTCAATTTTTGGAGTCTTATCTTTATCGGAACTATAATGCCGAACTTAAAAATTACTGGATTATTTTTCTTGGCAATTATTTCTATCGTATTTTTATTCACTTACAAAAATCATGCTAAAAATTATCTTAAAGCTTGTTTGATAATT
>JAZLGV010000036.1:0-5317 GCA_045616505.1 Candidatus Gastranaerophilaceae bacterium | reverse complement strand
TCAACAAAACTTGAACAGCGCTACTTCAAAGATGAACACTGCTATGGAAAGAATGTCATCTGGTTACAAAATCAACAGAGCAAAAGATGATGCTGCAGGTTTCGCTGTTGCCGCTACTTTGGACAAAACAATTTCTGGTTCAAAGATTGCAAAATCAAACGTATCTATGGGTGATGACTTGTTACAAACAGCTGAAGGTTCATTAAACGTAGTAAAAAGTAACTTGGAACGTATCAGAGATTTGACAGAACAAGCAGCTAACGGTACTTATTCAGTAGAAGATAGAGCTGGTATCGCAAAAGAAATCACTGCTCGTATTGAACAAATTAAAAACATTGGTCAAACAACAGCATTTAACGGTAAAAAATTGTTAGATGGTTCTCAAACAGCAGGTGTTGATTTACAAATCGGTACAGAAGCTGGTCAAACATTGAAATTAGCTGGTACTATTTTTGCTTCAGTTGATCCAACAGCTGCAGGTGATGACAGTTTAGCTAATTTGGCTGCTGATATTCAAGATCCTACAAAAACTACTGGTAATATTTCTGATTATTTGACTAAAGTAGATAATCAAATCAAAAACGTTGTTGGAAGAATCACAGACGTTGGTGCTGCTTCAAACAGATTAGAATCAATTGGTGATACTCTAGAAGTTCAAAACACTAACATGACTTCTGCTTTATCAACAATCAAAGATGCTGATATCGCTGAAGAATCTGCAAGATATGTTCAACAACAAATTCTACAATCAGCATCAGCTACATTGTTAACACAAGCAAACTCAGCTCCACAAATCGCATTAACTTTAATTCAAGGATAGTAAAGTTAAAAATCGATTTTAGGGTGCATAGATTAGTTAGGCTTTTGGCTCGGTTCAGGATGAATCGGGCCTAAGGCTTAACATTGTAATGATATGTGAAAAAATAAGTAAATGAGTACATTATGGCAATCGTTATTAACACAAATATGGCATCCATCAAAATACAGCATGACCTGAATTCAGCGACAAAACGCATGAATACAGCCATGGAACGCATGTCATCTGGCTATAAGATTAATTCAGCTAAGGATGATCCTGCAGGGTATGCCGTTGTTGCTACGATGAGTCGTACTATATCAGGTGTTCAGATTGCAAAAACAAATGTTTCAATGGGTAACGACCTTTTATCTACAGCAGAGGGTGCTCTAGATGTTGTGAAATCAAATCTTGAAAGAATAAGGGATTTAACAGAACAAGCCGCAAACGGGACTTATTCAGATAATGATAAAATAGGTATTGCATCTGAAATTCAAGCAAGGCTTGAGCAAATTGCAAATGTTTCGCAAAACGCAGATTTTAATGGTAAGAGATTACTTGATGGTTCAATGTCAGATGGTTTAACTCTTCAAATAGGTTCAGAAGCAGGTCAAACTTTGGCATTGTCTTCTTCTATATTTGAAGAAATTGATTTATCATCACTTGATGATTTAACAACTACAATAAAAACAGGTTCATCATCAGATATTTCTAACTATTTGGCTACAGTTGATACAGCTTTAAATAGTATTATTGGCAGAATTACAGATGTTGGTTCTGCATCTATAAGATTAGATAGTATTTATGATACTTTAGATGTTCAGGATACAAATTTGCAATCTGCTCGTTCGACTATCAGAGATGCCGATATTGCAGAAGAATCTGCAGAATATGTCCAAGCAAGTATATTACAACAAGCAGCTGCTGCGCTTTTGGTTCAAGCAAACAATCAACCACAAATAGCGCTTCAGTTGATTATTGGAATGTAATAATTAAAGTTTTAAGATTTCAAAAATACCGTATGCCTCTTCTAAAAAGAAGGGGCTTTTTTTGTGTTTGATTATTATATGTTACCCTGAACTTGTTTCAGGGTCTTATCAGTTTGTAAGTCTGATATTTATATTGGTAAGATTTCGAACCAAGTTCGGAATGACATTATGTTTATTCGTCGCAATTTATATATTCTCTTTCTTTTAGTGTGGGATTACTACCACTTTCTTCAAAATTTTAAACATGCATGTAACAAAGTGTTTTAAATTTTATACTTTAGTATGAGAAAGTTCTACCTAAAGTTCTATAAAGTATGAAGAAATATTAACGATTACTTATGTGTGAGAGAGAGCAAGTCTGGTCGACGGCAAACTCAGTACAAGGATGTATTAAATATTGAAAGGAAATCAATTATGGGTATTACAGTAAACACTAACATGCAAGCTTTGAGAATTCAAAGAAACTTAAATGGTTCAACAACAAAAATGAATGCGGCTATGGAGCGTATGTCTTCTGGCTATAAAATTAATAACGCTAAAGATGATGCAGCAGGATATGCGGTTGCTGCAACTTTAGGAAAAACAATTTCAGGTTCAAATATCGCTAAAGATAACGTATCAATGGGCGATGACCTACTTACAACAACAAGTGGAACTTTAACTGTAGTTCAACAAAACTTACAACGTATCAGAGATTTGACTGAACAAGCAGCTAACGGTACTTATTCAACTCAAGATTTAAAAGGTATCGCATCAGAAGTAAGAGCTCGTCTTGAACAAATTGATAAAATGTCACAAACAACAACTTTTAATGGTAAAAAACTATTGAATGGAGATTTGACAAAAGGTATCGATTTACAAATCGGTACAGAATCAGGTCAAACAATCAACTTAGGACCAGAATTATTTGCTTCTATTGATACTGCTTCACTTAGTGGTTTGGCAAATACAATCACAGCAGGTGATACTCAAGCAATTTCAGGTTTCTTAGATAGAGTAGATAAAGTAGTAGTTGATGTAATTGAAAGATTGACTGACTTAGGTGCAGCTTCAAATAGATTAGAAGCGATTTCAGATAGTTTAGTTGTTCAGGTAGATAGCTTGACCTCTGCATTATCAACTGTTAAAGATGCCGATATATCAGAAGAATCTGCAAATTATGTTCAACAACAAATTCTTCAATCAGCCTCTGCAACGTTATTAGTACAAGCAAATTCAGCTCCGGAAATTGCTTTACAACTTATCCAAGGCTAGAAAAAGTAGTGTTTACTATCATCAGGTCAAAGAAACTAAGGCTTCCAAGAAATTGGAAGCCTTCTTTAATATATATAATTTGTTTTTTTTATGGGGCTAAATAAAAAATTGTATAGTTCTTGTAATTTAGTATTTGTAATGCTTTTAGATGTTTTGTTAAGTATTGTAAATATAAGTTTAACAAAAAAGTCAATTTTTAAAATCAAAAATACTTTATATAAGTACGAAGGTTAAAAGGTAAATTAGGTTATTTAAAAATTTATTTGGAGGTTTGGTTATGACATCATTAGTTTCTTATTTAGGTGCAAATGCATTAAATTATTCACCATATCATTCTTACGATCTTGATAGTTTTAGTGATTATGGTTCATACGCAAATTACGGTACAATGAGCAACTACGGAAGTGTTTGGAACGGTGCTTTCACTTCAAATGCAATAGCTCAAAACGAAGAAATGTACACAATGCAAATGGAAAGCAACTTGAGAATGCAAGAAAAACAAAGAGCATACCAAGCTCAAGCTAATGCTCCAGAAAGATTATTAAACGCAAAAATCGGTGAACTTCAAGCTGAAATCTTGCAAAACAGACAAGATACAATGATGACAAAATACAATGAAGCAATTGCTCAAGTAAAAGTGATGAATCCAGATATGTCAGATGCTGAAGCAAAAGCATATTTCCAAGAATATTATATGAGTGCAACTGGTTCTAACTTGACTCAAGATATCAAAAACAATGGTAGCAGTGACTTTGTTACAGGCTTGAAAAAAGGTGCTTTCTTCGGTTTAGGTTCAGTATTCACTAACAAGAAAAGTGCAGATGAAAACGTTAGAGAATTAAATCACCAAGAAACAACAACTGGTGAAAAAGCAGTTAAAAAAGCAGGCGGTGCATTAAGCGGAGCAGCAACAGGTGCAGCAGCAGGTGCAGTAGTTGGTTCAATCATCCCTGTTCTTGGAACAGCAGTTGGTGCAATCGTTGGCGGTATCGGTGGTCTAATCACAGGTTTATTCGCAGCATAATTAACTTTAACCAAATACCAAATAAATATCCTTATAACCAAATAACAAAACTGGTTGGCTTAGAAAAGCCAACCAGTTTTGTTATTTAAGAAAAATAATTAAATATCTTTATTTTCGTTATTTGATAAATTGTTCAAATCTTTTTGTTCTTCATTTGTTTCGTTACAGTTTATGATTTTATTCATTTCGTGAATTTTTATTTTTGATATAACATCGTCTAATTCATCGTCTGTAAGTTCTGTTGGAGTTTTAAAAGAAACTAATAATTTTCGTTTTCCAAAAATAATCCAAGAAAGTAAAATTATTGCCCATAACAAAAGTCCTGCCCAGAAAGTTATGTGTGCAACTGATGAAATTTTGTCTGCTAAAGCATTCCATAAGAACATACACATAAATGCAGGGTAAATAATAAATCCTGCAAATAAACAACTTGCAATGAATAATGCTAGTACAAGTCCTCTAAATCCATTTATTTGAATAACTTTCATATTCTTTTTCATATTTATTCTGTCCTTTTTAGCATGTCTAAAAATTCTTCTTCACTTAATATTATAACACCTAAATTTTGTGCTTTTGTCAATTTTGAACCGGCACTTTCGCCAGCTATTACAAATGATGTGTTTTTGCTTACGGAAGAAGAAGTTTTGCCACCTAGCATTTTAATTTTTTCAGATGCTTCATCTCTTGTAAATGTTTTTAGTGTTCCTGTAAGAACAAATGTTTTATTTGCAAAAACATCTGATTTAACAATGACTTCTTCACTTTTTGGAATAACTCCGCAAGAAGCTAAATCTGATAATAATTCTAATGATGTTTTGTTGTGAAAAAATTCATAAACGCTTTCTGCTATTTTTTCTCCAACACCTTCAATAGCCGAAATTTCTTCTATTTGAGCTGAATAAATTTTATCTAAAGACATAAAATGTCCAGAAATTAGTTGAGCAGTTTCTTTTCCGACATGTTTTATTGATAATGCTGTCAAAAATCTATTTAATGGTCTGTTTTTAGAGTCTTGAATAGAATTATAAATGTTTGAAGCAGATTTTTCTTTGATTAAATCAAGTTTCATAAAATCATCTTGTGATAATTTATATAAATCAGCTGGTGATTTAAGCATATTTTTATCAAATAATTGTTCAATCAAAGATGGACCTACAAAATCTATGTCCATAGCTTCTTTTGATACCCAATATTCTATTTTTGCTCTGATTTGTTCTGGACAAGCAAGACTATTTGGACAATATAGATTAACTT
>JAZLGV010000035.1:0-5638 GCA_045616505.1 Candidatus Gastranaerophilaceae bacterium | reverse complement strand
CCAGTAATTCCAATCATCACTTTCTTTTGAGGATTAGAAATAAGTCTTTTTGAAAATCTTGAAATAAAATCAGATTTTGTTTCTATAAAAATAGGCGTATCACATTTTCTGTCATACGCCAATATTTGTTTAAATTTTGTTTGTAAATAAAACGCAAAAAGTTCACGACCAGATTTTTGATTAAAGTCAGGTTTTAACCATTTGTCGTTAGAATTATTTTCTTTTTCGATTAGTGATATCATGTTTTGCTATTTTCTTTTTTCTAGGAGTTTTAAACTTTTTATACATGATATAATACGCATAAAAATAAAAATTGCTAGTAAAAAATAAAAATTGTTAAATTTCGTTATGTAATTAAAAATTTGATATAAAAAATACAAATGTTAATTTTTAATAAAAATATTCACCCTTTTAGGTGATTTCTCTTGTGTAATCTATTGCAAATCTTTTTTTTGAGAATATAATAAAAACCGTTAAAGCATCTTTTTAGATTAAGGAGAAGTATTATGGACAAAAAATTTTCATGCAAAGCATTGTTTGCAGCTTTAGCAGCATTGTTTTGTGCAGTTTCACCTGCTTTAGCAAGCGAAGCTGATTTGGTTGTTCCAGAAATCGCAAAACACTATCCTTTAGGACATACTTTATTATTAATAGGTATCGGGGTATCTGTTTTAGGTTTGATTTTTGGACTTATCGCATTTGCACAAGTTAAAAGTATTAAAGTACACGAATGCATGGCAAACGTAGGAAATACAATATTTGAAACTTGTAAAACTTATTTGGTTCAACAAGGTAAATTCTTGATTGCATTAGAAGTTTTAATCGGTGCATGTATCGCATTTTACTTTGGTGGATTATCAAACATGGGATGGCAAGGTGTAGCAATCATCTTGGCATTTTCTGTAGTTGGTATTTTAGGTTCTTACGCAGTTGCTTGGTTCGGTATTAGAATGAACACATTAGCAAACGCAAGAACTGCTTTTACTTCTTTAAAAGGTAATCCTTTAAATATTTTAAATTTACCTTTGAAAGCAGGTATGTCAATCGGTGTTATTTTGGTTTCAATAGAATTGATTTTGATGCTTTTAATTCTATTATTCGTTCCTGGTAATATCGCTGGTGCTTGTTTTATCGGTTTTGCAATTGGTGAATCTTTAGGTGCTTCTGCTCTTCGTGTTGCAGGTGGTATCTTCACAAAAATTGCAGATATCGGTTCTGACTTGATGAAAATTCAATTCGGTATTAAAGAAGACGACCCAAGAAACCCTGGTGTTATTGCTGACTGTACTGGTGATAACGCAGGTGATTCAATTGGACCTACAGCTGATGGTTTTGAAACTTATGGTGTAACAGGTGTTGCTCTTGTTTCATTTATTCTTCTTGCTGTAAAAGGTGATGTAAACCAATGCCAATTATTGGCTTGGATTTTCACAATGAGATTCTTAATGATTGTTACTTCAATCGTTTCTTATTGGATTAACAATGTTGTTACAAATATCTATGCTGCAAAAGCAACTAAATTTGATTTTGAACAACCTTTAACAAACTTAGTATGGATTACTTCAATCCTTTCAATCGCTATGACTTATAGCGTAAGCTATTGGTTATTAGCTCCAATGGGTGGTAATCTATGGTTGATTTTATCAACAATTATTTCTTGTGGTACTGTGGGTGCTGCTTTAATTCCAGAAGCAACTAAAAAATTCACTTCTCCACAAGCTCTTCACACAAAAGAAGTTGTTACAGCTTCTCGTGAAGGTGGTGCATCATTAACAATCCTTTCAGGTATTGTTTCAGGTAACTTCTCAGGTTTCTGGATTGGTGCTGTTATTGTATTATTAATGGGCTTAGCTTATGCAGCTAGCTTATTCATTCCTGAAACTACAATGATTTATCCATCTGTATTTGCATTTGGTTTAGTTGCATTTGGTTTCTTAGGAATGGGACCTGTTACAATCGCTGTTGACTCTTATGGCCCAGTAACAGATAATGCTCAATCAGTATATGAATTATCATTGATTGAAAATATTCCAAACGTAAGTGAAGACATTGAAAAAGAATATGGTTTCAAACCTGACTTTGACAACGCTAAACAATTCTTAGAAGAAAATGATGGTGCTGGTAACACATTCAAAGCAACTTCAAAACCTGTACTTATCGGTACTGCAGTTGTTGGTGCTACTACTATGATTTTCTCTCTAATCTTAGTAATCCAAAATACATTGGGTATTCAACCTGAAATGATTTTGAATATGTTAAATCCTTACACATTACTAGGTTTCATTGCCGGTGGTGCTGTAATTTACTGGTTCTCAGGTGCTTCAATGCAAGCTGTTACAACTGGTGCATATTCTGCAGTTGAATACATCAGAAAACATATTAAACTTGATTCTGATGAACAATCTGCTAACATTTCAAATTCAAAAGAAGTTGTTAAGATTTGTACTCAATATGCTCAAAAAGGTATGTGGAACATCTTTATTGCATTGTTCTCATTCGCTTTAGCATTAGCATTCTTATCAGCTCCAATGGGTGAAAACTTACATCCAGTATCATTCTTCGTTAGCTACCTAATTGCAATTGCTGTATTTGGTTTATTCCAAGCAGTATTTATGGCTAACGCTGGCGGATGTTGGGATAATGCTAAGAAAATTGTAGAAGTTGATTTGGCTGAAAAAGGAACACCATTACACGACGCAACTGTTGTTGGTGATACTGTTGGTGACCCATTCAAAGATACTTCTTCTGTTGCAATGAACCCAATCATTAAATTCACAACATTGTTTGGTTTGTTAGCAATGGAAATTGCAATTGCTCCAGCATTTAATAAATACGCTATGATTGCAGGTCTTGTATTCTTGTTAATCGCAGTTGTGTTTGTAATTCGTTCATTCTACGCAATGAGAATACCTTCTAAAAAAGAAGATTAATCTCGCGCAAGTGAATAATAAATTGCAAAAGGCATGGTTTCAATTTTGAAACCATGCCTTTTTATTTTTTGAAATTAAGAGTAATAAAAAAGAGCTTAAATACTTAAGCTCTTTTTTAATTATTGATTAAGTTTTAATTAAAGCTCATCTATTGATGCACATTCTTCTGTTACGACAGGTTTAATTAAAACAACATATTTGATATTTAATTGTAAAAATTCAAGATGTTCAATTTGTCCACCTTTTTTCTTATAAGTGATATAACAATCAGTTATTGCAATAAAGTTTTTATTTGCACCATTTAATAAATCTGATAAAAATCTTCTTGTAGAAAATCCAGGGTTATATAACCAACCTTCAATTTCATAGTCTTCTGTAAGAACTTGAACTCTTTCTTTACGAGCAAGTTTTTTCATCATCATAGCTAAGATATTCATAAAAAGCTCCTATAATAATTAGTATTTGTATAATAGTATTTTATCATATATTAATAAAAATGCAAAGATATATTAACTCTTTTCAAGAAATTTTTTTTATGTTATTATTGTAATTAAGGTAAAACCTTTGACAATTTAATAAATGGAGAAGTGGCCGAGTGGCTTAAGGCGGCACCCTGCTAAGGTGTTGTATGGAGTAATCTGTACCCAGGGTTCAAATCCCTGCTTCTCCGAATTTTAAAAAACATCTCTTTTGAGATGTTTTTTGTTTTTGAAAATTAAAATTTTAATTATTTTTTATTAGATAGAAAAATGGAAATATTTATAATTAAACAATTAGAAAATTTAAGTGATGATAATATTAAAGTTTTATATCGATTGGTAGAATTTTTGCGTTAATTTATAAAAATAAAAATTCCGTAAAACATTGTAAAGACATGTTAATTTCATGTTTCAAACATGTTAAAGTTTTGCTTTTTGTTTGCCGATTAGTGATAATGAAGTGAATGTGTAAAAATTAAAGGAGCTTATTATGTCAAGCTACATAAGTTGGAATCAACTAACATCAGTTCAACAACAATTATTACCGGCAGAATATCAAAATCAAGATATTCCATTGGTAGTTCTTCAACAAAATAATGTAAAACTAACACCTTCTCAAAAGTCGGTTTTTAGTGAATCTCCAACACAACAAGATGTAACAAACTATACAATTACTGATTTTCAAACTGAACCAAAAAGTAAATTTTGGAGCAAAGCCGCAGAAATCGGTGAAAAAGTCTTGGTTAGTTCAGGTGTTGGTATTGTAGCAGGATTATTAGCATCTATTTTGTTCCCTGTAGGCGGAGCAGTTGTTTGCGGTATTCTTGCAGGTGCAGGCACTTATTTATATGCAACAAAGAAAAATAATCAAGCTAAACAACAAGCTGCTCAACAAGCCGCACAACAAGCCGCTCAAAATCAACAACCAATAAAGGCAGCAGAGACACCAAAAGAAGAGCCAAAAACAGAAAAAACAGAAGAAGCTCCTAAAGTTGAAGCTAAAAAAGAAGAACCAAAAGTTGAAGAAAAAACAGATAAAGCAGTAGAAGAAAAACCAAAATCTACTCAAACAGCAGGAGCAAGTTCAGCAGATTTATTCAACGCTGCAAAAGAAGCTCAAGCTAAATATGGCGTAACTCGTGAAGTTCAAAAAATGTGGGAAGATGCTTATTTGAAACAATTGGAAGAAGCAAAAGCATCAGGCGACCCTAATAAAATAAAAATCGCAGAACAAAAATTGAATGATTTCTACAAAAATAACCCTGGTTATGTAAGCAGTAAAGGTGAAAAAACACCTGAAAAAACTGAAGAAACTCCAAAAGTAGAAACTAAAAAAGAAGAACCAAAAACAACAGAAACAAAAACTTCAAAAGAACCAGCAAAAACTGTTCAAGAAAACAAATCAGCAGATTTATTCAAAGCTGCAAAAGAAGCTCAAGCTAAAAATGGTGTAACTCGTGATGTTCAAAGAATGTGGGAAGAAGCATACGAAACACAATTAGAAGAAGCAAAAGCATCAGGAGATGCAGACAGAATTAAAGATGCAGAAAGAAAATTAACAAACTTCCGCAAAGATAACCCTGGTTATATGGCATCTAAAGAAGCAGGTAACAAAACTGAACAAAAAACTGAACAAAAAGTAGAACAACAGCCTTCAGTTCCACAAACTCCAGTTGCAGAAGAAACAAAAACTCAACAAAAAGAAGAAACTCAACCTTCTACTTTAACACAAGAACCAACAAGAGAAGAAAGAATTGCTAATCCAAAATCAGGTTCAAGATTGGCAATATTAAATGCAGAGCTAAGTACAATAGAAGATATGGCAGTTAAAGGTCAAAATGCTAGAGGATATTTACCTTCAAAAGCACAAGTTGAAGCGGAAATTAAAGAAATTATGTCAGGTGCAAAAGAAACAGAATTAAAAAGACAAATTGCAGCATTAGAAGAAGAAACCAAAGATTATGGAGAAACAAGCTGGTATAATTTTGTTAAAAATTCAAAACTAAAAGACTTAGAAACTTTGAAAAAGCAATTAGATAATTTGTATTAACCAAAAAAGCCCGATTTGATTTTTAAATCGGGCTTTTTGGGACCTTACCAAATTTTAATGAAACGTAAAAATCAGTCATCAAATTCTTCCTTCAAAATATATCATAAGTTGATTGAGAATTAAACCCCAATCTTTGATAGGCATAGTCCATTTTTCTTCAATATCTTGTGTTACAAGGT
>JAZLGV010000034.1:0-25145 GCA_045616505.1 Candidatus Gastranaerophilaceae bacterium | reverse complement strand
TTATAACTAAACCAAGCACCTGCTTTTTTGATAATATCAAAGTTTACTGCAACATCTAAAATATTACCAATTTTGCAAATACCTTTTCCGAAGATAATATCAAATTCTGCTTGTCTGAATGGAGGTGCAACTTTGTTTTTCAAAACTCTTACTCTAACGTGGTTTCCAACATCTTCAGAATCTTTTTTAAGTCCTTCAGTTCTTCTGATATCCATTCTAACAGAAGCATAATATTTTAATGCGTTACCACCTGTTGTTGTTTCAGGGTTTCCGTACATAACACCGATTTTCATTCTTAATTGGTTGATGAAAATAACTGTTGTATTAGTTTTTCCAATAATACCAGTAAGTTTTCTTAAAGCTTTAGACATTAAACGAGCTTGAAGACCCATTTGCTTGTCTTCCATTGTTCCTTCAATTTCGTCTTTTGGAACAAGTGCTGCAACTGAATCGACAACAACGATATCAACTGCTCCAGAACGAACAAGTTCTTCTGTGATTTCTAGAGCTTGTTCACCTGTATCTGGTTGAGAAATTAATAAATTATCAACATCTACACCAAGATTTTTTGCATATTCAGGATCAAGTGCGTGTTCTGCATCTACGAATGCTGCAATTCCGCCTTTTTTTTGACATTCAGCTACGATATGTTGAGCAAGTGTTGTTTTACCTGAAGATTCAGGTCCGTAAATTTCTATAATTCTTCCACGAGGAATACCGCCTACTCCAAGTGCGATATCTAATGATAATGCACCTGTTGGAATTACGTCTATATTAACAGCGGGTTTATCGCCAAGACGCATAATAGAACCTTTACCAAAATCTTTTTCAATTTTTTCAATAGCAAGACTTAAAGCTTTATTTTTAGCTTCAGAAATGCTAACTTCTTCTTTTTCCTTAACTGCCATTGTTTTTTACTCCTAAAATTATGAATTTAAAAATTTATTTTGTAATGAAATTATAAAGAAAAATCGTCAATTTCTTTTTTTATATACAAGCCCAAGCCAACTGATTTGTAGCTTTGAACTGTTTTTTTCAATTGATAATTTTCTTTGTTTAATTCATTTAATTTTTGTCTTAAAGTTTCGTTTTCAGTTTTGCATCTGATAAGTTCAACAACAACTTCATCCATTCCATCAAGTTTGTCATCAATAAGTTTTGACATTCTGTTTGATAGTCTGTTTTCCATGCTATCTAAACTAGATAATAAGTTGCTTATTACTAAATCAGAGTCAGTTTTTGAAAGAACAAGAGCATTTTTTTGTGATTTTTTTGCTCTTTTCATTTTTTGTACTTCTTCTTGAGAAAAATAAGTTTGTCCTTTAGAATCTTTTTTAGGAATAACAGAAGATTGTTTGCAAAGTTCTACAATTCCTTTGTTATCTGTTGATAAAATCTCCCTAACTTCTTGAGGAGTAAGTACGTTTTTTTCTCTTAATTCTTCTTGTATAGGCATTTTAGCCTCTTTCCTTATTGTTTACACTATACCCAACATTATATCTTATTTTTTATTTTATCCTAAAAAAACAATTTATTTACCATACTTTTTTTAATCTTAACATGACTTAAAAAACCGTTAAAAGTTCAAGCTATGACATGGTTTGCATTTTTCTTCTTTGTAGTATAATATCTTCAAGAAAAAGGAAATATAAATGCAAATACTAGAAGTTAAAAATAATTTAGTTAAGATTACATACGATGTTTCTAAAGAAAACCTTGTTTTATCAAGTTTTGTGATAATAAAAAATGAAACTCAAGCTTTTATTGCACAAATTATAAGTTTAGATTCTGTTCAAGATAAAAATACTGCAGTTGCAAAACTTTTATTTAACTTCGATAGCGATGGTGTAATAACTAATTATAATGGTTCAACTCCAAATATGAATTCAATGGTTGCAACTGTGTTAGCTCAAGAATTATTAGAGTTATTTCCAAATGAAAACCCAATTTTTATGGGAGAAGTTGCACAACAAAATATTAATTTGATTTTAGATAGAGCAATTTTTGAACAAAAACTTTTGGTATGTGCTGAAAAACAAGGAGAAAAAGAACTTCTTGTTCACAATTTTGTAACTCAACTTTCTAATCAAAATAAAAAAATTGTTGTAGTAGATTTGTTTGGCAATCTTGAATATGATACAAACAAGGTAATTGCTGGTGTTGATTTTAAACTTCCACTAAATTATCAAACAATAAATTTCATTTATGAAAAAGGTTTGGATGATGCATCAGGTGAAACAAAAGCTACTATTCAAGAAGTATTTTTAGAAGTTCAAAATTATGTTAAAACATTAGAAGATGGTTTTCTTCCATTTGAAGATTTTAAAAATGTTGTTGATGCTCAATATGAGGAACTTGAATTAGTTGAGTTGTTGCTATTGAAAAATAAACTTTTAAAATTTTATGATAAAGGCGTTTTTGCTCAAGATGCTGATGAATTTAAAGTATTAGCAACTCATATAAAAAATGAAAATTTAACAGTATTTGATTTATCAAAAATGGATAGTATCGTTCAAAGAGAAATGATATCTTATCTTTATTCTGTACTAGAGCAAGAAAATGAAGATGTTCACGTTATCTTGAATATCGAAGATGATATTTCTGATAAAAAACTTTTAAAACAAATATTTACGAATAAAATTGCAAAAACAATTCCTATTTGTCAGTATTCATACAAATATTTAAAAGAATTGAAACAAATTTCAAAAAATTTAATTTTGTTTGCTCCAATTCAACAACAAACAGATTTTGCAGGATATAATGTATTCTTTAATAAATTAAATGCTCAAGAATATATTGTATATGGTGAAATTACTCATCATATTCCTTTAATCATTAGATTAAAAGAAATCCCGCCTGAATTTAATGTAAAACAAGAAGAAAAACCAATTGAAGAAATTCCAGTTCAACCTCAGCCAGAACCTCAAGTTGAAGAAGTTATTGAAGAAGAGGTGGTTGAAGAACCTGTAATTGAAGAGCATGCAATTGAAGAAAATATAGATGAAATAGAAAATATCGAGCAACAAGAACAACCAGAGTTTGTTGCTGAAGAAGAAGGCGATTTTGATATAGATAGTATCGAAAATCTTGAACAAATGGATAATAACGTTGAAGAGCTTGTTTCACAAGAAGATTTGTTGTATGAACAAGTGAGTCAAGATGTTGATGATATGATTATCGCTAAAAAAGTTGAGCCTGATGAAACTCAAGAAGTTGTAGAAACACTTAATCCTGATGAATTAACAGATGATGACTTGAATTTTATAGAAGAAAATATAGATTCAGAACTACAAGAAAGTGATGAATTTTCTACAGAAATAATTTCTGATGATTCTGAGCTTATAGAAGGCGTAGATGATGAAAGTTTTGCAGATGTTTTGAGTCAAGGTATTGATGAAGATTTAGAAGATAGTGTTCAACTTCAATCTTCTGATATTTTGCCAGCAGAAAATGCTTCAACTCCGATTGTTCCAGTTTATCCTTCGGAAGTTGAACCAACTGTTCAGTCAGACGATGTAGTACAAGGTGATAGTGTTCTTCATCCAAAATATGGTAAAGGTGTTGTAGAAAAATTAATTTCGTATGGTGAAAAAACACTTTGTTCAATAAATTTTGAAAATGTTGGCAGACGACTTTTAGATCCAAATATAACTGAAATAAAAAAAATTTAATAATTGATAAATAGGATTATAATATGAAACTTAGTTATTTAAGAAAGATAATTGATTTTATTAGTTCATCACGAGCTATAAACGGAATATTTTTTCTGGTTTTTGTATTGTTAATGAGTGGAATTATTTCTTCTCAAAACTTTTTATTTAAAAGTATTGTTGAAAACGGTGTAAGTAAAAGAGATGTAATTGCTACAAAAACAATTACTGTTATTGATGTTGAAAAAACAGAACAAAGAAGAAAAGAAATTTCTCAAAAAATAGAACCGATAATGGCTCCAGCAGAAGACGATTTTATTAAGAATAATCTTGCAACTTTGCAAAATTCTATTGTTAAAATTAGAAAAAAAGATGTTACAAAAGAAGTAAAAAAAGACGAATTAAGTTTATTATTTGACGTTTCAGAATCTTATAAAAAAGACTTTGTAATAAATTATTTATTAAAAGTAGATGATACAGTATTGCAAAAAGTTTTTGATGAAGCAAATCTAACATTGGTAAATGTTTTAAGTGTTGGAATTACTGAAAATCAATTCGAACAAGAAAATATTAAAAAATTAATCACAAGAAATATAAGCGGGAATATTCCAAAAAGTCAGATAACTCTTGTTTGTGCATTGTTGGAACAAGTTATTGCTCCAAATTTGGTTGTGGACGAATATGCAACAGAGATGGCAAGAAGAAATGCTCAATCACTTATAAAACCTTATGAGGTTACTTTTAACAGAGGTGATAAGATTTTATTTGAAGGTGAACCTGTTACTAGATTGAAAAAAGCTGCATTAATTAAATCAGGTTACAATGTAATTGAAGTTAATTACAAAGGCTTTTTGAATATATTTGTGTTGGTTTTACTTGCGACATTTGCTTTTATAAAATATTTGAAAGTATTTGAAAAACAAAGATTAGACTTAGGTCAATTTGTAATTGTTGCCGTTCTTTCTTTGTTTTTAGCTCTTTGTGCAGCACTTGATCCTCCAGGGTTTTCAAGTTTTGTATTGCCGTTCCCAGCATTTATAATCATTCTTTCAATTTTTACATCTCCAAGAAAAGCATTTGTTGTTGCAACATTAATCCTTGCAGTATTGTCTGTTGTGATGGATTATTCATTGCAGTTTGTAAGTTCTTTTATGTTGATAAACATTGTTTCAATGATTGCTATTGCAAGAGTTAAATTTTCAAGAAGATTTGATTTAGTAAAAATCGGTTTTGAAATCGGTTTTGTTTCATTGATTATTGTCGCAATGATTTATACTTTAGAAAAATTGGTAATTGATATTGATAATATGCTTATTTTAAAAGATTGCGGTTTCGTATTTGTAAACAGTCTTTTGAGTGGTATTATTTCATTAGGTTTCTTACCTGTAATAGAAAGTGTGTTTAAAATTATAACTCCTTATGGTTTGGCAGAACTTGCTGACCATAACCAACCTTTGTTAAAACGTTTGCAATTTGAAGCTCCAGGGACTTATCACCATAGTTTGATGGTTTCAAATCTTTGCGAAGCAGCTTGTGAAGCAGTTGGTGCAAATCCAATTTTGGCAAGAGTTGGGGCTTTTTATCATGATATCGGTAAATTAAAAAGACCTCTTTTCTTTGTAGAAAATCAATCTTATTTTGGAATAGAAAATCCTCATTCAAAATTAAATCCAAGATTAAGTAAAATGGTTATTACTGCTCACCCTAAAGATGGTTTGGAATTGGCAAAAGAATATGGTTTGCCTTCAATTATCTTTAATTTCATAATGCAACACCATGGTGAAGGTTTAGCAAGCTATTTTTATAATCAAGCTATTCAAGAAGAAGGTAAAGAAAATGTAAAAGAAGAACAATTCAGATATACCGGACCTAAACCAAATATGAAAGAAACTGCAATTTTGATGATTGCAGATGCTGTTGAATCGGCTGTACGTTCTTTGAAAACACCTACAAATGAAGAAATTGAAGAAATTATCGATAAAATTATTGTTGAAAGATTAAACGATGGACAACTTTCAGATAGTCCATTGACTTTGAAAGATATTAAAATTGTCGCAACTACTTTTAATAGAATTTTACGAGGTATGCAACATAATAGAATTAAATATCATCAAGATATTGTTTCTGAATTTGATAAAAACAAAATTATGCCTAAAAAGATAATTGATAAAGAATTTGATGAAAAAATAAAAGAATTAGAAAAACATTCAAATGGAAATGTAAGCGAAAAAAATGACGAAGATTAATGTTTTTACTGAAAATATTCATAATTCAATTTTAGTTAATGAAAAAAAAGCAATAAGTGTTGCGAAAAAAATTTTGAAACATTATTTAAAACAAGATTTTTATGAAAAATCTGCACTTTTCGGGCATGAATATTCTACAATTTCTTTTGATTTTGTATTTTGTGATAATGAAAAAACTCATGAAGTAAATAAAGAATATAGAAAAAAAGATTATGTTGCAGATATAATTACTTTTGCTATTTTTGCTGATAGTGAAGAAAAATTTGTGTTTGATGGTGAGATAAATTTGGGCGAAATTTTTATTTCACTAGATAAAGTTCAAGAAAATAGTGAAAAAAATAATACAAATTTTGAAAACGAACTAAATTTTTTAATAAGTCATGGAATAATGCATTTGTTAGGTTTTGACCATCAAACGGAAGAAGATTATAATTTTGTCATAAATGCTCAAAAAATAGCTTTGCAGGAAATTGAGAAAAAGGTTAAATAAAAATGACAAAATTTAAACATGAAAACACTTATGCAAAGACATTTAAAAATGCCATAAGAGGAATATTTATTGTAGTTAAAACTGAAAAAAATATTAAAGTGCATTTATGTGCAGGTTTAGTTGTACTTATTTTGGCGAATTTATTTAAATTTTCTTTGTTATGTATTTCGCTGTTGTTGCTTACTATATCATCGGTTATAGTTACAGAAATGATAAATACTGCAATTGAATATACTCTTGATGCGGTTTATAAAAACAAATATTCAAAAATAGTTGGTATGGCAAAAGACATTTCAGCAGGAGCTGTTTTTATAACAACTATTATAAGTGTTTTTATCGGTATTTTTGTTTTTAGCTATAATTTTATTAATTAAGCTCTAAAATTTTTGCACCTTCATTTTCGACATTAAGTGTATAAATTTGAGTTTTAACATTATAGTTAGCCCAAGTTTCACTAATGATAGATTTTAGTCTGTCTAAATCGTTGCGTTGAGAAATCATTAGAATAGCAGGGCCAGCTCCGCTTAAAACTGTTCCGATAACATTTTCTTCGTGTTTTAAATTTTCAATAATATCTTGTAATCCTGGTACAAGTTTCATTCTGTATTGTTGATGAAGTTTGTCTTGTAGAGCTAATTTCATTAAATCAGCATCTTTTGTATGTAGCGCTTCAACAAACATAGCAGTTCTTCTAAGGTTAAATGTTGCATCTTCCATAGGTACTTCTTGAGGAAGAACAGAACGAGAAATATCAGTTGCAAGTTCATAATCAGGAATGCAAACTGTTATATGCCATTCTTCAGGCCATGGAAGTTTTTTGTAAACGATAGAACCATCTTCTTCTAAAGATGTTAATACAAGTCCGCCAACGACGGCAGGTGTAACATTGTCAGGATGACCTTCAACTTCGGTTGCGATTGAAAGTAAAGCTGCTTCATCTGCAGGTTTGTTTAATAGTTCATTTGCAGCCATCAAACCACCTACGATGATAGACGCTGAACTTCCTAAACCTTTTGCGATTGGAATTTGTGATTTAATATTTATTTTTAGTTCGCTAGGTGTTTGTCCTATTGAATTGTAAAGCATTTCTACGGCTTTATAGATAATGTTGTTTTCGTCTTTTGGAATATGTTCAATTGCAAAATCTGTGTTTGTTTCTGATTCTGAAATGACATTAATTTCTATTCCTGTACCAGGCAAAACTGTTTCTTCAATTGTTATTGTATTATAAATCGGAAGAGCCATTCCGATACAATCAAAACCTGAGCCAAAATTAGCTGTAGTTGCAGGTACTTTTACACTTACTTTCATATGTCCTCTTTTTCCAATGCAAACATGGTATCAAAAAAATAATATAATGCAAACAAAGGATTTATAATGGTGTAATAAATGTTATAAGTATAGTGTATGCTTGACCAAGGAGGGTTTATTGGAATGGAATATCCAACAATGGTTTACAAAAATAACCGAAATAATAATTATATAGCAAATTGTATGACTACAAATATTTGTGGTTTTGGTAAAACAGAAGAAGATGCTGTTGATAATTTAAGAGCAACTCTTTGTAATACAACAAATTCGTTTGATGTAAAAATCAAACGAATTTATAGTTTAACTATGAGTAAAAGAACTATTAATTAACGTTCTCTTAATTTTGCTAATAAATTTAAGATTTCTATATATAACCAAACAAGTGTAACGATAAGTCCGAATGCACCATACCATTCGTATGTTTTATCTAACATTCTTGTTGCACCTTGCTCAATAAAATCAAAGTCTATGATTAAGTTCAAAGCTGCTATTGTAACTACAATAAGGCTAAAACCTATACCGATAGAACTTGAAGTAAATATTTGTGGAATGTGCATTCCAAAAAATGAGCCAATTAAGTCGATAATATAAATACCTGCTATTGAAAAAGTTGCGATAAATATAATACTTCTAAATTTTTCACTACATTTGATAGCGCCAACTCTATATAAACCAAGCATAATAGCTAAACACAAAAATGTTAGTCCAACTGCGTGAATAACAATTCCAGGGTAGGTTTTTTCAATAGTTGAAGAAATCGCACCGATAACCAAACCTTCTGAAGCGGCATAAATAGGTGCAGCTATTGAAATTGCTTTTCTGTTGAACATAATTACGATAAAAGAAATTATGCTTGCGATAAAACCAACAAAACCAAGCATTGCAACTTTGTCAGAAAAACCTTTTAGGAATAAATCCCAAACAATTAAACTTGTTGCAATAAGTAATGCTAATAATAAATATGTTTTGTTTATTGCGCCGTTAATGGTCATTGGCTCGCTATTTAAAACTTTTTCGTTAGAAACAAATTTTTCATTAAAAACCGGATTTGACATATTAAACCTCCTTTGGTCTTCTTCAAAATAACATTTTACTATAAACCTTCTTTTAATACAATAAGTCGATTTTCTGTTTTACAAAAACGTAAAAAAATGCTATAATAGAAGAAAATTTTAGAGGAAGATTATGAAAGCATTAATGATATTTTTACCAATGACGGAAAATTGGATGGCACCTCCAAGCACTACTCTTTTGACTGGTGCTTTGGAATTTGCTGGGTATGACAGCTCTAATTTTGATATGAATGCAGAATTTTATGAATTTATGTCTGATTCTAAAAATATTGAATCGTTTAAACAAGAATATGGTGAATTAGAACATACTGTTTTAAGAAATCAAAGAAAGATATTGGCAAAAGATCGTTCAAATATTGGTGCTATTCAATCTTTTTATTTTTCTCAAAAACTTATTCGTGATAGATATCTTGATATGGATACATTGTTAGAAAATATGTATTCAGCGAGGGATTTTTATAAAAATTCTCAAGATTTTTATGATCCTGATAAGTGTATTGATAGATATATAAAAACGGAATTATTTTTAAGATCTGTTTTTTCTTTTTCGTTATGTTATCATCATTTGATTTCTCAAAATTCTCTTTTGCAAAAATTTGCTGATTTAATGACTGAAAAAATTGTTGAGTTTAATCCTGAATTGATAGGAGAATCAGTAACTTACGATGAGCAAAGAGTATTTATAAGAATTTTGAATAAAACAATAAAACAAAAAATAAATCCTCATATTTCTGTGGGTGGATATTTTATTTGTCATCGTTCAGAAAACCTGTCAAAACGAGATTTGGCACAATTATATGTTGATAGTTTTTCATATAGTGGCGCAGGTGAAGAACCTATTATTAAACTTGCAGATTATGTATCAGGAAAATGTGAGCAAAAAGATGTTCCTGGGTTGGTTTATGTTGATGAGAATGGTGAATTAGTAACAACAGAATTGCTGAAAACTGTTCCAAAATTTTATTCTTCAAGTTTTAAGGGAATAGATGTAAATAAAACATTTGCGCCAGCACCAATATTTTCAATAGAAACTACAAAAGGTTGTTATTGGCATAGATGTGCTTTTTGTTTCCACGTAACAGAAGATACTCCTTTATTTGAACAAAAAACAGTTGATAATTTGTTTAATCAATTGAAAGAAGTAGTTGAAAAGTATGGAGTAAGAAATTTTGAATTTGTAAATCATTGTATTCATCCGAATTTTTTGAGAAAGTTTGCCCAAAAAGTTATTGATGAAAAACTTGATATCAGATATATGACTTTTTTGAGAATTGAAAAAGAATTTGACGAAGAGTTATTGTCTTTGCTATACAAATCAGGATTAAGATTAGTTCATTGGGGTGTAGAAAGTGGTTCAAACCGAATATTAGAATTTGTTGATAAAGGTATAACAGCAGAAATTAGTGAAGGTGTTTTAAGAGCTGCTCATAAAGTCGGAATTTTTAATCATATTTTTATGATGTATGGTTTCCCAACTGAAACAAAAGAAGAAAGACAAATGTCATTGGATTATATTAAGCGAAATATGGAATTTATAGATTCAATGAAAATGTTGAGACTTTCAATAGAAAAAGATTCATTGTTTGGAAAATATCCTGAAAAATATGGTTTTGAAATAGATTCATTTAAGAATAAAAATAACGTTGGTGGAAATGCTCGTTCAAATGTGATAGCACCTTCAGATGAAGTAGAATTTATAACAGAATATGAAAAAATGTTTGAGGATTTCAAATATAAAAATAGTTATTATTACTTTAGAGGTGAGGGCTTTTTGCGTGCTATAAAAATAGCAGACGAACGTGACAAAGTTAAAAAATAAAAAAACTCTTTACAATAAAATTTTTTTTGTTAGAATGTAATTAAGGAAATATTCCTCAGTAGCTCAATGGCGGAGCAACCGGCTGTTAACCGGTAGGTTGTTGGTTCGAGTCCAACCTGGGGAGTATTTTTTTATGCAAAATTTGCTCCTAAACTTTGATTTTGCGAGTTTGTCTAAAATGTCCGTCATTATTCAAATTCTATTACAACAATTTCAGGAACACAATTAAACCTAACATTTAAAATGCTGTTACCTATTCCTCTTGTAACAATCATCTTTTTGCCGTTTTTTTCTATCAAACCTTGTGAATATCTATCCCCATATTTTGATGGTACAACTAATGCTCCAATGAAAGGTAATCTTACTTGTCCTCCATGAACGTGTCCTGATAATGTCAAATTAACTTCTTTTGGCACTTGAGGAAAAATATCTGGACTATGTGTTAATAAAATTGTTGGATTTTCTGTTTTATCTAAAGCTTTCCATATAATAGTTTCTCTTGTTGTGGTATCTTCTACTCCTGCGATATAAACTGTTTTGTCTTTGATTTTGATTTTTGTATTTGAATTAGCAAGCACTTTAATATTGTTTTTTAATAATTTTTCTGTAATTTCCTCTCCATCAATCCACCAATCGTGATTACCAAGAACAGTATAAAAGCCGTATTTTGCATGAATGTTTTTTAGTTCTTTTACGATATTTTCAATTGGCATTGTCATATCAGAATTATGTCCTGAAACGAAATCTCCAATTGAAAGTACAATATCAGGGTTTTCATTGTTTACAAGTTTAACAACTCTTTTTAGCCTTTTTTGTTGATGAGGTTTTATGTGAAAATCTCCAACAAATACGGTTTTAATTCCACTCAAATTTTTATCTTGTATTTTGTAATGAGTAACAGTAAGCATATTAGGTTCTATAAAAAATCCATATATGCTTACTAAAATTAAAACTATTATCAATATAATTTTCTTATTCATTTTAATCCTTTTATTATCAATCAAAACAAAATACCATTAATATAGCACATATTAAACAAAGTAATAAATAACCGCCAATAACAAATAAAGTGATTTTTAATTTTTTGTTCATTATTCTAAGTCTTTCATGATTTATTCTTTTTATTCTTTACATTCTTATAAATGATAATTATGTCAGAAGTGGGTATGTTTAAAATTTTGATTTTGCTAATTTGTTTAAAATATCCATGTATTAGTCTTTTTTGCCAATTATCTCTTTTTTGACCTTATATTTAATATAAGTAGCACCAGCTTCAGTTAAATCTTTTTCTATATCTTTTTCTATATAATCAAAAAGTGCTTGTTCATATCCATTTGAATTTTTAAATTTAATTTGCCAAGACGGAAAACGAAAGTATGTTTCATTATAAAAGAAATCTATATCTGCCTGTGATACTATATAATCAGGTTTAAACTTTTTATCACGTAATTCTCTTATAAGTTTTTTCCATTTTTTATAATATTTATTTAGTTTTTTACACTTGTTTTTAAAGTCATCTTCTCCTATATATTCAGGATTATCATACACTCCTTTTATCATCCAAAATGATTTTCCATTTACATCTTGAAGGGCTACCCAATCTTTTTTGGGTTTTGGTTGAGTATATGATATTTTTTCGCAAGTTCCATATATTTGTTTGTATGTTTTTAGATTTTTTTCGTGTAATCTTTTAAAAGATTTTTCTAGTTTTTTTAGACTTTCTAGTAAAATTTCTTTTTTAACAATTGTATCAATTTGTGTTTTTACGTTGTAATCATTGTAATCTTGCATTATGAACCTAATTTTGTCGTCATGTTTCCATGCTAGCAATTTAAAGTATGTATATTCTTCGTTGTGTAAAGCTGCAAAATTGTTTTTATCCAAATTTTTTATAAATTTTTGGATATCTTTGATTAAATTGTCAGTTATAACATTATATTGACCAATTTTTTGGTAATCCGTTTTTATAGAAAAAGATGCATCACTGCTGATATCATTTTCTTTTTCAAAATCCGAAGGATCAAATGAAATCCAAGATGTTTGTCTAAAAGACAGTGTCAAATTTTTTGTTTCTTTTACTTTATTTGCAGGTTCTTTTACAATTTCATCCTCAAGGTACATTTTGTTCTCATCAGGCATGATTATCCAATTAGAACACATATGTATAGTTTCTGCAGAGGGTAAAGTTGGAGAAAGTTCTTTTTGGTATTGCCATACTGCATGATTTCCACCATATATTTTGTAATCATAAATTATATTATTCTTTTTTAATCTTTCAAGTCTATTCTCGCAAATTTCTTTGTTTCCATCCATATATGAATGTAACCAGCCTTGAGAGTTATTTTCTTTGTAATAACAATGACAATATGAAAACATTCCACATATAAGATTTCTATATTTTTCAAAGTTTTCATAATTAATTTTATTTATTTTCTCTTCTTGAAATTCTTTTTCAACTTTTATTATCAATTTATCAACATTTTCTTTGGTAAGAATTTGTGAGGTTTCTTTCATTTCGTTGAATTTATTGTTATTTATCTGACGGTGTTCCCATCCGTCCCAACCTGATTTAAATTTGTAATATCTAAAACTACCCGTTTCAGGTGTATATTCATAAATCAGATATTTCTCGTTTTGATAATATCTTTTTTGATATTTCCTATAATCAAGTAGTAATTCTTTATCATAATTTATTGCAAATTCATTTGCTTCTTTTTCATTTAAATTTTCTTCTTTAAGAAAATTTTTTAAAATTAGATTAATTTCTTTAAATCGTTCTTTAAAATTATTATCTACATTATACCAACAATGTGACTTATAACTATACATATAGTATTTTCCATTATTAGTGTTTGCATATATGGTATTTCCTAATTTTTTATACTTTAAATTTTTGATTTCAAGAGGAAGAAACATTTTATTATCAGTTTTTAAAGGTATTGGGGCTATATCTCCTAGTTGAATTCCGTATTTTTCACAATCTCCTGCATTAACTTCTAATACCGCACCAACTGAATAACATGATGTTGTTTCTTTAGATAACGGTTTTGCATTCTTATGTATTTTTATTATTGTTCCAACATTGTCCATAAAAATAAAATCTACTGGCATTTTGGTATCAGGAGTATACATACTTGCTTTATATGGATATGAGTTTAAGTAACTATATAACATACCTGTTTTATTAGGAATCGAATCTTTATATGACAATCCAACATAAAATTCTTGATTTGTTTCAGGTATTTCGACATCATAAGATATAACTTTTTCGTCAAGTTTATAAATTTTTAATTTTCCATAGTTCATAATATTACACCTCTTTTTTTATTTATTATAAAACGGTACCATGTCATATATGGACACAAAATAAAATTTTACCTATAAATATTTTTAATAATTTAAATAACATATTTTCCTGTTTTTTGTATTTTAAGTAATATTTTAATAATAAACTATTGTGGTGTGAAAAATGGGTATATTTGGATTCTTACTTGATATGGTTTAAATAGATTTGCTTATTAATTTAATATATCATCAATATTTATAAAGATATTGTAGACGAATGGAATATTTTTTATAATGGAACATCTGAGTATGTCTTAGTTGCACAATCACTAAATGGAATAGTAAAAATTTTTAGTGAAAACTTATATAATGAATTTATAAAGGATTTTGAATAATGACAGAAATTTCAGAAAAAATATTAAATTTAGGTAACAGAGCCATAAAAAAAGCTCAAGAAAATAATAGAAAAAATGGTATTCCTAATGTTTATTGCATAAATGGAAAAATTGTTTTTGAATTACCTAATGGCGAAATTTCAACTCAATATAATTTTTCTTAGATATAATCCTCAAATCAACTGATATTAACTATCAAATTGAGTATTAATTAGTAACATTTACGATTTAAATCAAGATTTACTTAAAATATTTAATTTTGTTATTGGTTCGTTTTTAACTCACGTTAAAAATGTGCTTGAAAAATGGTTATTAATAATGAACAATAATTTTGTAAATTGTCTTGCAGTTTGTGAAAAAGTGTCTTGCAAAAGCAGAATTTGAGAGTGTTTGAGGTTGCTTTTATCTTTTTGCTTCCTCAACTTCCCTAACAAAACTTCCGTATAAAAAATAGTAAAATTTATGAAACTGAATGTGAAATAAACAGTTTCATAACTAATGTCCGTTTTTGACAAGTTGCCATGTGTATAATGTTAATATCGTGTACTATAAAAAGTATTAGTACTTTTTGCACTGATAACAATTCGTAAAATACCTTGAGATAAATAATTAAGCCATGATAGAATAATAAAGGGGTATAAAAAGATTATGACTTTAACAGCAAATGTAAACGAAAAAGCAAATTTAATTTGGGCCATCGCAGATAAATTAACAGGGGTTTATAAGCCTCATGAATACGGAAAAGTTATATTACCATTAACCGTTATAAGACGTTTTGATTGTATTTTGTCAAAAACAAAGCAAATCGTACTTGAAAAACATAATAGTATGGCTGCTGATATGCCGATGCGTGATAATTTTTTAAAAAAGGCTTCAGGTTATGAATTTTATAATACAAGTAAGTATACTTTTGAAACGTTGCTTGATGATTCAAGTAATATAGAAGCTAATTTTAGAAATTATTTAAATGGCTTTTCAGAAAACGTAAGACAAATTATTGATAAATTTAAGTTTGATCAAGAAATACAAACTATGGCAGATAAAAATTTGCTTTATATTGTTATTCAAGAATTTACAACTCCAAAAGCGGACTTACATCCGGATAAAATTTCTAACCTTGAAATGGGTTATATTTTTGAAGAAATTATCAGAAGATTTTCAGAAGCTCATAACGAAGATGCAGGGCAACACTATACTCCAAGAGAAGTTATTGAACTTATGGTAAACATTCTTTTTTGCAATGATAATGAGATTTTGACTGGCAATGTTGCAAAAACAATTTATGACCCTGCTTGTGGTACTGGCGGAATGTTATCTGTTGCGGAAGATTATTTAAAAAAAATGAACAACGCTGCGACACTTTTGCCATTCGGGCAAGAAATTAATGATGAAACTTTTGCTATTTGCAAAGCCGATATGCTTATCAAAGGTAATGATGCAGACAAAATAAGAAATGGAAATACTTTGTCTGGCGATGAATTCAAGGATGAAAAATTTGATTATATTCTTTCAAATCCTCCGTTTGGAAGAGAGTGGAAAAATGACAAAACTGCTGTTGAAGCAGAAGCAAAATTAGGCGCAGGTGGAAGATTTGGTGTTGGGCTTCCTGCTGTCGGCGATGGACAAATGTTATTTTTGCTTACTGCTATTCATAAAATGAAAGAACCTTTTCAAGGTGGAAGTAAAGTAGCTATTATTCACAACGGTTCTCCATTGTTTACCGGTGATGCAGGTTCGGGAACTTCCGAAATAAGAAGACATATTTTAGAAAATGACTTGTTAGAAGCTATTATCGGTTTACCTAATGATATTTTCTATAACACTGGTATTGCAACTTATATTTGGGTTTTAAATAACCGTAAAGAAGAGAAAAGAAAAGGAAAAGTTCAACTTATCAATGCCAATGGTTTGTATGAAAAAAGAAGAAAATCTTTAGGGAACAAGCGTAATGATATTCCAAAACATTATATTGATGAAATAACTAATCTTTATGCAGATTTTAAAGAAACTGAAATTAGCAAAATTTTTGATACAGAAGATTTTGGTTATAACAAAATTATTGTAGAACGACCTCAAAGAGATGCGCAAGGTAATATTATTAAAAAATCAGGCAAACCTGTTACAGATACAAATTTGAGAGATACTGAAAACATTCCTTTAAAAGAAGATATACAAACTTATTTTGAAAGAGAAGTGTTGCCTTACGCTCCGGATGCGTGGATTGACGAAAAGAAAACAAAAGTCGGTTATGAAATACCGTTTACAAGATATTTTTATAAATATGTGCCACCGAGGGAATCTGTTGAAATTATGGCAGAGATAAGAGAGCTTGAAAACTCTTTGGATGGAGCATTGGAGGAAATATTCTGTGAGTAACGTGCAAGTCAAGGGTGCAATAATTATATATGTACGTGTTTTTGCTTGTATAAAACAAATTATTGTAGACTTATCAAACGGGAGTAATGTATAATGCTTCAATTCATAAATGAAAATTGTAAAAATTATGAATATTTGATAAAAGCTTTAGGAACATTTTTGCCTTTTTTAATTACTATTTTTATGGCATATATTGCATATCAGCAGTGGTTGGTTAATAAAAGTCTTGAAGCTTTCAATGTTAGGCAAAATAGATATCAAAATTTTGATATTCCATTACAAAAAATAGGAAAATTAGTAATTGAAACATTTGTAAGTGATGATAAAAATGTTGATAAAAAAAATACATATAAAAATTGTATTAATGAAATATTATTAATTTTAGAAAAGAATTATTATATATTTAAAGAGGATGATTATAAGTTATTACAAGAGGCTTTTAAAAATTTAAATTCTCAATTTGATAAATTAAAACCAATGGAAAAATCTACGCTTAAAGAACTATGGGAAAACGTAAAAGTGTTTTTTTCTTGTTTAAGTATTATTTCAGCGCTACTATTTCCATATTTTACTCCAGCAGTAAATTCTTTAAATATATATGATTTAATAAAGATTTTAATTTTTGCTATTATTAAATTTATTACTCCTCATTGGATTAGAAGAAAAATAAAAAAATGGTTTTTGCCTAAATTCTTCTTATTTGTAATTGTTTTGGGTATTTTACTTTCTCTTCTTAATCCATTTAATATTTTTAAAATAATGTCAAAAAAGAATAAAAAAAGTGATAAATGTACACAATTAAAACTTTTTAATCAAATAGAGACTATGAGTAACGATGCAAATGAAAAATAATATAAAAACATACGATAAATATAAAGACTCAAGTATTGACTGGATAGGAAAGATTCCAGAAGAATGGAAAATCGCTAAATTGGCTTGGACAAGCCTTTTTATTAATGGCTATGCTTTTGATAGCAATAAATTAGACATTGATGGAGAAGTACCTGTTATAAGAATAGGTGATATTCAACAAAATAAAGTAAATTATGAATCTTGTCTAAAAGCAGATTATAATGAAATATTAGCCACTTATAGACCACAAAAAAATGATATAGTCATTGCTATGAGTGGTGCAACGACTGGTAAAATAGCAGTTATAGTTGAAAACAAAAATGCTTATATAAATCAACGAGTTGGTATTATACGAAATAAAGCAAATAATTTTATCAAGTATTGCTTAGATAATAGTTCTTTCTTGCAATATATAGATTTACTTTCGGCAGGTTCTGCTCAACCCAATATTTCAATGGGAAATATTCTCGATTATAAAGTACCATATATATCAAGTATTGAGCAACAAGCCATAGCTGAGTATTTAGATAAAAAGTGTGGGAAGATTGATGAAGTTATTGAAACGGAAAAGAAAGTTATTGAAAAATTAAAAGAGTACAAACAATCCGTTATAACTGAAGCAGTAACAAAAGGTTTGGACAAATCCGTCCCACTCAAAGACAGCGGTATTGAATGGATAGGCAAAATCCCCCAACATTGGGAAGTATGTAAAATTAAAAAATCAGTAGAAAAAATAGCTGACATTGATCATTATATGCCAAATTCAGTTGAAAATGGTTTCCCTTATTTAATGACAGGTGACTTAAAAGATTATATTAGTCATGCTGAGTTTGAAAAATGCAAACAAATTTCAGATACAGATTATCAGGAGTTGTCAAAAAAAATACATCCACAAAAAAATGATATTATAATGGCAAGATATGCGACTATTGGAACTGTATCATATGTGGATATTGATAAAGATTTTTTGGTTTCTTATTCTTGTTTAACAATTCGTCCTAAAGATATTATTGGAAAACTACTTTATTACTATTTTAAATCAAAAACTTTTTTAATAGATACTGAACAGGCTTGTAATTCTAATACACAATCAAATATTGGATTAGACATTTTGGGAAATCTTAAAATAGTTTACTCTGATAACAAACAAGAACAACAAGCTATAGCCGACTATTTAGACAAAAAATGTGCTGATATTGATAACGCAATAGTGGATAAAGAAGCCGTCATTGAAAAAATGACCGAGTACAAAAAATCCCTTATATACGAATGTGTTACAGGTAAAAGAAAGGTAGCATAATGCCCAACAAAACCTCAATAAAGCTATTTGAAGAACAAAAAGTTCGCACATCTTGTCAAAAAGCACTTTATAGTTTATACTTTTAAAATATCGTAACTATAAAGTGTGAAGTTAGGAATAAATTATGTTTGATGAAATTACATTAACTAAAAAAATTTTAAAAGAATCATTGAAAAATAAAAATAACAAAATGGTTTTGTACAAGTGGCTAAAATCTGAATTAGCATACACTTCTAATGCTATTGAGGGTAATACTCTTACTAAAAAAGAAACAGAACTTGTTATTGAAGAACATTTAACTTCTTCGGCTAAACCCTTTGTTTATTATCAAGAAGCTGTTAATCATGCAAAAGCTTTTGAGAGAGTTGTTCAAATAGTTAAAGAAGATTTACCAATTAATGAAAATGAAATTTTAAATATTCATAAAATAATTTTAAATGGAATTGATGATATTAACGCAGGATTTTACAGAGATTGTATGGTTAGAATATCTGGTTCAAGGGTTGTTTTGCCAAACCCTGTGAAAGTACCATTGCTTATGACTGATTTTTGTAAGTGGTTAAGCACACAAGATATGACAAATCCTGTTACAGCTATACTTGCACACTTAAAATTCGTTTCTATTCACCCTTTTGTTGATGGTAATGGTAGGTGTGCAAGATTATTGATGAATTTGATATTGTTAAAAGCCGGTTATGCTCCGATTATAATAAGAAAAACTGATAGAAAAAGATATTTAGATGCTATTGAAAAAGCACAGTTAAGTGCTGATGATACTGCTTATGTTAAATATATGGAAAAAATCCTACTTCGCTCTATGAAAACGGTTGTGGATTTGTTGGATACATCAAAAGAAGATGTTTCTCAAAATGATTTATTGACAATAGCTAAATTTGCTAAATTTGTTAATTTACCTGTTTCTACAATAAGATATTGGGTACAGCAAAATAAATTAAAACCGTATTCTTATACAGCTTCAGGTTATATGATATTTAGCAAACAACAAAAAGAAGATATTAAAAATTTAAAAGGATAAATAATATGTCAGATGCAATGTTAAAAGAAAAGAATTTTGAAGAAGCTATTGAAAATTACTTGATAACCAGTGGCGGTTATGTTAAAGGTAATCCTGAAAATCTGGACAGAGCAACCGCTCTTGATAAAGAAACGTTGTTAAAATTTATTCAAACTACTCAACCAAAAGAATGGGAAAAACATTGTAAAAATTATCCAATAGATCCTGAAAGTGCTTTATTAAAAAGATTTCAAGATGAAGTTGCCGCAACTAATCTTTTACAAGTTTTAAGACACGGTTTTAAAGATAGAGGGGTAAAATTTTCTGTATGTTATTTTAAACCCGAAACTACATTAAACCCAGATACTGTTGAAAAATATAACCAAAATATTTTGCATTGCACAAGACAAATGAAGTTTTCATTGTTTGACGAAAGAAGTATTGATATTGTGTTATTGCTAAACGGTATTCCTGTTGTATCAATGGAATTGAAGAATCAATTTACTGGACAAGATGTAAACAACGCAATAAAACAATATAAATTTGATCGTGCAACTAAAGATAAACTCTTTGAATTTAAGCAAAGAGTGTTGGTGCATTTCGCCGTTGATTTGTTCGAAGTTTATATGACAACAAGACTTGCAGGAGCTTCAACATACTTTTTACCATTTAACCAAGGTTCTAACGGTGCTGGAAATGTTGGTGGTAAAGGTAATCCTGCCATAGAAGATGATTACTTAACGGCTTATTTATGGAAACGAGTTTTGACAAAAGATGCATTAATGGAAATTTTGCAAAAGTATATGCACTTACAAGTTGAGGAAATAAAAGATAAAGATGGTAAAACGACAAGTAAAAAAGAAACTATGATTTTCCCTCGTTATCATCAATTAGATGTAGTAACTAAACTTTTAACAGATGTTAAAACCAATGGAAGTGGCAAAAATTATTTAATCCAACACAGTGCTGGCAGTGGTAAAAGTAATTCTATTGCGTGGTTGGCTCACAGATTACAAAGTTTGCATAATGATAAAGATGAAGTGATTTTTAATTCTGTAATTGTTGTTACCGATAGAAAAATTTTGGATAGTCAATTACAAGATACAATTTATCAATTTGATCACGTTGACGGAGTTGTAAGACCTGTTAAAGATGGTTCTGAAGGCTTGAAGAACGCTCTTAATGATGGTGCAAAAATTATTATAACAACACTTCAAAAATTTCCTTATATATATCAAGATGTTGAATCAACAGGTAAAAGATATGCCATTATTATTGATGAAGCTCATTCCTCTCAAAGTGGTGCATCTGCTAAAAAATTAAAAGTAGCGTTAAGTGATACAGAAGAAATTTTAGAACAATATGCAAAAGACGAAGCTGAAGAAGAGGGTAAAACAGATGATTTTGAAGATAATTTAGTAAAAGAATTATCTTCTCACGGACAGCATAGTAATTTATCATTTTTTGCTTTTACAGCTACTCCAAAAAGTAAAACATTACAAATATTTGGAGAACGTCAAGAAAACGGAACTTTTAGAGCTTTTCATATTTATTCAATGAAACAAGCAATAGAAGAAGGTTTTATTTTAGATGTATTGCAAAATTATACAACTTATAAACAATATTACAAAATAGCTAAAAAAATTGAAGGCGATCCTGAATATGATAAAGTGAAAGGAGCAAAAGCGGTTTCAAGATTTGAAAGTTTACATCCTCATAATATTGCACAAAAAACAGCAATTATTATTGAACATTTTAGAGATATAACTAAGAAAAAAATAGATGGTAAAGCAAAGGCAATGGTTGTTACTGCATCAAGACTTCATGCAGTCAGATATTTACTTGAATTTAAAAGATATATTGAAGAACATAAATATAATGATTTAAAAGTTTTAGTTGCTTTTTCAGGTACTGTTACGGATTCTGATACAAAAACTGATTATACAGAAGAAAGCATAAATAATATTAAAGAAACTCAATTAAAAAAATATTTTCATGATGATTTTAATATGCTAATTGTTGCAGAAAAGTACCAAACAGGTTTTGATGAACCATTATTACATACAATGTTTGTAGATAAAAAATTAAATGGGGTAAAAGCCGTTCAAACACTTTCAAGATTGAATCGTACAACAAGAGGCAAAGAAGATACTTTTGTTTTAGATTTTGTGAATACTCACGAAGATATTCAAAAATCATTCCAACCTTATTATGAGGCAACAGTTTTGAAAAATGAAACTGATCCGAATTTGGTATATCAATTAAAACGAGAGTTAGATGATTTTTCTGTTTATCATCAAGCAGAAATAGAAGCGTTTTCTAAAAAATTCTATCAAAAAGGAATTCCAACTTTAGAAACTTTATCTCCAATTTTAAAACCTGCAACAGAAAGGTTTGAAGTTTTAGAAGATAAGAAAAAAGACGAATTTAAATCAAAAATTTATAATTTTATAAGAACTTATGCTTTTGTAATCCAAGTTTGTAGAATGTTTGATAAAGATATGCAGAAATTTTATGTTTATGCAAAATATTTTACAAAATTATTACCAAGAGATAACTCTGAAAAAATCAATTTAAATGATGCATTATTACTTGAATATTATAAATTACAAAAAACAAGTGATGGTTCAATTACCTTAAAAGATGAAGAAGGATCAGTTTCGCCTGTTGATGGAACTTCTACTGGTAATGATAAAGAAAAAAATACGTTATCAGAAATTATTGATAAATTTAATAAAAAATTTAGTACAAAATTTACAGAACAAGATAAAGTTCTTGCTCAATTAAAAGCGGATATGATGAAAGATGAAAAAATCGTAAATTCTGCTAAGGACGGTGATAAAACAGCATTTAAAACTCTTTATGAAAAACAATTTAATGATGTTGCAATGAATAGATATGAAGAAAATGATAGTTTCTTTAAATCCCTATTTGAGGATAATGAAAAATTGCAATTTATCAAAAAATTATTACTTGATGATTTGTATAATGAATTAAGAAAGTAAAAAATATTTTTTTGAAAAGGTATTAAATGAAAGAAAATCTTGAGTTAAAAAAATTAAGTAATCCAAAATCAACTGGCGGTGCTGGTGTTATTTTTGAGAATGAAGTTCAAAGTTCTTTTGTTGTTCTTATGTTATCGCGTGGTATTTTTAGTCCATTAGGTAATAATGCCAAAATTTCAAGATTAGAATTTCAAACAAAGAGATTAGGTTATCATCTTGATGATTTGTTGGTTTATGCTACTAATCAATTTGATATGAAAGAACATAAAATGTTAGTTCAGATTAAGTTAAATGTTGCGTTTACTGAAAGTAACAATGAATTTCTTGATGTAATGAATGCAGCTTGGAATGATTTTAAAAATTCAGAGCTATTTAATCCACAACGTGATAAGTTAGCTTTAATTACCAGTTTTTTAAATGCAAATGATAAATCAATATATTCTATATTAGGTCAAGCAATACATGCAAATAGTGCTGATGATTTTTATGATAGAATTTCCAAAGCAAATTTTACATCTGATCAAACAAGAAAAAAATTTGATACATTTGTAAAAGTTTTAACACGTGCAAATAAGAATGAAGAAATTGAAAAAGAAGATATTTGGAAATTTTTTAAATGTTTTAATGTTTTAGTTTATGATTTGCATATACAAGGTGTTTGTTTTTCATTTCTTTATACAATAATGGAAATGAATTCTCAAAATAATGCTCATTCTATTTGGTGTCAAATTGGAAAGTATACTTCAAATGTTAATGAAAATGCCGGAAGTATAAAAATTGAAGAAATACCAGAAACAATAAAATCATATTTTAATAATAATTTTTCTTTAGAAAAAAATCCGATTACTATTTCTTATGATATTGTAAATGAATATATTTCAGAAATAGCGTTATTATTTTTATTAGACAATTTTAATGAGAACAATACCAATGATGTAGAATTAATAAAAAAATATTTATGTTGTGATTATAATGAGTGGATAAATAAATTAAGAAAAATTATTCAAAAAGAAAATGCTCCTATTTCTTTGCATAATGGAATTTGGTCAATAAAAAATAAACGTGAATTATTGGATAATATAAAATCTTCTATATTTGATGAATATATAGATATGTTTTCAAACGTTGCAATAACTGTATTTAGTGAAATAGATACTCAATTTGAATTGGATAAAGAACAAAGATATTGCGCAAGTATATTGGGTAAAGGTTGTAAATATTCCTCTACACTAAAATCAGGAATAGCTGATACAATGGCTATTTTAGGAACTTTTAAAGAGGAAATTAATCATTGTTCAAATAATAAAATAAGTAATAGTATTATTAAAATATTAAGAGATATTTTTAATGTTTCAAATTGGCAAGTATGGGCTAGTTTGAATAATTATTTATCGTTTTTTGCAGAAGCGAATCCAAAAGAATTTCTTGCAATAGTTAATAAAACAGAAGAAGAAACATTTGAAAATTTATTTGCACAAGAAGGTGATATATTAACAACGCAAAATTATATTATTGGGATTTTGCGAGCTTTAGAAATATTAGCTTGGGATGAAGATTATTTGTGTGATGTAATAATGTTATTGGGATATTTGTCAAATATTGATAAGGGTGGAAATTTTGGAAATCGTCCAATAAATTCAATTAAAGAAATTTTGTTGCCATGGCATATTCAAACATTAGCAACAATAGAAAAACAAAAAATTGCAGTTCAAAATTTAAATAAAGAATATCCTATTATTGCATGGGAAGTTTTAGTTGATATTTTACCAGAAGCACATCAATGCGCATTTGGGACAACAAAACCAAAATATAGAAATAATATTAAAAAGGATTGGACTTACAAAATTTCAAATTCTGAATATTATGAGTTATCTTATTTCTATTCTAATTTCCTTATCGAACAAGCAAAAGGTAATATAGATAAATTAATTAAAATTTTAGACATTTTAACTAAAATTCCTGATAAATTATTTGATAATACTATGAAATATTTATCAGAAAAAGTAATAATTAGTTCATCGGATGATAAAAAATATAAATTATGGAATAAATTAAAAACCTTAATGAATAAACATATAAAATATTCATATACTGATTGGGCAATGAAATCTGCAAAAATAGAAAAAATTAAAAGAGTGTTATCTTTGTTAAAACCTCAAAATATTGCGTATTTTTATATAAGATTATTCTCTAATGACGCTTGTTTAGATTATGAAATTGATAATGAAATCGAGGATGAAAAATATGATTATCGTAATGAATTACTAAAACAAAGATATAGATTTTTAAAAAAGCTTATTGAGAACAATAATTTTGAAAATATTTTAT
>JAZLGV010000033.1:0-9079 GCA_045616505.1 Candidatus Gastranaerophilaceae bacterium | reverse complement strand
ATTTTTTATATTAACCCCAATACTACTTTTGATTATTGCTAGTTTTATGCATAAATATCCTTTTTGCAAAAGATTATTTCTTTTTTTACTTCCAATGTTTATAATTTTGTATTGTCAAATAACATATTTTGTTAAGTATATGAATAAAAAAATTATTAATGCACTTAAAATAATATTGATTATAATTTTTAGTATTTTATTTGTATTAAAAATAAACCAACCAGCAAATGAGCAAGTTTTTGAACAAGAAGCTACAAGAGAAATAGTTGAATTTGCAAAACAAAATAATATTCCTTTAAATAAAATAATTATCGTCCCTATTTTTAAAGCTGAAGAATACTATTTAAAGGCTATTTATAATTATAATAATGATGAAAATAAATTATTATTTATGAAGCATATTTATGGAAATTATTATGATTTTCTTTCAGTAGAATTAAAAAAATATCCTAAAGGTGATTATTGGTTTTTTAATATGTTTATTGCTTTACATCCTCATTTTGATTCATCAGCCCCTAAATTTTTTAAAGACAATAATAAACATTTTAAAATATTAAAAACATATCATTATAAAAGTCCAGAATATGTTTATATTATACATTTTGAAAAAATGTCTGATTATTAAAATTGTTTAAAATAAGCCTTTTAATTTTATTACTGGTATTATGATAATAGTATAAAAGGTTTTATTTTATGAAATTATCTAAAACAAAAAAAAATCTAATTGAATGTACATATTTCACAGCTTTATTTGTGTTATTTGTGCTTTCTTTTTGTGCTTATTTTTCAAAGTATCATTACATTTTTGATATTATTTCGCATTATAGGGTGCTATATTGCGTTTTATCGCTTGGTATTTTTATCTCCCCATTGTTTTATATAAACCATAATAAAAAGTTCGTTAAACAGTATATTATGTTTAGTTTATTAGCATTGATTTTAAATTTATTCGATGTTGTTTATACAAATGCAATTCAAATACCTTACGAATTTGGGTATTCTAGAAATAATTACAAAGTTTATTCTGTTAAATCAAGTTGTTTAGTTTTTAATATTCATAAGAATTTTGAAGGTTATCAAACTGTGTTGTTTAATATAAGCCAAAAACAACCTGATATGTTTATTGTAGAAAATTATTCTGATGAGTTTGATGAAAAACTCCCTACATTAAAAAAATTGTATAAATATAAATATTCTTATTTGAATTCAAATAACGAAGGACTTGCAATATATTCAAAAAATCCTTTCAAAGAAAAATCTGCAATTTTACTTTCAAACAATGCTTTACCAGTTTTAAGGGTTAAATTATATAATGGAGTTACTTTTATTACATTAAAAATGCCAAAATACATTTCTAAAGAAAATATTTATCTAAGAAATTTAATCTTTAATAATTTAGCAAGTTATATAAAAACATTAAATACTGAAGATTTAATTTTGGTCGGAGATTTTAGTTCTAGCGAATATTCTTATGCTTTCAAAAAATTTCAACATAGAGTTAAATTAAATGACCATAGAGAATTATTGTCAGGGACTTATCCAAAATCTTTTCCAATATATTTGAGAGTATCTTTTGACAAAGTTTTGACTGATAAAGATATTTGTATTTCTGATTATTTTATTGACGAAAATATTGAAGCAGCACACTCTATTATCGGTTTTAGTTACAAGTTGTTTAAATAAATTGGAATATTTGTTCCTGCATAAATTTTAATGTTAAAATTATGTTAGGGAGTATTCTTTATGAGTAATATAACTTTTGAGGAAGCTGTTTCTCAAATTAAAGACAAACTTGATATATTAGAAATAATCTCAAAAGATGTTATCTTAAAAAAAACTGGTAACAATTATTGGGGATTGTGTCCTTTTCATAAAGAAAAAACTCCATCATTTTCTGTAAATCCATCAAAAGGCATTTTCAAATGCTTTGGTTGTGGAGAAGGTGGCGATGCCTTAACATATTTGATGAAAACAAGAGGTTTAGAGTTTAGTGAATTAATTAAAGAACTGGCTCAAGAATATGGAGTTGAATTACCAAATACATATTCAAAATCTCCTGATAAAAGCATAAAAGACAGCATGTTAAAAGCATGCGAAGAAGCAAGTGAATTTTATACTCATAACCTATTTTCTTCATCAGCTTCAAAAGTTGCACTTGATTATCTTACCAATCGTGGAATAGATGAAAATATTATTAAAACTTATTCTTTAGGACTTGCACCTAAAGAGCCTTCAAAATTATATAAAAAATTGAAAGAAAATTATTCAGATGATGTTTTAGAAAAAGCTGGTTTGATTTTAAAAGCATCTTCTGGAGAATATGTTGATAGATTTAGAAATAGAATTATTATTCCTATACATGACGAAAATGGAAATGTAGTTGCTTTCGGCGCTAGAGCATTAGAAGAAGGTCAAAAACCTAAATATTTAAACTCTTCTGATTCTCTAATTTATAACAAGAGTAAACTTTTATATGGCTTATATTTCGCTAAAGATAGTGTAAAAGAACTTGATAGCGTTATTATTATGGAAGGTTATTTTGATGTAATATCTTCGCAAGCACATGGTATAAAAAATTGCGTTGCATCTTGTGGTACTTCTTTAACTTCTGACCACATCAAATTGATGTCTAGATATACAAAATCAAGAAAAATATTCTTGTCATTTGATACAGATGCAGCTGGTTTAAAAGCGGCTAATAGAGGTGGGGCTTTAATTAAAGAAGCTTTTGAAGGGCTTGGCGACATAAAACAATTCGATGAAAGTTTTACAGAAACTTCAAACGATAAATACGCATGTGAAATAAGAGTTATTACTCCTCCAGAAGGTAAAGATCCCGATGAATTTGTTAGAAGTGTAGGTGCTGATGAATATTTAAAATATTTAGAAAAAGCACCATTGTTACTTGATTTTCAGATTAATCAAGTTTTAAAAAATAACAAAGATGCAACATCTCCTGTTGAAAAAGTTAAAGTTGTAAAAGAATTAATACCTATTTTAAAAGAAATAAATAATAAAATTGTAAGAAGTGAATATATAAAAGTCGTATCTTCTACACTTAAAATTGATGAAAAGGCTCTTACGTCAGAAATCTCTAAAAGTATTAATTCTACTGCTTTTTCACCAAAAATTGAAGAAAATAATGTTAAAAGAATTGTAACAAAATCTTCAAATATCATCGAAAAAGCGCAAAAAAATTTATTGAGCTTATATTTAGTAAATGTAAAACCTTTAAATTTCCAAGAAATAAACGAAAAATTGGAAAATATAAATTTTACAGATGAAAACTTAATAATTGTTAAAAATACAATTGACAAATTAATATTTAGTGTAAATAATGTAAAAGTCTTAACGGAAGCACTATATGTTAAGTTTGCAAGTGACGAAGAAAAGAAGGCTATAGTAACAGATTTAGTATGTATATCGGAAGCATTTAATAATTTAAACAAAAAAGATTTTATCGCGACAATAGACGAATTATCAAAAAGAATAGATGATTTTCATTTAGCGGAAGAAAATAAAAAATTAAGAATACAATATAAAAATGTTAATGATAACGATACAGAAGCCCTAAAATTTCAATTGCAGCTTAGAGAAAAACTAGAAAAACTTAAGAAAACAACTGGAGATTAGTAAATGAGAAAAAAAAGACAACAAGGTAGTTCAGTTACAAGTATTATGGAAGAAGATGAATCATTAGATTTATTAAACGATTCAAAAGATAATGAAAGTTTAGATAGCGACATCGATGCTTCATTTATGCACATGGAGCTAGGTACAGACAATATAGAAGATATCGTTTCTTCAAAAAGAAGTAATGATGTTTATATGATGGATAACGCAGACATAGATTCAACTGTTATGGATGTTGAATTGCCAAAAGGTGTTGCAGTAGATGACCCTGTTCGTTTATATTTGCGTGAAATCGGTCGTATTAAACTTCTTTCTGCTAATGAAGAAATAGAATTAGCAAGAAAAATTATTCAAGGTGGTACTTCAGGTGCTATTGCGAAACGTAAACTTGTTCAAGCTAACTTACGTTTGGTTGTAAGTATCGCTAAAAAATATGTTGGTCGTGGAATGTTATTCTTAGACTTAATTCAAGAAGGTAACTTAGGTTTAATCCGTGCAGCAGAAAAATTTGACCATGAAAGAGGTTTCAAATTCTCAACTTATGCAACTTGGTGGATTAGACAAGCTATCACTAGAGCAATTGCTGATCAAGCTAGAACAATCAGAATTCCTGTTCACATGGTTGAAACTATCAACAAATTGAAAAAAGTAACAAGAAGACTTGCTCAAGAACTTTCTAGAAAACCAACTGAAGATGAATTAGCAGTTGAAATGGGCGTAAGCATTTCTAAATTGCGTGAAATCATTAAAATTGCTCAAGAACCTTTATCATTAGAAACTCCAATTGGTAAAGAAGAAGATTCAAGATTAGGCGATTTTATTGAAGATAAAGAAGCTGATGCTCCTGTAAAAACAGTTGCTTCTGAACTTTTAAGAGAAGACTTAGCAGAAGTTCTTTGCACTTTATCTCCACGTGAAAGAGATGTTTTAAGACTTCGTTTTGGTATGGATGATGGTCGTCAAAGAACATTAGAAGAAGTTGGACAACTATTCGGTGTTACTCGTGAACGTATCAGACAAATTGAAGCAAAAGCTTTAAGAAAACTAAGACATCCAAACAGAAGCAAACGTCTTAGAGAATATGTTGAAAACTAATAAAGTTTTAAAATAAAAATAAAAAGTCCCTTAATTGGGACTTTTTTATTGAGAAATTTTTATGCTTCAACTGGTTCTTTTTGTTCTTCATCATCGTTATCATTGCTGCTATCCATTGAGGTTACTGAAATATTAACTTCTTTTGGCATAAATTTGAGTATAGAATTTGTTAAATCATTGCATGAATTTACCCAAAATATTGATGAAGTCAAAATTTTTACAGGTACATCATCAGAAGAAACTTTAATAACAACAGGGTCAGAGCCTCTGTATTTATACAAAATATCTTTTAGTGCAACTAATCTTTCGTAAGATATTTCTTTTAATAATTCAATTGTATAAATATTTGAATTTTCAACTGGTTTAACTGTTTCAATGATTATACTCAAACTATTTTCATCACGTCTTGAAATCTTACCTGAAATTATAACTTTCTTTTCTTGCTCTAAATAAGGCAAATAGTTTGTTTCAACAGTTTGGTCATCTTTTCTTTTTCTTCTCAAAGTTGGGTCAAAATATACAACTTCAATTTTTCCGGTCAAATCTTCAATTGTCATTATTCTAATAAATTTTGTAGGATCTTTTTTAGTCGGAATTTGGCGAACAGCAGTAATCAACCCACAAATAGTAACCATTTTGTCTGTTGGTAATTCATTTAATTCAGAAATCTTATGCGTCATCAAGAAAGGTAAATGCTTTCTGATACTTGATAGAGGGTGACTTGTTACGTAAAAGCCTAAAAATTCTTTTTCAAATTGTTGAATTTCTTTATCTAAAAATTCTTCATCAGAACCTTGTAAAGAAAAACTTGGAGCTTCTTCACCTAACATTGCAAACAAACTTCCTTGTCCAATTTCTTTTTCTTTTTGTTCTCTTGCCGCTTGACCTAAAATATAATCAATATTGTTCAAAAGTTGTTTTCTACTTTTTTCTATATTTGAAAAAGCACCCGATTTAATCAAACCTTCAAGAACTCTTTTATTAGAACATTTTGAATCTATACGAGTACAAAAATCATAAATTGATTTAAATTCGCCGTTTTTCTCTCTTTCTTCAATAATTTTTTGAACTACAACTTCACCGACTTGTTTTATTGAAGCTAAACCAAATCTAATATTGTTTTCGTCTGGTGAAAATTCTGCAAATGATTTATTGATATCAGGTGGAAGAACTTTAATTCCTTTTGCTTGTGCTTCTTCGATATATGCTTGCGTTTTTTCTTGGTCAGAAGAAACACTTGAAAGCAAGCATGCCAAATATTCAACAGGATAATGGCATTTTAAATAAGCAGTTTGATAAGATACAAAAGCGTAAGCAGCAGAGTGGCTTCGGTTGAAACAGTATTTTGCGAAACTTTCGATTTGTTCGAAAAGTTTTATCGCATCTTCTTTTTTCATGCCGTGTTTAGCAGAATTTTCAACGAAAATACCTTTTTGCTTTTGCATTTCTTCAATTTTTTTCTTACCCATCATACGGCGAACCATGTCGGCTTGACCAAGTGAGTAATCTGCTAACACTTGGAAAACTTGCATGATTTGTTCTTGATAAACAATTGTTCCGTATGTGTCTTTTAAAACAGGTTCTAGAAGTGGGTGAGCGTATGTGATTTCTTTTCTTCCGTGTTTTCTTTCTACGAATTCATCAACCATACCAGATTCTAATGGCCCTGGACGGAATAATGCAACCAAAGCACCTAAATCTTCAAATAAGTCGGGCTTTAACCTTTTTACTAGGTTTTGCATACCAGAAGATTCAAGCTGGAATATACCTGATGTATCACCTTTCATAAGCATTTCGTAAGTTTGTTTATCATCAAGTGGAATATTATTAATATCTACATCTTCACCAGTTCTACTTTTAATAGAAGCAAGAGTTTTGTAGATTGTAGTTAAGTTTCTCAACCCCAAAAAGTCCATTTTTAATAGACTTAAAACTTCTGTTACAGAGTGAGGTGGATAACCAGTTTGAACAATATCACCATCTTTTGTCGGCTGAATTGGAATAAGCTCATTTAATGGTGAATGGGAAATAATAACACCTGCAGCGTGCGTACCTGTGTTATTTTTCAAACCTTCAATTGATTTTGCCATATCAATAAGTCTTTTTACACCAACAGATTTGCCTTCAAGTGGGTTTGTAACTATTTGAAAGTCCTCATCATAAAGTTTTTTTAAATCAGAACCTTCAATCATTGAATCTTCAATAGTGTCACCTGTAATAAAACCTGCAATTCTGTTACTTTCTGCAAATGGAACTTTCATAATACGAGCTACGCCTTTAAAGGCTGCTTTTGCGGCATAAGTACCAAATGTTATGATTTGACAAACTTTATCTTCGCCATATTTTTCTTGAACGTATTTGATAACTTCGCCCCTACGTTCAATACAAAAGTCGATATCAATATCGGGCATTGTGAAACGTTCTGGGTTTAAGAATCTTTCAAACAACAGTTTGTGTTCGATTGGGTCTAAGTCTGTGATTTCTAAGGCATAAGCAACAACACTACCAGCCGCAGAACCACGTCCAGGGCCTACTGGAATGCCGTGAGTTTTAGCAAAATGAATAAAGTCCCAAGTGATAAGAAAATATGCGGCAAATCCCATATCTTCAATTACTTTTAATTCATAATTTACACGTTCTTTTAAACTGTCTGAAATTTCGCTATATCGCTTTTTCAAACCTAATTGAACTTGATATTCCAAATAAGATTCAATTGTATGTCCTTTTGGAACTTCGTAATTAGGCAAAGGTGATTTTCCTAATTCCAAACCTAAATGACATTTTTCTGCGATTTTTAATGTGTTTTCAACGCATCTTTCAAATGTTTTTTCGTCCATCCATTTGAAAGCATCACGCATTTGTTCGCCTGTTTTTACATAAAATTCATTTGTTTCGAAATGAAATCTATTTGGGTCATCTTTATCGGAATTTGTATTCATACAAAGCAAAGTGTCATGAGCATCTGCATCTTCTCTTTTTAAGTAGTGAGAGTCGTTTGTGATGACCATTTCAATTTCTAATTCTTCTGCCATTTTAATTAAGTCAGGATTAGTTTTCTTTTGCTCTGTAAGTCCATGGTCTTGAAGTTCTATATAATAATCTTCTCCAAATAAATCTTTAAATCTTTTTGCGACCTCTACAGCCTTTTTGTAGCCATCGTTCATTAGAGTTTGGAGTAATTCACCCCCTAAACATGCAGAAAGGCAAATTAAGCCTTCTGAATGTTTTTGTAGAAGTTCAAAATTAATTCTTGGTTTGTAATACATCCCTTCACAATGAGCAATGGAAACAAGTTTAATAAGATTTTGATAACCAGTTTTGTTTTTTGCTAACAAAACCAAGTGATACAACGGGTTGTGTCCAGCATTTTTTTCTGACAATTCGCCATCGTGCATATAAAACTCGCAACCTAAAATAGGTTTAACTTTGTTTTGATAATTTCGAGTAGCAAGTTCATATAACTCCATATCGCCATACATAACGCCGTGGTCAGTTATGGCAATAGCTGGCATTTCATTTTCTATTGCAAATTCTATAAGCTTATTTATTTTTATTGCACCGTCCAACAGAGAATATTCTGTGTGAAGATGTAACGGAACAAATTGCATATATCCCTCGTTTTAAGTGTTATTTTTTAATAATTTTGTTGTTGTCATCAACAAATACAATTGCAGGATTAAAGTTTTCTCTTTCTTCTAAAGTCATAGAAGCATAAGAGATAATAATAACTTTATCACCTTTTTGAACTTTTCTTGCAGCAGCGCCATTCAAACATATAGTACCGGAATTAGCTTCGCCAGTAATAACATAAGTTTGAAATCTTTCACCGTTATTAATATCTAAAATTTCAACTTTTTGCCATTCTTGTAACTTCGCTGCATTCATTAAATCTTTATCTATAGTAATAGAACCAACGTACTCTAAATTTGCATCTGTAACAGTTGCTCTATGTATCTTTGAATATAAATATTCTAATTTCATTGTCCTCTCCTTGTAGTTATATTTTATCAAAAACAAACTCTTAAAAAACAAATAATGAAGTTTTATGTTAATAATTTTTTTCTTACTATAACTACATTTTACACTTATGTAAACTTATGTTACAAAGATAAGCCGAAAAATTAAAGTTTCAAAACAAATGTGACGATATAAAACTTGTAAGGGAAAATTTAAAGGTATATAAGGAGTCACAATTATGGGTATGTCAGCATCACAAATGAGATTTTGCATGCTAACAGGCAGAAAATCAGATATAGAATATCAAGGCCAACAAATTAACCAACAACGTACTACATTGGCTACTCAATCTTCAGTAATGAATGAACAATTGCTAACTTTAGCTGTTCCTACT
>JAZLGV010000032.1:0-9701 GCA_045616505.1 Candidatus Gastranaerophilaceae bacterium | reverse complement strand
AGACATTACATATTTATCAGAAGAATATATCCAGTCAAAGTTTAATGAACTGAATCTCCGTCCGCGTAAATGTTTGAATTACAGGACTCCGTATGAGGTTTATTATTCCAAGGTGTTGCACTTGTTTTGACAATTCAAGCACTTCATTATTAGATAAGAACAAACAAGAAATTCATTGTATGTTAAGTAAATCTGATTTTAATATCTTGTTTAATGTTCTTTTAGAAAAAATTGTTAATAATTCTCTTAAAGTAAAAGATTATTTTCAGGAATTAACAAATAATCCTGAAACAAAACTTTGGATAGAAAGGAAATAAAAATGAAAAAACTAATTGCTTTATTTTTATCAATGCTAATTACTTCTCTCCCCTTTTCCGCTTTGGCAAATTTTCAGGTTGATTTTGCTCCTGGCACTCCCATTGTGGATGCGTTAAGGGCATTAGGTATGAAAGCAAATAAAGATATTATTATCAACGGGGAATTAAGCGGAACTATTACCCTACATTTAGAAAAGGCAACATTTGAAGAAGCATTAGATTATATGTCAATTACTAATGGCTTTAACTATGAAATTAAAGGCGAAACTGTCCTTATAGGGCCTCAAAAGTCAATGAACGCCATAGAAACATTTAAATTACATCATGCTGACCCTGAAACTGTGGCAAAACAGATGGCACCGTTATTGGAAGATGACGATGATGTTGTTGTAAATAAAGACAATCATTCCATTACTGTTTTAGGTGGTTCAAATATTTTGGACAGAGTAAAACAGCAAATACGCAAAATAGATACTGCACAACAGCAAGTAACTATTAAAGCAGAAGTTATTGAAATTAACCGTTCAAAATCACGTGATGTTGGGATTTCGTGGACAACAAATTCATGGAGTCATACTACCGGTACTGTTCACGATGGTTTTAAGTTCAGTATTAGCGGCAAACATGAAGAAACTTTTGGAAAAGGTAAGGTTTTGGCACGTCCAAGCATTACAACATTTGACGGCAAAGCGGCAACTATTTTAATGGGCGATAAAGTGCCTGTTTTCACTTCTTCAAGTACCGGCACAGACAATGCCGATGCTAACGTAACCGTTGAATATAAGGATGTAGGCGTTAAATTAGAGGTTGAGCCGTATATTAACGATTTAGATAAAGGAATTGTTTCAATGAAAATAAAGCCCAATATTTCCACAATATCTAATTGGGTTGAAAGCGGTAATAATAAAGCCCCCCAAATATCTGAAAGAAGTGCTGAAACGACTATTAGAGTCAAATCAGGGCAAACAATCTTATTGGGCGGTTTATTAAAAGATGAAGAAATAAAATCTTTAAAATCCGTGCCTTTGCTTTCAAAAATTCCAATTTTAGGAGAAATTTTTAAAAGCCGGAGTTTAGAAAAAAAGGCAACTGAAATTATTATTGCTATTACTCCAACAATTATCTATGACGAAGAAGGAAGACCAAGAGTAGAAACACAACGTACTACCCCGAATTTAAGAAAGGAAATAAATAATTTAAGAGGCGAAGATTCCGAATATAACAAACAGAATAAAGACAAAATAACCGATTTAGAAGAAGCGGCACGTTTAAAAAAAGAAATTGCCAGGTTAAAAAAACAAGTGGCCCGTAAAGATGCTGCTACAAAAAAATATCAAGATGAATTAGAAGCAAATAATAAAGTGATGAAAAGGGCTTTGGGCGAGTTGGAAAGGAGAAATAAAAATGGAAAACGTCCTTAACCGTCCTCTTACTCAAATCGCTATTTCTCCAGATGTTCTCAATTTAATTCCAAAAGAATTTATGGAAACACACGGTATATTACCATTTGATTTTTCTTCTACCGGAGTTTTATGTATTGCCACATCACTTTATGAGCAAACTATTCAAAATTTAAGCATTATAACTGAAACATTACGGAAACAACATCCTGAAATCAATGGTATAAAAGTATATCAGGTTGAAGATAAAAATTTCCAAGAAGGTTTTTTAACACATCTTCATTCTGCTTTCATTATGAAAACCAATAACATAGATGTTGCAGAAAATGAAATTGTTGCTTCATCCCAACAGGAACAAATATTTAATGATATTTTAAAAAGTGCTATTGATAAAAAAGCAAGCGATGTTCATATAATTCCAAGTAAAGACAGTACCGTAATTGCATTTAGAATAAACGGCGTTTTTACACCTCAAGTTTTTCCAGTAGGCATAACCGATGAAATAGCAATATCTAATTTATTTAAAAATAAAGCAAAAATGACATTAAATAATTTGCAGCCGGAAGACGGCCAACTTATTTTGGCAATGATATTGAAATGCGTATTAACACTATGCCTTACGGAAAGAATACCAATCGGAATATCATTTGCGCCCGAATAATCGGCACAAATGCCGGCATACGTTCTCTTGAAGATTTAGGATTTTCAGATAAGGAAACTGTCTTATTGCGTAGGATTGCATCAAAACCAAGTGGGATTTTTCTTATTTGCGGCCCAACATCAGAAGGCAAATCAACAACGCTTTATTCTTTGCTTAAAGAAATTCAAATTAATCATAATTGTAAAATTATAACAGTTGAAAACCCGATTGAAAAATATTTGGGCGGTGTGGCACAGTCAGAAACACGGGATGCGAAAGAAAATAAATATACTTTTGGAGATGCGTTAAGGGCCTGTTTGCGGCAAGACCCTGATGTAATTATGGTTGGAGAAATAAGAGATGCCGAAACTGCTCAAATTGCTAATATTGCATCGCAAACAGGGCATTTAATATTTTCCACGTTACACGTATTAAATAGTATTGGTGTCTTTCAACGGTTAAGTGATATGGGAGCGAATCAAAAGGGCTTTGCTGAACAAGTCATTGGCATAGCAAGTCAAAGATTAATTCCCGTGCTTTGTCCGCATTGCAAGCAAGAGGTTATAAGCCCTAAAAATTCAGAGTTACGAAAACAAGATTTAGACAAATTAAATGAAGGTAAATCTTTTATTTCAGTAGGATGTGATAAATGCGGCCATACTGGTATATCAGGACGTATTCCTATTATTGAGATAATTGAATTTAACAATTATTTAAAAGATTTTTTCCGGCAAGAACACGGGCTTATTGATACAGAAAAATTTTTAAGAAAAAATACAAATTTTGTTAGTTTATGGGATAAAGGGTTTGAGCAAGTTGTTAAAGGAAATGTTTCACTAGAAGAATTACTTAATGTAATTACTGTTGATGAAGATTTAAATCAATATACAGAGGTTGAAAAATGAGTATTTTTAATAATAAACCTAAATTAGATGATTTATATTTTGTATTTGTGCAGATTAGTAATATGATAGCGTGCGGTTTTAATCCACAAGATTCTATTGCTGATGCTTCAAAAAATGTCAAAAATAAAGTTTTAAGGAAAGCATTATCAAATGTCGTAAAAGAAATGCAACGTGGCGTTTCTGTCGGAAACGCTTTTGCCAAACAAAAAATTTTCCCAAAAATTATAAGCCCGATTATTATTGCAGGGGAAAAAGCCGGAGTGTTGGCAGTAACTTTTTCAAAAATTGCAGAATTATTTTGGTTACAAATTAATCTATATTCAAAAATAAAAAATTCTTTATTGATCCCAAAAATCGCTTTTACATTACTTTCTCTTTTAGTTATTGGATATATCAAATTTGCCGTTCCGGAATATATCAAATTATATCAATCCAGTAATGTTAAGTTCTCCCCTCTTATTATGAGTTTATCAAATGGTGTTAATCTGTTAATTGATTATTGGCCAATAACTATTTTTATGATGTTTATGATTTGGCAAATTTTAAAACTATTTTGTCAAACAAATACTTATTTAATTGACCGGCTTAAATTACAAATGCCAATTTTTAAAACACTTCATTTTTATTTTTTACAACATCAATTTTGTTCAATTTTACACATAATGTTATCAAGTAAACTTCTATTATCTGATGCATTAAATCAAGCAGCGGTATCTGTGGAAAATAAGGTTATGGGTAAATATATTTTAAAAGTTAGAGATGACTTATTAAGCGGTCGCACATTAGAAGATAGTTTGTTACGTAATAACAAACAAAATATCTTTGATAATCAACTTGTTGCTTTATTATCAAGAAGCGGACAATCCGGGCAAGAGGTTAATTCTTTAGGTAAATTGTTAGATTATTACGAGCGAATATTAAAGGATTTAATTGATCCAACCACAACTAAAATCTCATTTTTTGTTTTAATTGTCATAGGTTCATCCATTGCTGCAATGTTTTTCTTATCTATGACTCCAATGTTGGATTATTTAACCGGAATTATAACAATGAAAGGAAGATGATTAAATGACATGAGAAAATTTAAAGGTTTTACACTAATTGAAATCTTAATGGCTGTTTCTTTAGTAATGCTTTTTGGGCTTGCCTGGGCAATTAAAGGACAACCGCTTTTAGATGGGGGTAGATTTTCTTCAGCTCAATCGGGAGCAAGCACTATCGCAATGGCTATTACCACATATAAATTTCAATTAGGCAAATTACCTACAAGTTTATCTTCTTTAAAAAGTAAAGAAGATGGTTTCGGGCCGTGGATTGATGAATCTGCTTTAACTGACCCGTGGAATAATGAATACAAATATTCATCCAATTCCAATTCTTTTGCTGTATGGTCGTGTGGGGCTGACGGCAAATCTAATTCAAGTGTTACATCCATCGGCGGAGATGATGCCGGTGTGATTAACGAATTTTAAGGAGGAATTTATTATGAAATTTTTTGAAAACAAAACCAATCGTCTTGGCAAAACGAAATGCAAGGCATTTACATTAGTTGAAGTCCTTGTTGCGTGTGCCATTGTTGTTTTAATGACAGGGGTTTTGGTAATGAAATTGACGGAAGCAAGAGCAACTGCAAAAATTGCTCAAATGCAATCTGAAATGAATTCATTAGTTACAGCGTGTCTTTCTTATGAAACGCTTAATATCAATGCAGAACTACCTGCAACTTTGGAAGATTTAAATACCGGTCTTACTGCTGCTAAATCTATTGACCATTGTCCCCATGACAGTTTTATTACCTCTGATAGAGATTTTAGCGATGGCGTAACTGATCCTTGGGGCAACGCCTATAATTATTCCAAAACATCCCGTACAATCTCTTGCACTCCAAAAGATTCTGCCGGTAATGACCTTGAAACTGTTACAAAAAACTTTTAAAAAAGAAGTAAAAATTGGAATTTTTTCAATGGAAACGGTTTAAATGCAAAGGTTCTGTTTTAATCTCTACAATCATTGCCGGTGCTTTAATTGGCATTTTGGGCATTGGTTGTAGTAGATTAATGGGTGCGGTAATGAACGCTGCAAATGCTACTCATATTGCAACACAAGCAGAACAATATGCCAAAGCACAAGCCGGATTATTGCGTGGTACTAAATATGAAGATTTGGCTGCCATCGCTAAAAAAAATATCACATCAGATGGTACTTTCAAAAGTGAAGTTCTTATGGGTGCGGAATCTGTTTATGATACTTCAACAAATCAACGGACAATGACTGTTAATGTTTATCACGAAAATGACACATTGCCAATTTATTCGTTAGATGTACCCCGTTATAGCAAAGAAGTTGGGGGCGCTGAAGATTATATTGTGGAACAGTGGCACTCAGGCAGCGAGTGGTATAGAGTATGGAAATCGGGGTTCATAGAACAGGGCGGGAATACATCAGTTAGTAGGCATAGTTTTGCTACAGTTAACTTGAGAAAACCGTTTTCAAACGGTAATTATACAGTTTCGTGTAATGGGGGGAATTATACTGATACTGGAGATTGGGCTGGGGGTGCTGTCCGTAAATTATCGGCATCCCAAATTCAAATGATTGGCTATGTAAGTGTTTCCATCTCTTGGAGATGTGAAGGATATTAACAGGGCGGGATTACTACATATAATGTAACGTTCAAAAAGCCGTTTACAGCCCTTCCGAGTGTTACGATAGGCGTAATTAATTCTTATTTTGGCGGAGACCCTTATTGGGGGGGGAAATAGGTGTAAATTCAATATCTAAAACAGGATTTACATTATCTACATGGAATGGTTTTCAAAGAAGCTGGATGGCTTCCGGATATTAAAAAGTCGTGCATTTTGCACGACTTTTTAATATCCGACCTACCAACCGCAGGCATACCAGGATTTTGGTACATCACTTCTACATGTAAAACCATTTAAAGATTTACTATTTATTCCGATTCCGTTCCATTCTGGATCATAAGGAGCTGTATGTATTACCCCAACCGTCACATAACAATTTTCTTTATATGGTTTTTTAAATTTATATGAACCATAACCCCCACAATAACCGCCCTGTTACCATCCGCAAGTATACCAATAATGCTCCCATCCATATAGAGTTAAGCTAAATCTATCTTTTCTTACGACCCCAAATCCTTTAGCTTTTGCTTCATCTTCTGATGAAGTTGTAAATATACATGCTATAGCTGTATAGTCATTATTGGTAAAAGGTTTTTTATATGTAATCTTTCTTTCGCTTGCAGATGAAATGTTTACATACCCGCCCTGTTAATTTATCAATAACCTTTTGCTTCCCATAAATAAGTCATTCCCCCACGTGTATCACCATCTTGATTTGGTGTAAAAGCATAAAAACTATTTTTTGACCTATTTATAAGTATTATTGTATATTCATAATTATGATTTGTTCGTGTACCTAAAATAGTATAATTTGCGTCATTGAAAGGTTTTTTTAAATATATTGTTTGTTGGCATGTACCATACCCGCCCTGTTAATTTAATATAAAATCAGAAGCCGCATGCGTACCATCCCGTTCCGGAATATCTACTTGTTCCTTCAGTAAATCTGTCAAATTGGAAGGAACTTGTACCTTTAGATAAAATCAATGGAAGTTTATTATAGTGCAGATCCCATCCACCTTGATTATAAGCAACGGCCATACAACTAATAATATAACTTGTTGTTGTAAATGGATAATGCATACTAACCGTATAAATTCTTGGACTATATCCGCTTACATACCCGCCCTGTTATTAGTAACCGCAAGCATACCAACTACATAATAAGTTATTTGTGTGGTTATCCGTTCCCCGAAATTCCATATAAAAAGAAGATGTGCTTCTTATTGTTGGTATTGCCGAGTACTCAAATGTACCATTGTTACGGGATGCATGAATATTATAATTAGTGTTACTAAATGATTTTTTTAAGGCAACTGTTGCGTAGCTACCACATTTACCGCCCTGTTAATTGAAATGAGAAAGATTTTATTTAAAAGTAGGAAAATACAATAAAAAATAACCATATTTCCATTAATTATAATTTTTGATTAGTACCGAATTAGTACTAACTTAAAAACAAGAAATACCACATAAATACATGGTGTTTCTTGTTTTTATTTTCAAAATTTTAACGGTTAGTACCGTATTAGTACCGTAATTTATAATAGTATAAGGGGTGAAAACGTGAAATTTCCTAATGGTTTCGGCTCTATTACCAAGAAAAAAGGGCATTTGAGACATCCATTTATGGTACGAAAGACCATAAATGGGAAACAGGTGTATTTAGCATCTTTTAAGACACGTGCGGAAGCACTTATTTTTTTGGCAAATTATAATAAACAGCCGCAAATTATTGATTACCGAAAAATTACATTTCGTGAAATGTATAACCTGATGGCGGCAGAACGTTATCCTAAAATTAGAGATAGTTCGGCAAGAAATTACATTTCTGTTTCAAAATTTTGTGAACCTCTTTTTAACAAGGAATTTCATAAATTACGGTTACAAGACCTTCAAGAAATTATTTATCGGATTAAACAGCAAAAATGCGGTTATGCCACACAACGAAAATGCCGCCAACTTTTACATAATATTTATCAATATGCTATTAAATATGAGTTTATAACAACAGATTATTCTAAATTTATTGAGATTGACAAAGAACCGGAAACACAGCGAAAACCCTTTAACAGACGGCAATTAAATAGAGTTAAAAAGATAATTACTGAAAATGATTATTTTTCGTCATGGGCAATGATTGTTTTAATGCTTTGTTATTCCGGTGTTCGTCCTGGCGAATTTGTAAAAGTTAAAAAATCTGATGTAAAGTTACATCAAAGATTTTTTATTATCCGTGAATCAAAAACGATTGCCGGACAAAACAGGGTTGTACCCATTTCACGGCATACTCTTCCTTATTTTGAATATTGGATGAAAATTGCTGGCGAATATTTGTTAAATGAAAATAATCACGGTATTACTTATTATCGGTTAAAAAGACAATTTGACAGAGTTATGAAAATGGCACGTTGCAAACACTCTCCTCACGAGTGTCGCCATACGTGTGCTACTTGGTTAGATGATGCCGGAGCAAATGAAGTTGCCATCCGCAAAATTTTAGGTCATAGTATTCCTGGCATTACGAAGGGGGTATATACACATAAAAATCTTCATGAGTTAAAAAAGGCGATTGATTTACTTAAAAAATAAAAGTACTTTAATTTTTCTTGCGTATTTCGCCGTAGAAATGGTTCAAATTGATCTGCTTATATGTTTTTTTTATATGTTTCCTTTTTCAAAATCGCTTATAAGAGATTTTGGAAAGGGAAAAGACGGTGCAATAAAAAACGTGCCTTGCGGCACGCCGAGAGTGGACTGTTTTATCGTGTTAAAGTATGGTCATTATTTAATTTTTTATCTCGTTTAGGCATCTGTGATGGCTTACGGGCTTTTGTGTTCTGTTTAATTTTTTGTAGTTGTTTCTGCTTTTGTTTTGGTCTAATCAATCTCATATCATCATAAAACATATCTCCTACATCTGTATGCGTTATATGTTTAATGCAGGTTTTAGCCCAGGGCAATTCTTTCTTGATTTTAATAATAAGGTTATAAATTGCTATATTAGGTAATTTTTCTTTTGAAACATAACAAGAACCTTGTTGATGTTCAAATCCATTTTTATGTAATAAAGCACCCAACTGCACATACGCTTTAGAATAATTTTCAGATTTAAAAAATTTTTTAAGAGCAATAGTGTTTAAATCAAAAGAAATATATTTTTTTAAATCATTAGTATCAGCCACCAAAAACAACTCCCATCATGTTTTCTTTTTTCTCATTATGATACCATACGGCTTTTTTAACAGCATTAAATAATGCTACATAATCACTCATTAAAACAATAGCCGCCCCTATATTTCCATAACCTTCTTCTTCATTTTCGTCAATGTAAATGCGTTCTCCAAATGATTTTTTTGCACATGAAACACCTTCGCCTTCAAAGAGTTCATCCGTTTTTTCACAAAATTCATTTACCTGATTTTCCGGTAAAGTTTTATCAAATTCTAATTCCACTTTAAACATTTTAATTCTCCTTTCAAAGTAAAGATATTATAGCATATTTTACGCCGCTTTTTGCAAAGTTTCAAAATATTTTTTTACATTTAATGCAAATTCCGTAAATTTCTCATTAAATGGAATTTGCCGGTCAATTAAATTATAAATATCGTCAAAATCATAATCAACGTGATGAACGGCATGCAAATATGCTCTTGTCATTGATGCCAATAATTTTTTTCTATTATAATCCATTTTTTAACTTCCTTTCTAATTCCGCCCTGTTGCAGGGCGGAAAGTATATTAAATATTAATGTTGCACTCCGGCAATTTTTTGATGCCAATCAATACCTTGT
>JAZLGV010000031.1:0-12458 GCA_045616505.1 Candidatus Gastranaerophilaceae bacterium | reverse complement strand
GTACATTTCATAAATATCTAAATTAAAAGAAAAATTACTTTGAGTATTTTTATATTTAATATCATCAAAAATTAACATCCAATTTACAATATCTTTAAATTTATTTTGAAATACAATTTTTGCGTATTCTTCTTCATATGGTGATAATTCATCTTTACCTATTATAGTGTTATAAGCTTTTTTATCATCAATACATTTTTGTAAACTTGGATAATAATATAAATCAAGAAAGTTGATAAAATCATTTGTTTTATCATATATAATATTGAGTTTTTCGAGCATTAATACATATTCGATATTTGTAATATCCATATAATGACGTAGTAAATCAGTATTATACTGTATTTCTGCATTGTATCCTTGTTTTTCTTTTTCAAGTGTTTTATAAGCATTCTCTACGTTGTATAAGAATATGTTTTTTACAACTTCATCACTAAAAATATAGGCTTTTAATTCGATATCAAAAAAATATAATTCTTCAGGTGTAGTGATTTTATTTATTTTTGCAAGAAAATCATTTAATATTTTAACTTTTTCATAGTAATTTATGTTTTTATCAAATTCTTTTAATTCTGTCATGCCTGTATTTTCCCTATAAACTGTTAATCTGCTTTAAAACCTATTTGATTAGGTTTTGTTCTATCCATAAGCAAATTAATAGCGTTATAAATTTCTTTCATATCCTGCGCATTTTCTCTACTATGTTGTATAAAATAACGTTCTAAATCTTGTAAACGCTTTGCAATGTCTTTATTTTCAATCGCAAATTGTCTTAATTGAATAAAAGCTCTTATAATTTGTACATTTATCTCTATTGCTTTTTCGCTATTTAGTACACTTGAAAGCATTGCTACGCCGTGTTCTGTAAAAGCATAGGCATTATTAGAACTATGTTTTAATTTTTTTAACCGGTCACAATTTGTGACCAGTTCTTTTTGCTCTTCATCATTGAGTTGAAACATAAAATCAATTGGAAATCTTTCTATATTACGCTTTACAGATTGATTTAAAACTTTTGTTTGTACTCCATATAATTCTGCTAAATCATTATCAATCATCACTCTTTTATTTCTGATTGTAAAAATCTTTTGCGTTAATATGTCTATCGTTAGTAAATTTTCCATTTTATACCTCATTTTGAACTTTTGAAAACATTATATCTGTCGTACTTTGTAATAAGTCTGCTGTGTGTTTTTGTGTAAGGTGTGAGTATCTTTTTACCATTTGCATTGTTTTATGTCCTGTAATCTGCGCAATATCTAACAAACTACCACCATTCATGGCAATATGACTTGCTACTGTGTGCCTTAAATCGTGAAAACGGCAGTTTTCTATCTGCGCAATATTTAAAACTTTATAAAATCTTACACGCATATCAATTAGTTTTTTGCCGTCTTTAGTTGTCCATAGGTAATTGTTTTTGATATTACGCACTTTTTGAAAGTCTTTTAGCTCTTTGTAGATCTCGTTTGTCATAGGCACACCTCTATTTTCTTTGTTTTTGGTGTTTAGAAAATAAAATTGTCTATGTTGAAAATCGACATTTTCCCATTTTAAGTTATGTATTTCTGAATATCTTGCTCCAGTTGATAAAGCTATCAATACAAATAGATATGTTTCATTGTTATAGTTTTCTGTTTTCAATTCGTAGTTTTTGCAGGCATGCAATAATCTTTGTATTTCTTCAGGAGTTAAATATCTATCTTTTGAAGCTGTTTCTTTGTTTTTCCTAACTTTTTTCATAGGGTTTTCATCTATCCAGCCGTATTCATTACACGCATAGCCTAAGACAATAGATAATGTTGCCATATATCTATTAACAGTTGCAGGACTTCTTTTTTTATTCCCTTTTTGTGGTTTTATACTGTTTTCGGTTTCAAGTTTTTCTTTGCATTGTGTAAGCATTGAGGGTGTTATAAGTGATAAAAGATAACTCCCTATTTCTTTAGACCACCAGTTTAAGTGCATTTTAAATTTTTCCACATCTGATTTTCTTTTTGGAAGTTCATTTTTTTCATAACGTTCAATTAAATCATCAAGTGTGTGATTTTTAGCTTCAGGGGTTTGTATATGCTTACCCAGTTTCATTTTACTTTCGTTTTCTTGAATAAAAACTTGTGCTTCGTGTTTTTTCTCAAATGTTGCAGTAATTGTTGGATATCCTTTTACTCTAATTCGAGCTGTATAAGAATACGTGCCGTTTCTCTTTTTTCTTTTTTGAATATCGTGCATAACAGATTTTCCTTAAAATTTTTTGTGGTTGTTTTGTGGTTACTTTTTCAAAAAAATTCAAAAGATTTCAAAAACATTATAAAACATAAAAACCCAAAATGCAATAATATATTTGTTTTTTGCTGTTGATATTTTTTGAGGTTTTTAATAACACACGGACTGAAAATCCCTGTGTCCTTGGTTCAATTCCGAGTTGCGGCACCATTTTTAAAAAAGCACTCAATTAGGAGTGTTTTTTTGTTTGACGATTTTTTTCAAAATGAGCCTTAACTCGGAGCAAGGTCAAGCCTTGCCCTCTCGGAAAACCTGACATTAAGTCAGCTTTTCCTGCGGCAGAGTGAGTTGCGGCACCATTTTTAAAAAAGACACTCAATTAAGAGTGTTTTTTTGTTGTGTAATTATTGCAAATGAAAATAGAGATTTTCAAAAATATTTAGAAAATATTACATTATCATATAAAGGACATTCCGATAAATATGCAGCAAAACCGGAGTGGGATATATAGAGTTTGTAGGTTAGGTTTTTAATTTAACAAATAATATTTCTCATATTTAGGTGAGTTATTTTATTGAAAAACAAATTACCTTGTAATATTGTAGCCTATATGCTACAATATTATTATGAAAGAAATTATTTATTACAAAGTCGGTGAAAAAATCCCATATTTAGAGTGGTATAAATCTTTAGATAAAAGTTTAAAATTGGTTGTAGATAAGCGATTGATAAAATTAGAACGAGGTTTATATGGTGAAAATAAGAGATTATCAGAAGAACTTTATGAATTAAAATTCACTAATGGATTAAGGATTTATTATACAGAACGTGATAACACAATTGTTTTACTATTAACAGGCGGAAACAAATCAAAACAAAGCAAAGATATTGCACTAGCTCAACAATATATAAATGAATATAATGAAAGGATAAAATAATGAATAAGAAAGAAGAAACATTATTAAATACTTTTCCAAAATATAAAGAAAATTTGAAACAACAATTGCGTGAAGATGAAGAATATGCTCAAATGTGGTTAAATAGTTTATTGGAAGATTATTCAATAAATAGAGATGTTAATGAATTAATATATAATTTAAGACCATTAATAGAAGCAAATTATACAATATGTGAATTTGCTAAGAAAATAGGAATACATAGAATTACTTTGTATAAAATATTTGCAAATAAAATGATTCCAAGTATTGAAATTTTGCATAAAATATTTTTAGGTTTAGGTTATAATTTACAACTTTCTGTATTGAAGATTTAATGTTTATTTGTTTTTAATCGCAAAAAAATAGGGCAGATAGTGTCTGTCCTTTTGTTCATTTTAACATTTTAAATAAAAGTTTAGAGCCACATAATGTAGTCCTCCTTTCATATATTTATTATAACTTTTTTTTACCGTTTTTAGTGTTTATAAAAATAAAAATTAGTTTTTAAAATTTCTTTGATTTTGTGTTAAACTTATTTAGTATTAGGTGTTTCGACATGAAAAAGACATCAAAAATAAAAGGATTTATTTTTGTAATGTTTTTATTAAAAAATAAAAAATTTATCCGTCAATAAAAGAGAATATAATCAGCTTAGAGTAATAGAGAAAGATAATGATGGAAAATCCAGAGCTTAGTGAAAACGAAAAAAGTGAAATGATAATTGTTGAAAAAGGCGATTCAAAGGAAGAGTATAAAAGAGCCTTGTTCAATTTGTGTAGTGCATTAAAAGAAATACACATAGAAGGTGAAGATTTATAAAAAATTAATTTTATAAATTGTTTATATAAATTACAAAATTTTCTTTTATTTTTTTATAGACTGATATTTAATCGCTTTGTTTTGCAATAAATTTGTTTTCTTGTGAGAGTTTGTGTTATTATTGCAATAAATTTTTACTAATAATTTTCGATTAGAAAGGGATATATATGCAAGTTAACAAGTGTCAATCTCCAAATTTTGGAATGGCTTTAAAGATTGATAAAGGAGCTAAAAATGCTCTTAAAAATCTTTCACAAAAAGAGCTTTATTCTATTCAAAAAGCAGGTGAAGATTTAAAAAATACAAAATTTTATGATGTAAGAATAGATAAAAACTTAAAATGTTTCTTAGAAGCTGATCCAAAGGCTTATTTTGGAAAATTTAAAGGTGATAAGTATTATACACGTATCACAGGTGGAGATACATGTGCAAATCTTATTATGATAGGTAAAGATAATATACATGGGCTTTTTAACCCTCTTTATATTGTTACCAAATATTTAAATGAAATGACACAAAAAGCAAATTTTGATGTTATTAAAACAGGTAATGATTTTTTATGGCAAGACAAGTCTTTAAATAAAATATCAGATGTTTCACAGTTGGCTGATGTTGCAAAAATTTTAGATAATGAAGCTGTTAAAAAATCTGCAAGTATAGCTAAGAAAAATGCAGAAAAAGTAAAAGAAAATGCAATTACAGTAGAAAAATTAATCAAAGATTTTGGTGAATAATAGTTTATTTTTAATCAAATAAAAAAACAAGGTGGATAAATTCACACCTTGTTTTTTATATTTTATTTATAATTTAGCAAAGTTATAAAACTAGTAATCACCAACGCCTGCATCATCATCTTTGTCTTTTAGTGATGACAAATCTTCTGAGTAAGTTGAGTCAAAGTCTTCTGGCAACATAATTGCTTCTGGCCAAATAGTATCTTCATCAAATCTGCAAGCTGACATATTGTAAGAGCCTGCAAAATCAGAGTTTTCAAGGTTGCTTTCTTGGAATACTCCGCCTGCTAAATCAGCATCTGAAAAGTTGCAATAATTCAATGTTGCATAACTATAATCTGCGCCTGTTAAGATTGCGTCTGAAAAATCACATTCTAAAACTGTTGCACGAGTAAAATCTATTGATGTTAAATCTGTGTTTGAAAAATTTATTGCAGTTAATGTTGCATCTGCAAATGAGCAACCATTTAAGTCTGCATCTGAAAAGTCAATGTTTTCAAGTGTTAATGCACTAAAATCAGTTTCGCTTAAATCAACTTCTTCTTGACCTTTTTTCCATTCATTAAACTCATCAGGGGAATTTTTTATCAAATCATAAAGTTCTTCTTTTGTATATTCGCTCATCTTTTCAATTCTCCTTTATTGTTTAATTAAATTCATTTGCATTGCCAATAAAACTGCTTGTGTTCTGTTTGAAACTTTTAGTTTTTTGAAAATGCTGTTCAAATGTGTTTTTACAGTAACTTCTTTGACAAAAAGTTCTTCTGCGATAGTTTGGTTATTTGCACCTTTTGCAACCAATGTAAGCACTTCGATTTCTCTTGCAGTAAGTGATTCAACAGGTTCATCAGAACAAAAAGTTAAATCTTGTGTGTGAGCAGTTTCTTTTTGCCATGTAGAACGACGTAAAACTGCTTCAATTCTAGCTAAAAGGTTTGGAAGTATAAAAGGTTTCACCACATAATCATCAGCGCCGATTTTTAAACCTGAAACCATTTTTTGTTCTTCGTTTACGGCTGTTAGCATAATGATTGGAAGATATTTTGTTTTGTCGCTGTTTCTAATAGCTTTTAAGGTGTCCCAACCATTCATATTAGGCATCATAACATCCAACAACACTAAATCTATTGGATCTTTTTCCATATTAGTTTTTGATAAAATTTTTAATGCTTGAAGTCCGTCAGAAGCTACAACTACATCATAACCATACATTGGAAGTGCATCTTGTAAAAATTTTGGATTATCATCAACTATTAATATTTTTGCTATTTGCGACATATTAAAACCTATACTATTTTATTTTTTAATGCTTTTAGTGCTGCTTGTAATCTATCTTCTACTTCTAACTTTTGTAAGATATTTGCAACATGTGCTTTTGTTGTATTTATACTTACAAATAGTTCTTTTGCAATTTCGTTATTGCTATAACCCATTGTGATAAGTTTTAGTATTTGAGCTTCTCTTGTAGTCAAATTATAATCATTTTTGTTTGGAATATCAACATCAAGATTTTCGGTTGATGCTTTTAGTACAATATCTGCAATAGATGGGTCAAACCATGCCGCACCTTCTAGTACAGAACTTACAACCTCTATTAGTCTTGAAGGGTTGATTTCTTTTGAACAATAAGCATTTGCACCTGCTTTTAGGCTGTCTAAAACTTCTCTTTCTTGGTTATGAGAAGTTAAAATTACAATTTTAATATCTTTGTTGTTTGTCTTAATTATTTTTGTTGCTTCAATACCGTTCATTTTTGGTAAGCCTAAATCCATAATAACTAAGTCAATTTGATTGTTGTTTATAATTTCAATACTTTTTTCAGCACTTTCTGCTTCAAAAATATTCTTGACAAAGTCAATATTTTCGAAAGTTGTTTTTAAACCAAATCTTGTTAATTCGTGGTCTTCAACTATTAAAATGTTCTTTTTTATGTCTTCACTCATTGATTAAACCTTCTTTTGCTAAAAGACTGTCCAAGGCTTCTTTTGCTTCTTTACAGTATGGATTTATTTTATAACATTTTTTATAGTTATATTTTGCTTGTTCAAAATCGTTTTTGCGTTGACAAAGCACTCCTTGATAATAATAATATCTATAATTATTTTCGTCAATATAGTATATGTTTGATAAATATTTTTCTGCTAGGTCATATTGTTTTTCATCCATTTTTATTTTTGCAAGTTCAACCCAGCCATCTGTGAATTTTAGGTTTATTGATTGGCATTTTTTCAAATATTCTTCTTTTTTATCAGGAGTTAAAAAAGACATATCATAGTATGCTTCATAAGCATAAGGATAAGTTTTCATTATTTTTGTATAGATATCTATTGCTTTTTTTGAATTGTCCAATTTTTGATAACATCTTGCTTCTTTTAAATTTGTAAGATATTCGTCATAACCTTTTACATTTATTTTTTTATAATAGGCTAAAGCAGTTTTGTAATCTTTTTTTCTAAAAGAAATATCTCCAAGTGTCATTAATGCTTTAGGATTTCTTGGTTCGAATTTTATTGAGTTTTTAGCGGTTTCTGTTGCTTTTTCATATTCTTTTGTGTTGAAATAAATTTCGCTTGCAAGTCCGTATGCTTTTCCTTTAGATTTTTTGTTTATAAGTGCATATTGAAGAGAGCGAATAGCTTTGTATGAATCACCTTCAAGATAATAGTAATATCCTAAATGATAATTTTTTCCCCAATTAGATTTGTCAGATTTATATAAAATATATTGTTCTAAAGAAGCGATTTTTTGTTTGTATTCTGCTGTGTTAATATTTTGTTTTTTTAAAGAAGATACAAGATTTATTGCTTCAATATTTTTTTTGTTTTCAACAAGAATTTTTGTTTTTAGTATTTTATAATTTATATTTGTAGAGTTTTGAGAAATCGCAGTATTAATATATTTTAGCGCTTTTGAATTTTGATTAAGTTTGTTTGCTGCACAAGCCATTAAGTAATTTGCATAATCGTTTTGAGCATATATTGTTTTTTTGTTTTCAAGTTCTTTTAATGCTTCTGCACTTTGGTCATTAAAGAAAATGTTTGAGTAAAATGTTGCCAAACTCATTTCTGTTTCATGTTTTAGTGTTGTTTTTGGGAAATAATATTTTTTTATTGCGTTTGAGGTGTTTCCAACAAGACTTTTATCTTGAGCATAACCAAGAGAAGTGTTTGCTAAATCAAAAAATCCAAGTTCAGCCATTTTGTTTGCATAATATGTGTAATTAAAATCGTTGCTTGGTGTTGTTTTTATTATATTTTTAAAATCTTCCCAAGCAGCCGAAATATTGCATTGAACAAATTTGTCTGTAGCTAAAATGCTTTGTTCAAAAGGATTTTTACTTTCTAAATTGATACTTTTTTCAGCATCTGTATTTGTTTTTTCTAAATTGATTTTTATTTCACTTGAAGATTGAACATTTGATGTGTTATTTGCTTTTATAGAAATATTGGTTTCTTGTGCAAAAACATTTGTTGCACAAGATAGATAAATTAAAGAAGCAATTATACTTGTTGAAAATATTTGTTTTTTCATTAAACAATGAATTCCTCTTGTTCTTGTGATTTTGAAACATAGTAAAATTGGAAAGCATCGATTAACGCTTTTTCTTCAGAAGTATAATTTTCAGGTTCTTTATTAGATAAAATATCGTGTAAATCCATTATTGTATATTTAGAAAGAAGTTTTCTGTCTTCTGCTTTAAAATTCAAATGATTTTCTGTTAAAAATACTTCAATAATTTTATCGCAAGTTAAATGTAAGAAACAATCTGCTATTTTCTTATCAAAATGGCTGCCTGAATCTTTGATAAGAATGTTTATAACATTATTGATAGGCATTTTGTCACGATAGTGTCTTTTTGATGTAATGGCATCAAAAACGTCAGATACTGCAAGTATTCTACCACCAAGAGGAATATCTTCTCCTGCTAGGTGTCTGTAATAACCCATACCATTATATTTTTCGTGGTGTGTACTTGCTATTTCTGTTACAAGTTTAAAATCTTCTGAAATGTGGATTTTTTCTAAAATATTGTGTGTAATTTCAGCGTGTTCTTGAATATGTCTGTATTCTTCATCTGTAAGTTTTCCGTCTTTTTGTAAAACAGAATCTCTAATACCGATTTTTCCGATATCGTGAAGAGTGGCTGCTGTTTCTACAATATTAATCATTTTTTCATCAAGATTCATTGCTCTTGCAATAAGTCCAGAATATAATCTTACACGGCTTGAATGACCTGCTGTAATCTTATCACGAGCATCGATAGAGGTTGCTAATGTGTCAATAAAGCTTTCAAATACTTGCTTTTGTTCTTTTAACATTTCTTGTTGTTTATGGAATAATTGAGCATTTTCTAATGCGATACCTGCGTTTGAACCAATTGCAATAAGGAATTCTTCATCTTCTTCGTTAAATTCTCCGTCAAATTTGTTTAAAACTTGAAAAGCACCGATGATTTCTTGGTTAAGGTTTTTGATAGGCATACATAGAATAGTTTTTGTACGATAGCCTGTTTGTCTGTCTATTTCAGGGTTAAATCTTCCATCAGAATAAGCATCTTTGATGTTTATTGTTTCACCTGTTTGAACAACGTGTCCTGCAAGACCTTTGTGAACAGTAAATCTTATTTCTTGACTTTCTATACCAAGTGCAACTTTTGACCAAAGTTCTTCGTTCTTTTTATCGTATAAAAATACACTACATCTGTCTGCTTGTATTGCGGCTTTAGTTTCTTCTGCGATAACTTTAAGCAAGATGTTAATATCTGTTTCTGCGGCAACTGCTTGACCAATTTTTAACAGTGCAACAAGTGGATCACGTTTTTTTGTTGTGTTTGGTGTGCTTATTTTTTTTATATTATCTTCAATTTCTGTTTTTAATTCATAAATATCTTCTTTATTTGCAAGTTTTTGAGCATTTTGTAGATATAAAAGAGCTTCTTTATTATGTTGTTCTTTTAATTCGATTTTTGCTGTTACAAATTCGTTTATTAATTTTGCAGTTACGTTATTTGTAGAGTCTGCTAAATATTTTCCGTCATTTATTGAATTAAATGCTTTTAAGTATTTGTCTTTGTTTTTATAATAAGTATTTAAACCGATTAGAGAAAGACAAATGGAAATGTTTTCGTATTCTTTTGTTTTGTTGAAATTTTTTAAAGCTTCTTCTAAAAAAGAAAGACATTTATCATATCTGTTTTCATTGTGTAAGTTAATAATATCTTTTATTATAGGATTTGCTTGCAGAGAACATTGAGTATTTTCCATTTTTTACCTTCTTAAAAACTTCCTTTATCTGTAATTTTATTGTACAATACTTTTATTCATTAGTAAATAGGATTTATTTATGGGGAAATTTGAAAAAATTACAGTTTTAATACCAGTATATAACGAAGAAAATACGTTATTAAAAATATTGGAAAAAATCGAAAATACTGATTTCTGTGGATTAGAAAAGGAAATAATTTTCATAGATGATGCTTCTCAAGATAAATCTATCGAAATATTAAAAACTTTAGAAAATAAATATAACGTTTATTATCATTCAAAAAATATGGGCAAAGGTGCAGCTTTAAAAACAGGTTTTTCTAAAATGACTGGTGATATTGTAATTGTCCAAGATGCAGATTTAGAATATGATCCTGTTGATTATAAAGTTTTAGTTCAAGCTATTATTGATGATAAAGTTGATGTTGCTTATGGTTCAAGATTTATAAATTTGAATTTAAAAGCTTTCATGTTGCCGAATTTATTAGGTAATAAATTTATCACTACTGTTTTTAATGTTATTTTTAATACTCGTTTTACAGACGTTGAAACTTGTTATAAGGCTTTTAATGCAAAAGTTTTGGAAGGTATTGAGATTAAATCAACAAGTTTTGATTTTGAACCTGAAATAACAGCAAAAATGATTAAGAAAAAAGTAAGAATACAAGAATTTCCTATTTCTTATGTTGGTAGAAAATATCACGAAGGAAAAAAGGTTTCTTGGGTAGATGCAATTCATGCAGTAAACGCAATAATTAAATTTAGATTTTTTAATTAAGGAGAAATTTTGAAAAAATTATTAGTTGCATTTTTTCTTATATTTTCAATGGTTTTACCTGTTAAAGCAGAAACAACTGAAGTTTTAAGTGGTGGTGTTTCTGTGCAAGAAGTTCCAAAAGATTTTTTTGGAATGTGGAGAGTTTCTTCTGATTTAATTTCGACAAATACTCAAGGTGTTTTCAAAACTCATGGTGTAGATTTTTGGAACATTTCACGCAAAGGTAACATCATGTATCTTGAAAATCCTTTTTCAGGTGCAAAAGCATCTATTTCAATTTGTGAGTTGAAAGGAAGTTACATAAAATTTGAAAAAAACGGGAATTTTGACGGACAAAAACTTACTGATAAAGTTGCAATAACTTTAAGTAAAAATACTTTTACAGGTGTAAATAAGTTGAAATTAGATACATTTTCAGATTATGATAATAAAATCATAAAAAGTAATGTAGCAACATACAAATTGACTGGTGAAAAAATTTCAGGAACAGGATTAAAATAAAAATAAAAAGGAAGAGTTTATGGAAAAGCAAATTTATGAATTTGATACTATTATATTAGGTGGTGGCCCAGCAGGACTTTCTGCCGCAATTTATTCTGCAAGAGGTGAGAATAAAACAGCAATAATAGATATTACAATGCTTGGTGGTCAGCCATCAAATTATTTAGAACTTGAAAATTACCCTGGGTTTAGTGTAATTGGTGGTTATGATTTGATGGAAAAATTTGAAGAACACGCTGATAAATTTGGTGTGGAAAAATTTCCAATGCAAGAAATTGAAAAAGTTGATTTGTTGCCAAAAATAAAAATTATAGAAACAAAAGAAGCTACTTTTAAAGCAAAAACTGTTATTATAGCAACTGGCGCACAAGCTAAAAAACTTGGTATTGCAGGTGAAAAAGAATTTGTAGGTAGAGGTGTTAGTTATTGTGCAGTTTGTGACGGTGCTTTTTATAAAGATAAAACAGTTGCCGTTATCGGTGGTGGAAATGCAGCCGTTGAAGAAGGTATGTATTTAACAAAATTTGCTAAAAAAGTTTATATTATTCATAGAAGAAATGAACTTCGTGCTGATAAAATTGTTCAAGAAAGAGCTTTCAAAAATGAAAAAGTTGAATTTATTTTTGACACTATTCCAAAAGAAATTAAAGGAACAAATTTGGTTGAAAATTTGATTATCGAAAATGTAAAAACTGGAAAAGAAGAAGCTCTTGCAACAGATGCAGTTTTCCCATACATTGGTTTTACTCCAAATGTTGATTTGTTTAATGGTCAGTTAAAACAAGATAAAGCAGGTTTTATTGTTACTGATGAGACAATGCAAACTTCTCAAGAAGGTGTTTTTGCAATAGGTGATGTAAGAACAACTCCATTAAGACAAGTAATTACAGCAGCTTCAGATGGTGCAATAGGTGCTGTATATGCAACAAAATATTTGGAAACTTTCAAAGAAGTTCAAGTATAAATTTAATTGCGAAAGGTAAGTTATAAGAACGGCGATTTGAAAATTTCAAATCGCCGTTTTCTATTTCTATTTTGAATTTAAATCAAAATGTTTTTATTTTTCATCAAGAGCATCAACACCTGGAAGAATTTTACCTTCGATAAATTCTAGAGATGCACCGCCACCAGTTGAAACGTGAGTGAAGTCTTCAGCTTTGCAGAATTTTTTAGCTGCTGAAACTGAGTCACCACCACC
>JAZLGV010000030.1:0-62316 GCA_045616505.1 Candidatus Gastranaerophilaceae bacterium | reverse complement strand
AGATATGGTAGAACACTTGTTAGTTTAGGTTTTGATTTAGGTATTGATGGTATGGGTGCAACAGAAAGCATCTCTGGAGTTGCAGAAAGTGCATTTTATAAAATAATTGCAAGCTTAGCTCGTGTTCAAAGATTGCCTAAAGAATGTTTAGCAATTCTTCGTGTAAATGGTCAATATTCAGGTCAATCTTTATATCCAACAGAACAAATGTTTTTAGGTGGTGCATATTCTCTTAGAGGTTATCAACCAAGTGAATTATTAGGCGATTATGGTGTAGCGGGTTCATTAGAAATCAGAACTCCAATTCCTGGAATAAAAGCTATATTCCCTAAAAAATATGAAGATAGTTGGGCAAGAAAAGTTAGACTTGTTTTCTTCTATGATTGGGGTTATGTAAATTGCCAAAATGGAAACTTTGACTCACCTACAAACTTCTTACATAGTGTAGGTGTTGGTACAAATATCAACATTACAGATGCAATATCTTTCCAAATCGGTATTGGTTTCCCACTATCTAAAAAAATGGACGAAAACTCTGGAAGATTGTATTTCTCAATCAATACAGAACTTGATAAATTATTTATGAAGCCAAAAGCAAGATTATAATTTTATAAAATGTATTTTCATGAAATTTTAAACATCGTTTGTAACAAATATGTAACAAACGATGTTTTTTTCTAAAGAGAAAACTAGCGAAAACCGATACACAAAATATAGGGATATTCAAAATATCTTTTATGTGTAATCGGAATGCTAGGAATTAAATCACTCATGAAAAAAATAATAACATTAGTTATATTCATATTAGCTCTTACTGCAAATACAGCTTTTGCTTATGACTTAAACAAAATGTCAGATGATGCAAAAATTGTTTCTGCATTAAAAGTTTTAGAAGCAAACAACCAAACTGATGTATTAGCAAGAATAAACAACAGCAAAACAAAAATCATATTCTATGATTTAACAATGATTTCTTATTCTTATGCAAAACACTATGCAGTTGCTTCAACTGATGAATATGGTGAAAATTACATACTTATCAATTCAAATTTAGCTTCATCTCCAAAAGAAGCATTAGCTTGTTTAATCGCTCACGAAAGTGTACACCAATTACCACATGCAACTTATGAAGAAGAAGTTAGAGCAACTACAACAGAAGCAAGAACTTGGCAATTATTAAAAGATAAAGTTGGTGCAAATTATCAAAATGATATATTAGTAAAAAGATTAAATAATTTAGTTGCAATGCAAGAAGGTGGAAAAGATTTAATCGCAAAAGCTATTTCTAACAATGCTTTCTATCAAACTCAACTTGCTAAATAGTTAAATTTTAAAAAGATTTGAAAGGCTGGATTTTTATAAAAATCCAGCCTTTTTAATTTAACAAATTATCTATCAAATATTATATTAATAAAGGTTACAAATGTTTAATATTAATTAAAGATTTAAAAACAATTGTCCGAAAAAAAATATTAAGGACGATAGTATGAAAATAAAAGACACAATAGTTGATTATTTTAAAAAGGCAAGAATTGAAGAAGGCAAAAAAATTCTTGAATCAAAAACGGGTTGTGAATGGGAATACATTGAACCAGAAGAACTTCCTGACCTTGATTCATACAAATCTTCAACTAGCGTCTTTGATTCAAAACAAGAACAACAAACAATAAATATTAATCGTAGCGAAATTGCAAAACAAAAAGATTTCAATGACGATTTTGAAGAATATCTAAAATTAATCAATATTGATAAAGATTCTGCAACAAACACAGAACTTACAAAAGCTTTAAATGATTACAACAAACAAATATCAAAGAAAAACGAATTTAACGAACTTTATAATATTTATAAAGGCAATAATACGTATCAAAAAGATAGCGAAGACATAGATAGATTATTTAAACAAGTTCAAGAAACAGGAGCATTTAAAACCGAAAACGAAAAAGGAAGTGCAGATTATAACGAAAAATTTAACGAAAACATTAATAAAGCAATCAAAAAAATAAATACTGAAATAAACAGAAATGGCTACACAAAAGAAAAAATTGAAGCCCGTGAAGTTTCAGCAAAATACAACAAACAAAAAGAAGTTATTGTTGGAAAAAGAGATACAAGTAACGTCAAATTAAATGGTACTATTGACGAAAAAGTACAGCAACAAGGAACTGGAGATTGCTATTTACTTGCAACGATAAATTCTTTACAAGAAACAGAATCAGGCAGAAAAATACTTAAAAATGCAATTAAAGATAATGAAGACGGTTCTTATACTGTTAGATTTGAAGGTGTAAATAAATCTTTCACTTTTAGTGCTGAAGAAATAGAAGCTGCGGATTTAAAAGAAATCAAAAACAAAAAAGATAATAAAAGCATTGTCGGCTCAGGACTAGGTTTGTATTCAGAAGGTGATGACGATGCTATGCTTATCGAAATGGCAGTTGAAAAATTTAGACAAGGTTTATATGACGGCTCTATAAAACCTGACGAATCTTGGCCAAAATACGTGTCAAAAACCGTATCTAAAGAAAAAGTTGCGGCTGGAAAAAGTGCGCTAACTAGTGGTTCTATGAATCAAATTATGTATATGTTCACAGGAAAAAGCGTTAAAACAGTAACAAAAGAAAATAACAATGTAGAAAAATTATTAGACAGCGTAAGTCAAAATCCAAATAAATATGTAGTTTATGCAAGTATTAGCGCTAAAAATGGTTATGAAGAAAATTCAGAAGGTGAATATTATATTGAAAATTCTTCTTTCAAAAAAGTTAAAAATGATACTTCTACAAAAACCAAAAGATATAGTTTCTTAAACAAAGGTTCAAACAAAACAGGCATCGTATTAAATGGTGTCGGAAAAAGTAGCGGTCAAACAATAAAAATCACAAATAATTCTACTGGAAACCACGCTATAAGTGTTGTTGCTGCGACAAAAAATACTGTAACGATAATTAACCCTTGGGACAACAAGAAAAAAGTTACTGTAAGCAGAAGTGAATTTGTAAAATATGTAAATGCAACACAATATATGAACATAGAAAATGTTTAATAAAAATTGATTTTTACAATCTTTCTTTGATGATAAATTTGCTTGCCATTTTAAAAAAATGCGAGTATTATTAAAAAAGTTTTTAAAGGAAGTATTTATTAATTTGTTATTAATATACCCCGAAATGTGTACGGAAAGAGGAAAAAGGTAATGTCGAGTATTGAATTTTTGTCAGAAGATATAAAAGAAATAGTTTCAGCCTCAAGAGCAACTATAACAGCTCCGTTTTTTGGAAATAATGTAAAAGAGATTAAATCAGTTGCACAAGCATACAAATTAGCAAAAAAATCAGCAGGAACAATTGAACTAAAAGGCAGAAAAATCTATAAAGCAACAAAATTAGGACTTCCTTTTGGTGCAAATCAATTATTGTTCAATGATGGTGCTATTGTTGGGCGTTGCACCGCTGCACGAAAAATTGTCGGAGCAGAAGGTTGTGACGAAGCAAAACTTTTACCTATAATAAGAGAAGCTATTTATAATTCAAGATACAAAACCATGTACAAAGCAAATGCAATAATTGGGCTTGATGAAGATTTCATGGTTAAAGCACATTTACTTATTCCAAAAAATCATGAAAACATAATGCTTTCTTGGTTATTAAATTTTCAAGCAGAAAATAAAGATTTTTTGAAAAGATACAAAAAATCATCACCAATTCCAAGAGGAGATATTTATATTTATTCAAACCCTGATTGGCAACATCCAGATTTTCCTTATGGTTTAACATATTTTGATCCAAAACATAACTGCGCAGCAATTTTAGGGATGAAATATTTTGGGGAACATAAAAAAGGTACATTAACACTTGCGTGGGGAACAGCTGCTGCAAGTGGTTATGCGGCTTGTCATGGCGGAATGAAAAGATATAATTTACCAAACAATAAATCTTATCAAGTTGCAGTGTTTGGACTTTCAGGTAGTGGAAAATCAACAATTACACACGCAAAACATAATAATAAATATGATATTACAGTTTTACACGATGATGCTTTTATAATAAATATCAAAGACAAATATTCAATAGCACTTGAACCAGCTTATTTTGATAAAACCGCAGATTATCCTATAAATTGCGAAGATAACAAATATATTTTAACCTTACAAAATAATGGAGTTATCCAAGATAAAGACGGAACATTACACGCTATAACTGAAGATGTTAGAAACGGTAATGGTCGTGCAGTAAAATCAAGATTTTGGTCAAAAAACAGGGTAGATAGAATTAATCAACCTATCAACGCTATCTTTTGGCTTATGAAAGACCCAACAATTCCACCTGTATTAAAACTTTCAGGTGCTTCTTTAGGTTCTGCAATGGGAGCAACATTAGCTACAAAACGTACAAGTGCAGAAAGATTAGCAGAAGGAGTCGATCCAAATGCGTTGGTTGTTGAGCCTTATGCAAACCCATTCAGAGTTTACCCATTAGAAAGAGATTATACAAGATTTAAACAACTTATGATTGACGGTGTTGATTGTTATATCTTAAATACTGGAGAATTTATGGGTAAAAAAGTTACTCCACAAGTTACCCTTGGCATAATTGAAGCGATTGTCGAAGGAAAATCAGATTTTCATAAATGGGAAAACTTCTCAGATATAGAAATAATGGATATCGAAGACTATAATTTATCTTTCGAAGATAAAGATTACAAAGAACAATTCAAAAAAAGAATACAAGATAGAATTGATTTTGTAAAATCAAGAGACACCGTAAACAACGGTATAGACAAACTTCCAAATGATGCTCTATTAGCGTTGGAAGAAATATTAAAACAAATTTAAGTTAAAAACATAAAATAAAAGCACGTCAAATTAAAATGACGTGCTTTTTATTCTATTTATTATTAATCACAAGCATTTTTACATTTTTGAGATGGCCCAATCAAGCAATGATGACAAAGTTTTACTTGTTCTTTAACTTCTTTTCTTACTGCTTTATAATCATCTTTTTGGCATTTTGTAATAATATTTTTCATCTGATTATCAAGTGTACGTAATGCCCTTCTGTATTCTCTGCATTCTTCTTTTGAGGAACAGGTGCAATCAGAATTTCTCATTGATTGAGTGCTATCTTTAAATTCTTCAATTGCTTTTATTGCTTCACTTTTTTGACTTTCTGACAAATTCATTTTACAAAAATATTCTTCTAAATTAGTTGTATAAAGCCAATCTTCACAGCAACCTTTTTTATCTTTGCAAGATTCACTTTCGCAAGAATTATCGCAAGGATTATCTGATACTGGACAAGCAGCAAAGCAACCTTGTGTAGCAAATGCAAAACTCACAATACTTAAAAATGCAATTAATTGTTTTTTCATAATTTAATTTCTCCTTATTATGTAGTTCAACTTTCCTTTTCATTACAGTTTTTCTCTCGCAAAAATAAAAAACTATATCTTATTAGTTAGAACAATAGGACTATATTAAATATTAATAATTGATTTTTATTTTTGTGCTGTGTTTGTGTTAAAATAAATTTGATTAGGAGGAGACCCCATGAAAAAATTCAATAGTACGAAAATAATAGCAACAATTGGACCTAGTAGCGAAACAAAAGAAACAATAAGAGCATTGGTAGATGCTGGCGTTACAATGTTTAGATTAAATTCTTCACATGCAGATGAAGAAACACATTTAAAAAGATTAAACATCATCAGAGAAGTAGAAAAAGAAGTTGGTTATCCAATTCCAGTCTTGATGGATTTACAAGGACCAAAAATAAGAGTTGGACTACTTGATGAACCAATTGAACTTATAAAAAATACAACAGTTAAATTTAAACATGCCGCTAAAAAAGAAAATGATATAATTCCTGTTGATTACGAAGGAATAGCTAAAGACGTAAAAATTGGCGAAAAAATCATGCTTGATGACGGAAAACTTGTAATGGAAGTTTTAGGTGTAGATGGCGATGTCGTAAATGCGAAAGTTCTTTGTGGCGGATTATTAAAACAAAGAAAAGGGATTAATATCCCCGGTTCACAAGGAAGTTTGAATGTTTTAACAGAAAAAGATAAAGCATTCGTTAAATTCTCAATTGATAACGAAATCGACTATCTAGGTCTATCTTTCGTAAGAGACGAAAAAGACGTTATGGAACTTCGTGAAATAATTAAACAATACAATGGTAAAATCAAAATCATTTCAAAAATAGAAAAACCTCAAGCCGTTGAAAACGTTGACGAAATCATTCTTCGTTCAGCAGGCATAATGGTTGCTAGAGGTGATTTAGGTATCGAAATTTCACCTGAAAAAGTGCCTATCGTTCAAAAAGAAATTATCAAAAAAGCAAATGCTCAAAGAAAAGTTGTAATCGTTGCAACACAAATGCTTGAATCAATGATTGAACAACCAATTCCAACACGTGCAGAAGCATCAGACGTTGCAAACGCAATTCTTGACGGTACAGATGCAATTATGTTATCAGGCGAAACGGCTGCTGGAAAATATCCAGTAGAAGCAGTTAAAATGATGTCATCAATTGCTACTAACGTTGAAAATAGCCAATTAATGGTTCACAACAAATATTCAAAAGATTTACTTGAAGCTTGCAAAGATGATTCAATAGCTATTTGTACAGCAATTATCGACATGGTCGAAAAAGTTGACGTAAAAGCAATTATCACTTTAACAGCAAGTGGTTATACTCCAAAATTGCTATCAAAAGCAAAACCAAGTGTTCCAATTTTGAGTTTTTGTCCAAGTTACAGAAACACACGCCGTATGATACTATTCTCAGATGTATATCCGGCAGAAATGAATATTGACGGAAACTTCAATAGTAATATCGTAAAAGATTTGGAAGAAGGTTTAAAAGCAACATTTGACATGAAAAATGGTGATAAAGTTATCATCACAGGTTCTTTGCCTGATTTGATGGTAGGTAAAACTAATTTTATCAAACTTCATGAAATTGGTGCTTCAGTTAATGATTAATAATTAAGCACAAATCAAGAAATACAAGGAGTCCACATTTTGAAAAATTTATGTGAATACGAATCTCAAATTCAACAATGTTCAAAATGTGGACTTTGTATGTCTGCTTGCCCTGTTTATAAAATCACAGGAAACGATTGCGCCGTTTCTCGTGGTAAATTTATTATGCTAAAAGGGGTTTTAGAAGAAGATTTAACACTAAACAAAAATATCAATAAATATCTTGATATGTGCTTGATGTGTAATGCTTGTAAAGATTTTTGCCCTAGCGAAATAGATGCTAAAAAAATTATATTAGCAGCAAAAGCAGATTATTTTTCTTCTAAAAAAAATCTATTTGAAAAAATCATATTTTCAAAATTGATTTTTGAAAATTTATTCAAGCTAATTGGCTTTGCTTTAAAATTTTACAGATTATGTTTTATTCCAAAACTTGTAAAATTATTTTATCCGATTTTGAAAAAAAACATACTTGGAAGAAAAATTATTCTTATGAATGAATATGTTGATATTCAAAATTTAAAACAAGAAAAAATAAAAAATTCTACAAAAAAAGTTGTATATTTTAATGGTTGCATTTCTTATATAAATCCTAAAACACGAATTTTAACAAAAAATCTTTTAGCAAAAATGGGCATAAGTATTCAAGAAATAGATTTTAAATGCTGCGGAATGCCAATGTTATCAAGTGGTGATGTTGAACAATTTAAAAAACGAATAGAATTTAATTTGAGAAATATTCCAGATGATTTTGATGTGTTTTTAACAGACTGTGCAACTTGCAAACACACAATAGAACACTACTCAGATTATATTACTGATAAAAAACTTCTTGAAAAACTTGAAAATATCAAGAAAAAATCAAAAAGCGTATCTGAATACTTACTTGAAAATATAGATACAACAACATTAGACAAAAAAATATCTTTTACTTATAAAAAACCATGTCATGAAACAAATTTGAATTTACCAACCGAACTTTGCTCAAAATTTAAAAATTTAGAATATAAGCAAATGTGTAATTTTGACAGTTGTTGTGGCTTTGCAGGAAGTTTTGCACTAAAAAACATGGAACTATCAGAAAACATATCTTTACAAACAGCAGAAAATCTAAAATTACAAAAAACTGATTATACTGTAACTACTTGTGAGGCTTGCATTTTGGGAATTATTCAAGGTTTAATAAAATCTGATGATTTTAAAACAAAACCAATTTCAATGATAGAATTTATAAGTGTTTTAACAACAAATCATACAAAAAAACCATTAAAATAGTCGCTTAACAAATCGTAACAATGGCTAAAACTGTTATTATTACACTAATTCAGACCCCTTAAGTTTATGAAGTTATGTAAAATTTTACTCATCCTAAAGAATGAGTTATTGCGAGAAACATTTAAAAAGGTGTTATAATAGGAGTGTAAGAACCAACCGAGAAAAAATTGAAAATATGCGATAATAGTTATGAAATGTCGTTTACACTTTCAAAGAAAGGTTGAATAATATATGAACAACGTGCAATTTCACAGTGATCTTGAAAGATTAATTGAAATTCTACCCCCGTGGGTAAGAGAGCACATGAATTTTGAAAAAATGGAAGATGTCATAGAAATAGTCTTAGACATCGGACGATTACCAGAAATCAGACATTCAAATGGAGATATAGAATGTCTTGGCATTAAGCCTATTAATGATGATGATATATCGTATATTACGCAAAGAATTGCAGAATTTACTTCTGACAATCGTTCAGGTATCCCTGGTACACTCCACCGTATAAGCGCAATAAGAAACAGACAAGGAAAAATTATTGGCTTAACTTGCAGAGTTGGTAGAGTTGTTACAGGGACAATTTCTTGTATAAAGGACTTTGTTGTTCAAGGAAAAAGTATTTTGTTCTTAGGTCGTCCTGGTGTTGGCAAAACAACTAAATTGAGAGAAATTTCAAGATTAATGGCAGACGAACTTCATAAAAGAGTAATCGTTGTTGATACCTCAAATGAAATCGCCGGTGATGGTGACCTTCCACACCCTGCAATTGGTAAAGCTAGAAGAATGCAAGTTTCTCAACCTGAGTTTCAAAAAGATATAATGATTGAAGCAGTTGAAAACCATACTCCTGAAGTTATCGTAGTTGATGAAATCGGCACAGAAGCAGAAGCACAAGCTGCAAGAACAATCGCAGAACGTGGCGTTATGTTGATTGCTACTTGTCACGGTAATACATTAGAAAACTTAATTAAAAACCCTGCTTTATCAGATTTGGTCGGTGGTATTCAATCAGTAACATTAGGTGATGATGAAGCAAAACGTAGAGGAAGTCAAAAAACAGTTCTTGAACGTGAAAAACAACCAACTTTCGACATCGTTATTGAAATCATCGACAGAAACACTCTTGCAATATACAAAGATACTTCAGAAGCAGTTGATTACATTTTAAGAGGCTGGCCAATCAGACCTGAAATAAGAAAAGTTGATGATAATTATAAAGAACCTGAAAAACCAGTTAAAAAAGAAGAAGCACCTCATAAAGAACCATCAATAGTTGAAGCAATAAACAATTTGGAACACAAAATTGCTCCATCTAGCGTTGATAGTTTAAAATTCAGTTTCTCAAGAAAAGATTATGTAAACGAAGTAAAAGGATTTAAAAAAGTCTATATCTATGCAGTTTCAAGAAGTATCGTTGAAAAAGTTATAGAAAGACTAGATTTAAATGCTGAAATAACAAGAAACGTAGAAGATGCAGATGTTGTAATCGCACACAAAAACTTTGCAAAAGGTGGAGCAAAAGTCCTATCTATTGCAAATGATTACAGAATACAAGTTTTCTATGTTAAAACAAATTCAATGGCACAAATTCAAAAAGTATTAAAAGAAGCATTAGGAGTTCAAGAAGCACCCGAAGTTTTGCAAGGCTATTATGACGATGCTGAAAGAGCATTAGATGAAGCCAAAGCTGCTATTGCAAAAATATTAGCAGGCGAAGATAATGTTGAATTAACTCCACAAAATCAAAAAATAAGAAAACTTCAACACGAATTAATTGAACAACACAACTTGGTAAGTCAAAGCATCGGAGAAGGTGCAAATAGACACCTAAGAATTGTTGGCGGAAAAGATTTCAACGAAAATGTTGGATAAAATAAATTATTAAACTTTCAGAGGCGAATTTTTCAAATGAAAAATTCGCCTCTTTCATTTTGTTATATTTGTTTATTAATCTTTTATAAAGATATGGTATAAAAATTTTTAGAGAGTATAATATTCTTATTAAGTTCTTACAAAATAAAGGATTTTGCATGCAAGAAGTATTAGAAAAACATAACAATAAACAAAAAAGAAATATAGTAATGGACTATAACTCTGATTTAGCACAGGGTTTTGGTATATACAAAAACGACAAAGAATTTGATTTTTTAGATTACGTTAGTTCAGTAAACATTTCTGCAGGTTTTCATGCGGGTGATCCCGTTACAATTAGAGAAGCTTTATTAAAAGCTAAGGAAAAAAATGTTGTAATCGGTGCAAACATTGGTTTTAATGATATCCAAGGTTTCGGAATGCACGCAATGAATTTATCTGAAGAAGAAATTGAAGCTTTGGTTATTTATCAAGTTGGAGCATTACAATCTTTTGCAAAAGCTTATTCATTAGAAATCGAATTTGTAAGACCACATGGAGCTATGTATAACTTAGCTGAAGAAAATTTCGAATTTTCTTGTTCAATTGCAAAAGCTGTAAAAAAATGTTCAAAATGGTTATCTTATGTTGGTGCAGCATCAGAAAACTTAATCAAAGTTGGTGAGACTGTTGAACTACCAATTGTAAGTGAAATTGAATTAAATAAAACTTACGCAAAAAATGGTTTAATTGATAGAACAGTTGCTGATATCACAGATTACAATGTTCTTTCAAAAAAATTATACAAACTTTTGCAATACAAACAAATTGAAAATATTGCAGGAGAAGCAATGAACATATCAGTAAACACAATTCACTTTGCTACTGATGATATTTCATTAAGATTATTAAAAGAAGCAAATTCTATGGCTCTTGGAACACCTGTTAATTTTGCAAGAGCTCAAGAATCAGGCTGGGTATAAAAAGTATTAGAAAAGAAAGACGAATAAAATGGGAATGTTTGATAAAAATATAAAAATGCCAAAAACTGCAGGATGGTTAATACCAGGATTACAAGTTAAAAGATGGTTCGCAATGATTTTTATGGGCTCACTTTTTGTATTGCTTGGTATTATGATTGTGTTTAATATGCGTCCTGTCTTTTTTGCAATGGAATTTATTAAGTTAATTGCAGCAAAAGCACCAACTGGAATTGTAGGTTTAATTATTGCTATTATTGGTGCATTTATGTTTTTTGAAGGATGGCAAAAAACAAATTTATCAATGTTAGGTGTTGATAATGATAGAGATAAAGATAATGTTTTAGAATCTTTATATAGAAGAAGAAAATTAAACAGAGGTCCAAAAATCGTTGCAATCGGCGGTGGTACAGGACTTTCTATGTTATTAAAAGGTATTAAAAAAATAACAAATAATATTACTGCTGTTGTTACTGTTGGTGATGATGGCGGTAGTTCAGGAAGATTAAGAGAAGAAATGGGAATTCTTCCTCCTGGTGATATTAGAAACTGTATTGCTGCACTTGCAGACGATGAAGATTTAGTTACTAAACTTTTCCAATACAGATTTAAAACAGGCGAAGGTCTTGAAGGACATAGTTTTGGTAATTTATTCTTAACTGCATTAATTTCAATCACAGGTGATATGGTTCGTGCAGTAAAAGAATCTTCAAATGTTTTATCTATCAGAGGACGTGTTTTACCTGCGACTTTAGACGATATGAAACTTGTTGCAGAAATGGATGACGGAAGAATTATCAAAGGTGAATCTGCAATCCCTGAAGCAGGCGGAAAAATCAGAAGATTATTTACAGATCCTGAAAATTGCAAACCGTTAGACGATGTTATTACAGCAATAAAAAATGCTGATTTAATCATTTTAGGACCAGGAAGCCTTTACACAAGTGTTATTCCTAATTTACTTGTAAAAGAAATTTCAAAAGCAGTATCAGAAGCAACAGCAAAGAAAATTTATGTATGTAACATAATGACTCAACCTGGTGAAACAGATGATTATACTGTATTTAATCACGTAAACGCTATTTTATCTCACGCAGATGATCAAAGACTTCTTGATGCAGTTTTGGTAAACGATGCGTTGCCTGAAAATTTAGCAGAAAAATACAAAGAAGCTGGTTCATATCCTGTAAAATTAGATTCTGAAATTGTTAGAAAATCAGGAATTGAAGTTGTTTCTAAAAAATTAATTGAAGATAACAAAGAAGGCTACGTAAGACACAGTTCAAATAGAGTTGCAAGAGCAATCTACTATTGGTACAGAAAAGGTTTGAAAAACAAATAACGAGGCAAAATGAAAAAAGTTACTGTTAAAACATTTCAAAAAATGAAGGAAGAGGGGAATAAAATCACCGCATTAACTGCCTACGATTGTTCTACTGCAAGATATGAAGACGAAGCAGGTATTGATTTTATTTTAGTTGGTGACTCTCTTGGAATGGTTATTTTGGGTTATGACTCAACTTGCAAAGTAACTATCGATGATATGAAAGTTTTTACAGGCGCAGTTGCAAGAGGAACAAAAAATGCCATGGTTGTCGCTGATATGCCATTTATGAGTTATCATTGCGATTTAAAAGAAGCCGTTCACAATGCGGGCGAATTAATTAGAACAGGTGCAGGAGCAGTAAAACTTGAAGGTGCAACTGACTATATCATAAGTGTTGTTAAAAGATGTACAGAATCAGGTATTCCTGTAATGGGACATTTAGGCTTTACTCCACAATTTTTAAACACATTAGGTGGTTATAAAGTTCAAGGCAAATCTTCTGACGATACATTAAAAATTTTAAAACAAGCTCAACAACTTGAAGAAGCAGGTGCTTTTGCAGTTGTTCTTGAAATGGTACCAGAAGAATGTGCAAAATACATTACAGAACATTTGAACATTCCAACAATTGGTATTGGAGCAGGTAGATATTGCTCTGGACAAATTTTAGTTTCTGATGATATATTAGGTAAATACGGCGACTTTACTCCAAAATTCGCAAGAAAATATGCAACTATGGCTGAAGTTATAAAAACAAGTGTTTCAAAATATATTGATGATGTAAAAACGGGTAATTTCCCATCAGAAACAGAATTATTTAAATTACCAGAAGAAGAATTAAAACAACTAAATTTACTAAATTAGAGGGAAAATATGTTGGTAGCAGAAAAAACAAAATTATTAAATACAATTAGTGAAGTAAGAGAAAATATTAAAGAATGGAAATCACAAGGACTAAAAATCGGTTTAGTACCTACAATGGGTGCGTTACACGCAGGACACGCTAGCTTAATCAAAAAAGCAGTTGAAAATTGCGACAAAGTAGTGGTTTCTGTTTTTGTAAACCCAATTCAATTTGGACCATCAGAAGATTTAGACAAATACCCAAGAACACTTGATGCAGACTTAAAATTATGCGAAGATTTAGGCGCTTCAATTGTCTTTGCACCAACTCCAACAGAAATGTATGGTTCTGGAATACACTCAAATGACTTTTTCACATACGTTACACCTCCATTTTTCATGGTAAACAAATTATGTGGTAAAAGCAGAGTAGGTCATTTTGACGGAGTTTGCACTGTCGTTCTAAAATTATTAAATATTGTTCAACCTGATAAAGCATTTTTTGGACAAAAAGATATTCAACAAAAAATCATTATCAGCAAAATGGTTGAAGATTTAAATATTCCAGTAGAAATTATATGCTGTCCAATTGTTAGAGAAGAATCAGGATTAGCATTAAGTTCAAGAAACAAATATTTAACAGAAGAAGGCAAGAAAAACGCATTAGTTTTAAATAAGATTTTGCAAAATATCAAATCATGCTATCATAAAGGTATAACAGATATTAATGCTCTAAAAGAAACAGCGTTTGACTTCTTAAACGAAAATCATGATTTAGAATATTTGGAATTTGTAGATAAAAATACATTGGAAGACAAAACAATCGTTGATGATAATACAATGGCATTAATAGCATTAAGAGTTGAAGGTGTGAGGTTAATAGACAATTGTTATATGAGTTAAAAAATCTCGAAAAATATAATGAGGATAGACGACTTCCATTAGTCAGACTAATTGAACGTGTCCAATTTATAATATACATTATTATCACACTAACCATTGCATTTTGGTTCTTGTCATTACTTGGAATTCTTTTTCCACCTTTTATTGTCCAAATTTTTGACTGTATTAATTTCATTGGAACATTAGTTATTAAAGATGCCGTATTTATTAATGGTTCATATATACATCTTTCTTTTGTTGTAACAGTAGCAATATTGTTGTGTATTGTTAAATTTTTAGATTATTTAATAGAAGTTACAATTAACATTAACAATCAAATCAATTTAAATATTGAAAAAAAGAAAAAAGAACAAGAAGAAAAAATCAATCAAAAACGCCACGAAGAATACATAAAAGAAGAATCTAAAAACAATAAAATACTTATTATGATAAGATTTAACGTAGAATGTCTTACACAAAGAATGAAGCAAAACGAAGTTAAAATAACTCCAAAAACTGTAATGAGCGATTTCTTTGGAATGTTAGAAGGCAACCTTGATGAATGTAGTACAGATTTTGTTGACGATGACTTACTTTTAATTTTCAACCCATTCGATAACATTGATAATTTTATAAGACGTTTAAATAATATCTTTAAAGCTTTAGAAAAAAAATATACGGCTAACAAATACAAAATTTCAATGTATATAGCAGCAGATACTGCAGCAAGAAACTCACAAATACAAGCAAGACAAGAAAAATTAGTAAATTTATTAGCATTATCAATAAAAAATAAAGTTGTTTGCGTAGAAACATTTAAAAAAAGATATGCAATAAAGAAATTTCCAAACTGGAATATCCAAAGTATTGGAACATACAATATTGATGGTTCTTCAACTCAAGAAATTTTTGTTATGGAACCATTAGAAAATGACTCAAGAATATAATAAGATAACAAGAGGGAATAAAAATGGCAGAACAAAAAGTCGCAGTAATCGGATGCGGAATGTGGGGCAAAAACATTGTCCGTAATTTTTATAACTTAAATGCTCTAAAAATGGTTTGTGACTTAGACCAAGAGAATTTAAAGAAAATGACAGAAGGTTATAATGGAATCACATTAACAAGTGATTTTAACGACATTATAAACGATCCAGAAATCACTGGAGTAGCAGTAGTTACACCAAGTCATACACACTTTAAAATAGTAAAAGCAATGTTAGAGGCAGGTAAAAATGTTTATGTAGAAAAACCTATTTCAACAGTTGCTCAAGAAGCTAAAGATTTAATGGATTTAGCTAACGAAAAAGGTCTTGTCTTGATGGTTGGTCACTTATTATTGTACCATCCAGCAGTAAACAGATTAAAAATGCTAATTGAAGAAGGTGCATTAGGTGACATAGTTTATGCTCAAAGTGACAGATTAAATGTTAATTATCACAAAAACGATAGAAGTGTTATGTGGGATTTAGCACCACACGATGTATCTATGGTAGATTATGTTACAGGAAAAGCTCCAAAAAGAGTTATTTCTGCAGTTGGTTGTTCTTCTGACAAGAATGATATTATGGACATAACACACCTTACACTTGAATATGAAGATGGTATGGTAGCACAAATTTCAGATAGTTGGATTACTCCAAAGAAACATGTTGTTCTTCTTGTTCGTGGAACAAAAGCAACAGCAATACTTGATGACACTTTACCAGAACATAAATTACAAATTTTTGATAACAAAATTCCTGCAAATACTCAAAATATTGCACTTGATTATTTAGAAATTGAACCATTAAAACTTGAATGTCAACATTTCTTGAGCTGTTGTAAAAACGGCACAAAAGCACGTTCTGGCGGAGAAAATGGTTATGAAGTTGTAAGTATTTTGGAAGAAGCAGAACGTATTATGTTAGGTGAAAGAGCTAAAAAATTAGATAAAGTTGATTTTGCTTTATCAAGAATGAAAAAATAGGGGAATTATGGCAAATTTTATAACAATATTTAGAATATTTTTGGTATTTATATCAGCAGCATTGTTATTTAGACACACTCAAAACAGTTATTTTTTGTCTGTTGCGTTAATAATAACTGCATTTGCGCTTGACGGACTTGATGGTTGGGTTGCTAGAAAATTCAACGAATCATCTAAATTAGGTGCAATGCTTGATATTATGAGCGACAGAATTGCAGAAAACACATACTGGGTTACTTTTGCGGTAATGGGTTGGATTTCATTAGCATTTCCATTAATCGCATTAACAAGAAGTTTTGTAGTAGATGGTATAAGAAGTGTTGCAATGCAACAAGGTTTAACTGCTTTTGGTGAATCAAGCATGCAAAACAGCCGTTTGGGATATTTAATTTGCAGTTCAAGATTTACAAGAATTTTGTATGCAGTAGCAAAAGCCGTTGCATTCGTATTTTTGGTAGTTGCAAAGACTCCAAACTTACCTCAAACGCTTGCTGATAGTATTTTTAATATTGCATATATAAGTGCAATTATTGCTATCGCATTTTGTGTTTTAAGAGGTTTGCCAGTTGTATTTGAAAGTGGAAAGTTTTTCAAAAATGAAAATAAATAAAATCTCTAATCAATACATTAGCAATAAAAAATTAATGCTTATAAATTCTGGTGATGACAGCGTTTTGCTAGACAAAGCTAGAATTAAAACAATGAAAGATGTAAATAAGCAATTAAATAAAATTACACTAAATAAAAAAGAACGAATTTTAAACATATTATCTAATTTAAAAGTTAAATTTTTAGGATTAATTAACAAAAATGAAAAAATTTAATGTAGCATTATACGAACCAGAAATTCCTCAAAACACAGGAAATATAGCACGTTTGTGTGCTTGTACTGGTGCAAATTTGTATTTGATTGGAAAATTAGGATTTTCTTTGTCTAGCAAATATATGAAAAGAGCAGGGCTTGATTATTGGAACGACGTAAAAATTGAAAAAGTCGATACATTGGAAGAATTACAAGCAGCAAACCCAAATTCAAATTTTTATTATTTGACTACAAAAAGTAAAAAAACAATTTATACTGTAGATTTTAAAGAAAATGATTTTTTAGTTTTTGGGCCTGAAACAAGAGGTTTGCCAGAAGACTTGCTATTTTCACACAAAGACATTTCAATCACTATTCCAATGCGTGAAAACGAAAGAAGTTTGAATTTATCAAATTCAGTTGCAATTACATTATACGAAGCAATTAGACAAAATTTGTAGTTTTTTGTTAAAATTGGGTTATGAAAAATTTACTTCCAAAAAGAGACGAAAATTCAAATAAAGGTACTTTTGGTACTGTGTTGAACGTTGCAGGTTGCAGGTTGCAACAAATACAGAGGCGCTGCATTTTTATCAAGTTGTGCTGCTTTAAAAGTTGGCGCAGGCAAAGTTGTTTTAGCAAGCCAAGAAAAAGTATTAGATAACATTGTCACAAAATGTCCTGAAATAATTTTGCAGTTGAGAAAAGATGTAAAAAATTTGAATGATTATACGGCAGTTATGCTTGGCTGTGGGCTTTCAATAGATAGGTCTGCAAAACAAGTTTTTAAAAAAATATTAAATTTAACGCAAAAAACAAACCTTCCACTTGTGATAGATGCAGACGGTCTGAATATTTTGTCAGAAGAAAATTTAAAACTAAATAAAAATACAATTTTGACTCCTCACCCAAAAGAAATGGCAAGATTGATGGGGGTTGAAGTTGAGGAAATTTTAAAAGCGCCTGAAAAATGGGTGAAAAAATGTAGTGAAAAGTATAATTGTGTCGTAGTTTTAAAGATGCATAAGACTTTAGTTTGTTTTGAAAATAATTTTTATGAAAATAATAGCGGAAATTCTGCGCTTGCAAAAGCAGGAACAGGAGATGTTTTGGCAGGTATGATTGGGGGCTTTTTGGCTCAAGGAATGACTTGCTTTGATGCGGCTAAATTAGGTGTATATTTGCACGGCAGAGCAGGAGAACTTGCATCTTTTGACTTGAGTGAATATGGCGTTCTTGCAAATGATGTGTTAAATTATATTCCTTTAGCGATTAAAAAATTATTAGAAGAATGATTTAAGCGAATTTTCAAGTTTAACTTGTAATTAATTTTTGATTTGATAAGATATATTTGTTGAAGCACATTTGTGTTGAGATATTTCAAGTAAGTAACCATTAAAGCGGTGAAAGCGAAGAAAAATTGAATATGCGCGTGTAGCCCAGCTGGATAGAGCGTTTGGCTACGAACCAAAAGGTCGGGGGTTCGAATCCCTCCACGCGTAAATAAAAGAGCTTCCGAAAGGGAGCTTTTTTATTAGGGTTTCGAACCCCCTTCGGGTGTTCTACCTCTCGCAAAACCTGACATTTAGTCAGCTTTTTCTCGGCAGAGTCTCCACGCGTAATTTATAAAAAAGGCTTTTCAAAATATTTGAAAAGCCTCTTTTTTTGTCTTGTATTTTGAAAAAGTATTTTTAAAAATTGAATTATTTATTAGATTTTCTACGATTGCACTCTCTACATAACATTTGACAGTTATCAGAGTTAGTTTTACCACCTTCACACCATGGGGTAATATGGTCTGCTTCCATTTCTTCCAATTCAAAGTGCTTATGACAAAGTGGACAAATACCTTTTTGCTTTTCGTATGTTTCACGTTTCATGCTTGGTGTAAATGCTCTGATATTCAAATATTTTTCATTATATGATAGCAGATATTCATAGATACCTTTTTTAGCGGTTATATCATCATCTTGCATTAGGCGACTAATTTCTTGTTCAAGTGCTTTTGTGTCAAGTTTATCATCTTTATATTGATTATAGAGTAAACCCCATTCAATGCCTTTCATCTCTTTACGATATTTCGGAAATACTGTTTTTACCCAGTTAATAACAGCCGTAAAATAAAGCCACAATTCATTGGCGTTTGTATCTTTATGATGTGCCGACATATATTTCTCAATAGTAATTTCATTATTACAAATCCACCTAATAACAGTTTCAAGATAGTCTTGTCTTATTGGTGAACCACTCATATAATCACTTGCGATGTTATATGCAGGACAACCGCTTTTGCTAAAATACTTTTTCGCATTTGTTAGCCATTCTCCTGTGTACATAGCATTTCTCAATTCTTGCTGTGTTAGTTCTTCTCCTGCAATATTGATAATTTTGAACCAATCTAATTTTTCAGAGTCTGTACCTTCACAGATATATACCATTAATTCATAATTTAGTATTTGTTCTTGTTGGTCTGATGTAAGGTTATCAAAGATTTTATCATAATCGTCTATTTTAACAGAAAAGGAGTTTACAACATATTCACAAATACTAATAGTTCTTTGTTGTCCGTCAAGTAATTCATAGCTATCATCTTCACTCTTACACCAATACATTACATTCAATGGAAAACCTTTTCGCACCGTGTTAATAACTTCATCACGTTGTTTATCTTTATAGACAAACTCCCTCTGAAATTTAGGTCTGATGTTTAATTTACCACCATAACCAACAACACCATTTTCTTCATTGTTAATATATTCTACAACCAAATCTTTAACTTTGATTTTGTTAAGTTCTATTTGCATAACAATTACCTCTTTTTTACCAATACCCTATTATATATTTTCTTTTTTTGGATTAAAGTATAACATTCATATCCAATCCAACGGGCAGAATTTGCAATTCCTAGAATTTCAAACTGTTCAGGATTATATTTATCTATAAATGTGATTGGAACTCCCATAATTCCGTCATAGTCTATTGGAATATCAGACACTTTATTAACATTGATTACATTATAACTATCATATTTGGGATATTCTTCAGGATTATATAGTTTGTACAAAGTCAAATCTTCATGTCTTTTTGCAATATCTAAATTTGTGAACCACGTTATATTACCCATACTACGCCATTTTTGACCAGTTTCATCTTGTCTGTATCTCGTTGCTCTAGGTTCATAATAATCAGGCACTTTAAACTCCATATCACCTGCTTTGTAACCTGTCCAAATTTTATTATCTTTAATTAGTGTAAATATCTCTTTATAGGTATAGGCATTTTGATTTCCTATTATAATAAATTTTTTATCATACTTTATAAGTTGCTCAATATAATCTCTAAATAGTGAGAATGGTGGATTTGTTACCACAATGTCCGCTTCTTTTAAAAGTTCTATACATTCATCACTTCTAAAATCACCATCACCTTTAAGTAATGATAATACATTTTTATCATTTTTAATTAGCCATTCAACATCTGCTATATCAATTGCACCATCATTATTTACGTCTGTAACTTCTGTAATTACGATTTTGTGAGGCTTTCTTGTGTCAACAGTATCGTTGCAATTTAATTGTTTACCTGAAATTGCCGACTCTTTATAACAAGTTGCAATTAGTTTCTTTAAACCAAGATGATTAAAGTTACTTGCAAAATATTTGAAAAAATTGCTTTCATAAGGGTCGTCACAATTACATAATATTGTTTTACCTTTAAAATGTTCTTTATAGTGTTTCAATTCATCATCAACATCAGCACGTTGAGTATAAAATTCGTCTTCTTTATTGCGTTTTGCATTATGCAAACTAGAATTTAAACTTTTCATAGCCACCTGTTCTAATACGCTGACAACTTGTCATTATATTAGAACAATAATTATTAACATGCAAGATAGAAGAAAAGAATTACAATTAGCAATAGCAAAAATTGTTAAGAAATACCGTACTAAATCAATCACAAAAAGTGCTGATGAAATCGGCATGGGTAAATCGATATGGGCTGATTTAGAAAATGGAATAAAAGATCCTCAATTTTCTACATTATGGAGAATTGCAGAAGCACTGGATATAAAACCACATAAATTAGTAGAAGATATTGAAAAATATTTAGGAGAAAATTTTTCTTTTCTTGAAGACACACCCTCTACAAATTAAAAAAAAATTAAATTATCCCCTCTCCTTAAACCTCTCCCGACGGGAGAGGGAAAGTTTTGATGTTAAGTTTACGGGAACTTACAAAACTGGGTGAGGAGTTAAAATCACTTTTCTGTGCGAAACATTTTCTTCTTTCAACAATCAAAAATCGGGCAAATTAAGAGTCAAAAGTCGCATTAAACCCATTTTTCGCCAATGTTTCTTTCAACACATTCAAATGTTCTCTATTTCTTGTTTCTATCATCGCATTTAAACAACATCTGTTTATTGGGATATCTCTTAATGTATAATCTCTTATGATTTCAATAATATTTGCATTTGTGCTTAATATAGCAGATGTCAATCTGTTTAATTCCCCTGGTTGGTCTAACAAATCTACCGTCATATTAGAAAGCCTGCCGTTTTTCAACAATGCTCTTGTCAAAACATTTGACAACATTTTAAAATCAATATTTCCACCTGAAATTATGCACGCAATTTTTTTATTTTCTAATGGAATTTTATCGAACATACAAGCCGCAATTGGCAAAGCTCCAGCACCTTCTGCAACTGTTTTTTCTTTTTCCATCAAAGCCAAAATTGCACTTGCAATTTCTGATTCTGAAACAGTAAAAATATCATCAACATACTTCTTACAAAGCTCATAAGTAAGCTCTCCAGGGTATTTTACAGCAGTACCATCTGCAAAAGTATTTACTAAATTTAATTTTACCATTTTCCCTGTTTCAAGTGATTTATACATACAAGCAGCGTTTTCTGCTTGAACACCATACACTTTGCAAGACGGTTTCAATGTTTTTATAACACCTGCAACACCTGAAATAAGTCCGCCACCACCTATCGGAACAACAACAGCATCAACATCTTCAAGTTGTTCAAGAATTTCTAATGCTATCGTGCCTTGACCTGCAATAACTTCCATATCATCAAACGGATGAATAAAAATTGAACCTGTTTCTTTTAGATATTTTACAGCTTCTAAATACGCATCATCGTAAACACCATCTATCAAACGAATTTCTGCACCAAAACTACTTGTTGCTTCAATCTTTGACAACGGAGCTGTAGCAGGTATAAAAATCGTTGATTTAATATTGCTTTTTTGTGCAGCTAATGCAACACCTTGCGCATGGTTTCCCGCAGAACAAGCAATTACACCTTTTTGTTTATCAGCTTCGGAAAGTTTTGAAATTTTATAATATGCGCCTCTAAGTTTGAAAGAACCTGTCAACTGCAAATTTTCCAGTTTTATATAAACTTCATTTTTTTTACTGAAATAAGGACTTTTGTTTAAACTTGTTTTTCTAACAACTTTTGACAAAAGCGAATATGCATCTTTAACAGACTCTATTGAAAAATCAACCATAAATATCTCTTATACGAATTATACGTTAAAAATTATACCACTTATCTTATGTTTTTCAAAACTGTTGTTCTTATATATTTTTTGTATTCTTTTATATTTTGCTTTTATTTTAAAAAAATAAACATTAATTCCCTAAATATTATTTATGATATAATAATAAAAGTTTGAATTTGAGTATGGAGCAAATATGGAAAACATTTTAGTTACAGGTGGAGCAGGTTTTATAGGTTCTCACCTTACAGATTTATTAATAGAAAACAACTATAATGTTATAATTTTAGATAATCTTTCTACTGGAAATGAAGCAAACATAAATCCAAAAGCAAAATTTTATAATATGGATATTAATTCCGAAAAAGTTGAAGAAATTTTCCAAGAAAACCAAATAGATTACATTTTCCATCTTGCCGCTCAAGCAAATGTAAGTTTTTCAACAAAATATCCTGATGTTGATGCTACAGAAAACATTTTAGGAAGTATAAAAATACTAAAACTTAGCAAAAAATATAAAGTTAAAAAAATATTATTAGCCTCAACGGCCGCAATATACGGAAAACCTGAATATTTACCAGTTGACGAAAAACATTCGCCAGCTTGTCTATCTTGCTATGGCTTGTCTAAACTTACAATGGAACAATACACAAAACTTTTAGATGTAAACTACATTATATTTAGATTTGCTAATGTTTATGGTCCAAGACAATCAGCTCTCGGCGAAGCTGGAGTTGTTGCAATTTTTGCAGACAGAATGAAAAAAGGTGAAGATATCACTATTGACGGCGACGGAGAACAAACAAGAGATTTTGTTTATGTCAAAGATATTGCTACAACGTGTTTGAAAGCTATGCAATCTAACATTAAAAACACAATCATAAATGTTTCTACTGCAAAAGCAATATCTATCAACACTCTTTTTGAAATTATGGCTAAAATATTTAATTACGAAAAAACTCCAAAACACGGCGAAAAAAGATTTGGAGATATTAGACACAGTATTCTTGACAACTCTAAATGCCAAGAAAAACTAAACTTTACACCTCAAGTCAATATTGAAGACGGTTTAAAAGCCCTAAAAGAAAGCAATTAAAACCGAATTTATTTGATTTTTAATGTTAATTTTATCTTCTCAATTATGTATTTAAACAAAGTTATTTTATCTTGAGAATCGCCTCTCAAATAATCGTGTCCGCCATATTTGAATTTTGATTTATCACGTTGGATTATTTTAACTTTTGGATTTAATTTAACAAATGGCTTTCCATGAGTTGGATGAATATAATAATTAGACAAAATCTTGTAAGGTCTATTCAAAACATATTTATTAAACACACTTTCATCATGAAATTTTGGAATGAAATCTTTTGCAATATCATCATCCATCATTTTTTCACAAACGTCAAACATTTCTAAAGTTTCTTTTACTCTTCCGCCAATCAACCCTGCGTGAAAATAATATTTTCCTTCTCCGTATGGAATATATGAAGTTGAAATTTCATTTCTTTCATAAGAAAATTCATTATTTGATTTAACACGTTTATTGCAAGAATGAAGCGGTGCTACAATATAACCTTCTTCTTCTGTTGGCAAAAGTTCTTCTTCTTTAACTTCTCTTATAACTTCCATATTTCCATTAAAGAAAAACGCATAATCAAAATCTTGTAATTCATTTTTTACTTTATTCAAAATCTTATAACGCAAAGCTGTGATTAATGGCCAACCTAAATTATCTTGTTCTACAATAGTGATTTTTTCGTTACTTTCAAATTCTTTGCTATCGGTAAAAAAGAAATAATGTTTTTCGCAATTTCTTAAAAGATTTTTTTCGCAAGATTTAAAAAATTCATCCCAAAAAATTGTATATCTTCCTGTTCCAATATATAAAATCGCAACTTTTGTCATAACTTATCTCCTTTAAACCTCTACTTTTATCCAAGAATTTGGAACAACATCTTTATAATTAAGCTTTGCTTCTTTCGTAAACCATTGATTTGGCGCAACAACAATTTTTTCTTCATTGTTATTTAGCCAAGCAGCTAGCCAAGAAAAAGAACTGTTTGCAATAATATTATGTTTTGCATTTTGCATAAAATATAAATCTTCCTGCCAATTTGCAGTATCACAAAAAACATATTCATATTCGCTTGGCAAATAATCTTTTGCCATTTCTATATCATCAGAAAAAACATAAAATTTAGGATTTTCTAACTTCTCGCTTATATAGTTCAATGCATTTTTATAATAATCTTTTTTGCAAACGTGATGTATTTTTGCTGTTACTGGATTATTTACATACTCGCAAAGTCTTAAATTTACTGATACCGAATTTGTAGATTGAATTTCTGCCAATAAATCTTTGTTTTGAACAAAAGAATAATCCTTAAATTTAAAAAGATTTTTTATCTCATCTTCGTATTTTTTAAAATATTTTTCTGTTTGCCAAAAACCTCTAAGATAAGCACTCTTCTTGATTTTCAACAAACTTGGAGTAAAACAAAATTTTTTATCTTTATATAAAGTTTTACCAAATATACGTTTTTTATTTAATTTTTTAATTAAATCATCAGATGCAAAATTTATTGTTAAATCAAATTTATCAAGTTCAAAAGTTCTAATTTTATATGTTTCAAAAACATTTTTATCAATCAATAACTCTTGTCCGTGTTCTCTACAAATCGCATAACCTAATGCATATTGGAAAAATTGATTTCCAAGCCCGCCTTCTAAATGCACAACTATTTTTTCATCACTTGCCATAACAAAATGTTATCATAAAAATAAATAAAAAAGATTTGGGCTGAAAAATAAATCTTTTTTAATAACAGCAAAAAGATTTAAACACCTGAAATACTCATAAAATATTTTCAAAAGGATTTATAATATGGTAAAATGTTTTTAAAAATAGGGCTTATCTGATGAAAAAATTTTTATTGATAATATTTTTATTTTTCGCTTTTAGTTCGCAAGTTTTTGCCGTAGATTATTCAAAACCAGAAAATTGGGTTATAAACTCATGTGATAAAACAAATACAAAATATGATGTTTTTTATATATATCCAACACTTTTTCAAACAGAAAAACCTGCTCTTTTTGATTGGAAAAACCTTAAATATTATGAAAAAGCAAAAAGGTTTTCAGAATATCAAACAAGTATTTTTGACTCAAAAAATGTCAGAGTCTTCGCACCTTTTGTACGACAAGTTGATTTTCATTCTGCGTTAGATATTCTTATAAAATTTAAAAATGACAATTTTGATTTTAATACAACTTTAGGCAAGTATGGTGTTGAAGATACCGCAAATGCTTTAAAATATTATTTAGAACATTATAATAATGGGCGTCCGTATATTTTGTTAGGACATAGTCAAGGCGCAGTTGATTTGTTTTATGCCCTAAAAGAAGTTGATGTTAAAGATAATTTTCTAATCGCTTATTTGATTGGTTTTCCAAATAGCATTGATAAAAATTTAACTTTCAAAAACATCAAACCTGCGAAAAGTAAAAATGATTTGGGAGTTATTGCCGTTTGGAATACTCAAAGTAATGGTGTAAAGAATAAATATTTTGCAACTCCAAATGGTTATGTAATAAATCCATTAAATTGGAAAACTACAGATAAAAGAGTATCAAGATTATTCAATCCTACTTCTAAATTTTATAATATTTTTACTAATGGAACATATACAAGACATTTTGTAAGTGGTGCAAAAATTGATAAAGAAAACGGTGTTTTGTTAGTAGATTTAAAACCAAACACACCTTATGATAATTATGGTTTATTAGGAAAAGGTGTCTTTCATACTTCTGACGTTTGGGTATTTTCTAATGCTATACGCAAAAACGCAAATACACGATATAAAAAATATAAAAGTTTAAAGTGATACAATAATAATTTGTCGATGGGGGGACTTCTCTTGAGTCGCTCGCGTTTAACGTGCCTACGGATTTTCTTTCAGAAATTTCATTTCTTCGAGAAAACTCCTTCGCACTCAGCTCGCTCCTCGCTGAACCACCCGAAAAGGTCGTTCCAGTCAATCCCCATTTTACAAATAAAAAAATTACGACATAAAGTCGTAATCTTTTTATTTGTCGATGGGGGGACTTGAACCCCCACGGTTCTCACCACATGCACCTCAAGCATGCTTGTCTACCATTCCAACACATCGACTTATTATTAAATTCTTTTTGTATGTTATAATACTATTTGAAAAGTGCAAATATTTCAACAATCGCACTATATATAATAAATTTGGTGAGGGAAAATGGAAAACTCTAAGAAAAATATTTTTTGGAATATAAAAGGTGATATTTTCGGTGGTATCACAGCAGGTGTAATCGCTCTACCTCTTGCTTTGGCTTTTGGTGTTGCTTCAGGTGCAGGTGCTGCCGCAGGTTTGTATGGCGCAATCTTTTTAGGATTTTTTGCAGCACTCTTTGGTGGTACTCCGACACAAGTTTCTGGCCCAACAGGACCAATGACAGTTGTTATTGCAGGGATTATCGCTACTCACCCTAACAATATTCAAGCGGTGTTTTTGACAATTATCCTTGCAGGTTTATTCCAAATTCTTTTTGGATTATTCAAACTAGGAAACTTAATTAAATATGTTCCTTACCCTGTAATATCAGGTTTTATGAGTGGTATTGGTATGATTATTATAATTCTTCAACTAAACCCACTTTTAGGACTTCCATCAAACGGAAGTATCATAAATTCTTTGAAAGAAACGTTTACTTCTTTACAAAATACAAATCTTCATTCTCTTTTGCTAGGTGCAATAACTTTGGCAATAGTATTTTTTATGCCTAAAAAATGGCAAAGATTTGTACCTGCACCATTAACGGCATTGGTGATTGTAACTGTTTTAAGCATTGTTTTAGGATTTAATGTTCAGACAATCTCTGATATTCCTGCATCACTTCCAAGTTTAAGTTTGCCAATGGTGTCTTGGGATGTGCTTAAAACTCTTATCCCTATTGCATTAACTCTATCAATTCTTGGATGTGTAGATTCGCTTTTAACTTCTTTGGTTGCTGATTCAGTAACTAAAACAAAACATAATTCAAATAAAGAAATAATCGGTCAAGGTATCGGAAACATTGTTGCAGGTTTGTTTGGTGGTATTGCAGGTGCTGGCGCTACTATGCGTACAGTCGTAAATATCAAAGCAGGCGGTCGCACAAGAATTTCTGGTATTGTTCATTCATTATTTTTATTAGTTATTTTAATTGGTGCTGCTCCACTTGCTCAAAATATTCCGTCAGCTGTTTTAGCAGGGATTTTGATAAAAGTTGGTGTTGATATTGTTGATTATAAATTCTTAAAGGTACTTAGAAACTCTCCAAAAAGAGATTTAGCAGTAATGGTTTGGGTTTTCTTCGTTACTGTATTTTATGATTTGATTTTTGCCGTTGCAACAGGTATTGTTCTTTCTTCAATACTTTTTGCGATAAGTGTTGCTCAACAATTTAATATTGAAATAAATGATACTCACAAAATTGAAGATACAGACGATGACAGTGTTGAAACAAAATCTAAATATGCTATTAGAACACTTGATATTCAAGGTGTTTTATTCTTCGGCTCATCTTCTCAATTCTTATCAACAATTGATGATGTATTAGAAACAAAATATTTAATAATTAATTGTCAAAATGTCTTAAATCTTGATATATCAGCATCTTTTGCCTTAGAAGATATGATTGCCCGTACAAAAGATAAAGATACAGAAGTTTTGTTAGTTGTTAATAATGAAAAAATTACAAACAAACTTGAACAATTAGGTGTGTTAAATGTTTTAGGCGATAAAAACGTCTTTTACTCAAAAGAAGAAGCCGTTAGTTACGCAGAACAACATTTATAATCCTATTTTTCTTTAGACAATTTTTCGCCTGCGAAAGTTGATATTATAGGAATTATTCCATAATAGATTATCGCAAGAATAAATGTGCTGCGTGCTAAATTTAAACCTTCAACGTATTTGTGAAGTTTAGCATCGTTTAAATGTTTTTGTCTGAAATTATTAATGCTTTTTTGTATTGGTTTATCGAAAACTTTTTCAATTGTCATACTGCTTATTATCGCTAAACCTGTTGAAACAATTGAATTTATTATTAGTGGCTTTTTATTCTCTTTTTCTATTTTTTTATTTTTCAATGTTTCGATAGAAAAAAGTGTTGTTAGAAGAGTATCTTTTGCATATAAAAGTAGGTCATCAAAATTTTTGTCGCTAACTTTTTTTGAAAAATCTTGAAGTCCTTTTTTGTCAAACACTTTGCCTATTTTTTTTGATAATGTGTCAGTAAGTTTTCCTCTAAAATTAGGAGTATTTGAAGTTTTATTTTCTTGTTTTTTATTTAAAATTTTATCGGCAACAAATGTCATAAGTCCAACTGTCAAAAGAGTTTTTGGAAAACTTGCTAGGATATTTGTCCCGATTTTAAATGAATGTGCTAAAAATTTAAAATTATTTGATTCTGCAAGTTTTGTTGAATTTCCTTTTAAATTTTTTATAGATTTTTTAGATAAAAATTTTTCAGGCTGAGCAGAAATGTTTTTAATAGCGTTTTCAATTGGAGTTGCAAGAGTTTTTACTAATGCAAAATTAATAACACCTGATGCAACAGATTTTGAAATTGCCCATTTTTTATTTTCTTTTTTAGTTTTGGGGGTTAAACTAATTGATATAGGACGCAACAACAAAGCACCAGCAAGTTCTGTGCCTGCAATAAATGTTGCACTATGGTCTGCGATGTATTCAAGTCCTTTTAAAACTTTTTTGTTATCTAAAAAGCCTGAAAAATTTGGATTTTTATATATTTGATTGTTATTATTTTGTATTTTCATTTCTTTTACTATTACACAACATACAAAAACAAAAGTAAATTGAAATTGACAATTTTTAAAGTTTGAAAATATAATTAGGGTATGAAATTTATAACCTTTTTAAAATCTCAATTTGAAGGTTGGAGTAAAGCTGAAATAATTGGTTTTCCTTTAGTTTTGGTTTTAATTTTTATTTGTTCAATTTGTTTGAAAGATTCACCAGTAGCACTTCTTTCAGCAATTTGTGGAATTGCATATACATTTTTAGCAGGCAAAGGCAGAGTCATTTGTTATTATATAGGACTTGTTGGTTCTTTTTGCTATGTTTATTTGTCTTATAAACATTCACTATTTGGAAATGCGTGTTTGTATATGTTTTATTACATTCCAATGCAAGTATTAGGAATATTTTCTTGGCAAAAAAATCTGAAAAAAGATTCAGCAGAGATTATAAAATCTTTTTTATCTTTAAAAGCAAGAACGATTACTTATTTGGTGGCGGCTCTTGTCTGCGTGATTTTTGCATATATTTTAAAAATATTCAAAGACGTAAACCCTATTTTAGATTCTATAACAACTATTTTATCAATATTTGGAATGTATTTTACTGTTACAAGAAAAGTTGAACAATGGCACATGTGGATAGTTGTAAACGTATTGTCATTTATTTTATGGCTTGACCTTTTCTTACAAGGAAGAAATGTTTTTGCAACAATGACAATGTGGGGTGTTTATTCGTTCTTGTCTTTTTACTTTATGTTTAAATGGTACAAAGAGCTTAAAGAACAAAATAATGCATAAAACTATTGTGCAAGTGATATTAATTGATTGATAACGTCATTATAATCAAATTTTTCATTCATTTTTTGACGTAAAAATTCGTTTATCTTATCCATCATTGATATCGCTAAATCGCATTCGTGATTTGAGCCTTTTACATAAGCTCCGATATTAATAAGGTCTTCATTCTTTTTATATACAGCTAATAAATTTTTCAATTTACCTGCAGCTTCTCTATGTTCGTCTGAAGTTACATCTGGCATAACACGGCTTATTGATTGCAATACATCTACCGCCGGATAATGGTTTTTGTGTGCTAAATCTCTTGAAAGCATAATGTGTCCGTCAAGAATACTTCTTGCAGTATCAGAAATAGGCTCATTAAAGTCATCACCTTCTACTAATACTGTATAAAGTCCAGTCATTGTTCCTTTATCGTTACTACCGGCACGTTCTAATAGTTTTGGCATTTGCGCAAATACAGATGGAGTATAACCTCTTGTTGCAGGAGGTTCGCCTATTGCAAGTCCTACTTCTCTTTGTGCCATAGAAATTCGGGTAATACTATCAAGCATAAATAATACATCTCTACCTGTATCTCTAAAATATTCTGCAATAGCCGTTGCAACATAAGCTGCTTTGATTTTTACAAGTGATGGTTGTTCAGAAGTTGCGGCAATTACTACACTTCGTTTCATACCATCTGTGCCAAGTGTTTTTTCAATAAATTCTCTAACTTCTCTTCCACGTTCACCAATTAGTGCGATGACATTTAAATCGGCAGAAGTGTTTTTTGCAATCATTGCCATTGTCGTACTTTTGCCGACACCTGAACCTGCAAATATGCCAAGTCTTTGACCTTTTCCAACTGTGATAAAAGAGTCGATAGATTTTATTCCCAAAGATAAAGGTTCTGATATTCTTCTTCTTTTAAGTGGGTTTATGGCATCTGCTTGAGTTGAATAATAAGTTTGAGAATTTATTTCTCCAAGATTATCAATTGGGTTTCCAAGTCCATCTAAAACCCTGCCAAGTAGTTGCTCTCCTACTTTTATTTTCATTGCAGAGCCACTATTTACAACAATTGCTCCGGGTTGTATGCCTTCCATATTTCCAAGAGGCATAAGTAAAATTTTTGGAGTTCTAAACCCAACAACTTCTGCCCAAATTGGTGGCTCATTAAGTTTTGGATAAATATAACACAAATCCCCAATTCTTGATTGAGGGCCGTCTGCTTCAATTATTAAACCAATGATTTCTGTTACTTTACCAATTTCTTTTATGGTTTTAGTTTCAGATATGGTATTTTTTAACTCATCAAATTTAATCATCTTGTTCTAAATCTTCAATTTGTGTTGTTTCGATTTTTGTTAATAAAGAATTTGCAATTTCATTTATTTGAGATGAAATTCTACCATCTACCCTTGAAAGAGGTGATTCAACTATTGTTCCGTCAGGAGATACGCTATTATCTTCAACAATTTTTATTGATTCAAGTTGAGGAATTAAAGTTTTCATTTCTTCTGAAATAGAATAAATTTTTTCTGCCATTTCTGGGTTTACAATAATTGTGATATTTTCTTTATCTTTTAAATTTTTTATTGTGTTTTTTGTTATTTCTAAAAGCACATTTTCATCAAGTTCTAAAGATTTTGAACACACTTTTCTTGCAATTTCTATAACAAGTTCAACAATTTCTTTTTGAGATGATTTTGTAATATTTTGTTTGATGTTAAATTGTGCTTTTGCAAAATCATTAACAGTATTAACTAAATCGGTTAATTCATTGACAATTTCTGTATGACCTTGTTCTTTTCCTGCTTCAAAACCTTCATTATATGCTTGTTGTTTAATAGCATCAACTTCTGACAAAGCTTGAGCATTTGAAGTTTCAATAATTTCATGCCCTTTTTTATTAGCTTCAACGAGAATAGCATTAGCTTTTCTTTTAGCATCTTCAATAATTTCTTGTGCTTGAGATTGAGCTAACGCTGTTTCTTTAGTATCAACCTTAATAGGAACAATATAAGAACTGCCTATTTGAACATTTCCACTTTTTATTCTAGCATTTTGCGTGTTATTATTATTCAATTAATTCGTCCTCATTATTATCACGAGAAATAATGATTTCACCCGCAACTTCAAGTGTTCTAATAATTCCAACGATTTTACTTTGAACTTCTTGTACTTCTCTAGCTCTAACAGGTCCCATATATTCGATTTCGTCTTGAAGCATTGCTTGAGCTCTTTCTGACATGTTTTTGAAGATTTTTTCTTTAACATCGTCTTTTGTACCTTTAAGTGACATTGCAAGGTCTTTAGTATCGATTTCACGTAAAATTCTTTGAATTGCACGGTCTTCAAGTTTAACAATATCTTCGAATACGAACATTAATTCTCTTACCATTTCTGCAAGAACAGGACTTTCTTGTTCTAGTAATTCTATTACGTTTCTTTCAGTTGCCCTATCTGTGTGGTTCAAAATACTTGCTAAAGATTCTACACCACCTGCTTTTGAGAAGTCTTGAACAACAACTGAAGAAAATTTACTTTCAACAATTTTTTCAATATCAGAAAGAATTTCTGGGTTTGTGGTATCCATATCCGCAATTTTTAATGCAACGTGCGCTTGAACATCAGCAGGTAAGAAGTTTAAAACTTGTGCTGATTGTTCAGGTTTTAGATAAGCCATGATAAGTGCAATAAGCTGTGGATTTTCATTTTGGAAAGAAGATGCAAGTTGTCCTGGATCTGCTTCATTGAAGAATTGGAATGGGTTTGAGTTCATTAATAGAACTAATCTGTCCATAATCCTTTTCGCTTGTTCTCCACCGTATGCTTTTTCTAATAATTCTTTCGCATAAGACATACCACCAGCTGAAATATAGTTACTTGCTTCAAATATTGCTTTAAATTCATCTAATATACCGTTTAAAATTTCTGTTGAAACTTTATTCAAACTTGCAATATCAAGAGTAACTTGTTCTAGTAAATCATCATCAGTAATGTTTTTCAAAACTTCTGAAGCCGTTGCAGGCCCAAGCACAATCAATAGCGCCGCCACCTTTTGTGTCGCTGTCATTGAATGTAATTCTAAAACGCCTTGCATTGAGTTCATAAGTTATTAATCCCTAATGTATGATGTAAGTAATTTAGCAGCTTCTGCTGGATCTGCCAAGATTGTGTCATTTAATTCCATCCTAATTCTTTCTGTTTCCGGATCAAGATGGGCTTCGACTTGTGGTAAGTCTTCTTTTTGTATCATTTCAGTTGGTTCTTCTTTTATTGTTGGAAGTTGAGCTTCAAATGCTTGAGCATCAAATACTTCCTCTCTTGGCACCTGCACTTGAGCAATAGCAGTACCAGTTGTTTTGAACAAACCTTTGATTACTAATAATGCTGTCAAACCTAATATTAAAACAACTGCCAATGGCCCAATTTTTGTTGTCCAAAGTTCAATATTATTATTTAGGTTAGTTTCTTTTTGTATTTGTTCTTGTTGTATTTTTTCTTCCTGTAATGATTCAAACTGCATACTTGAAACAGTGATAACATCACCTCTATTATAATCAGCACCAGAAGCAGACAAAACTAAATTTTGTATTTCTTCTTTTTCTTTATCAGTAAGAATTTTGTTTACTGCAACAGCGATAGTCATTCTTTTTACAGAACCTGGAGCATAAACAACTTGTTTAATTTCTTTTGAAATACTATAATTGTTCGCTGTTTTTTCTTTTACATAGTTAAGATTTTTTCCATTTACTGTCGCTACATTTTGTGCCATATTCGGATTTTGGTAAGTTTCAGTTTCTGTTTGAGAAGAAAGTAAAACACCCTGTTCTTGGTCTTTTAATGGAATATAACTTTCAATTGTAGATTTTGCACTATCAAAATTGATATCAGCACTAACCTGAACTGTCGCATTTCCTTTTCCCATTATTTTTTCAAGAACTGTTGAAATTTTTTCTGCGGTATCCTTTTCAAAATTAGATTTGAAAGATTCCATATCATTTGAATTTTTACCTTGTTCGTCGCCAAGAGAGTTTCCGTTTTGGTCAGTAATAAATACTGTTTCAGGAGTTAATCTTGGAACAGAATAAGCAACAAGGTTTTTGATTGCTTTAACTTGTGAGGTTTTTAATTTATATCCTGGTTCTAAAATAAGCATTACAGAAGCGGTTGGCTTGTCGTCGTTATCTTCAAAAATAGAACGTTCAGGTTCTGCTATTTGAATACGAACAGATTTTATGCCGTTCATTTTTTCAATAGAACGAGTTAATTCACCTTGAAAAATTCTTTGTTTTGTCATTTTATTTTTAAATTCTGTTGAACCAAGTTGCATTTCATCAAGCAATTCAAAACCTGGTTCTGAATTTTTGATTAAATCATTTTCTGCAACGTATATTCTTAACTCATCCTTTTGACTTGATGGTACTAAAATAGTTTTTTTATCGTCGGCTATTTTATAAGGATAACCATTCTTTTTTAAATTTTCAGTAACTGCAACTGCATCAGGTTCAGATAAATCTGAATACAAAACTGCCCAATCTGGCTCCATTGATTTTGACAAAAAATATGTTGCAACAACAAGAGTAATTGCAGTTAAGGCAATCATTCCAAATCTTTGCGCAAAATCTAAACCGTCCCATAACTTTTTGAAATCACTTAAAAATAATTTTATATAATTATTCACATATTCCCCTTTATTTTTTAAGTCGACAAATATCCCAATTATCGACTTTACAATATAAATATACCCTTTTTTTTAGACAGTTTCAATATTGTTACGAAAACTTAAGAGTTTATACTCTTATATCTTTAATTTCATTGTAAGCGTTAATCATTTTGTTTCGTAATTGCATTGCCATTTGAAAACTTAATGATGCTTTTTCAGCTGCAATCATAACGTCATGAACACTTACATCTTTTCCTGTTGCAAATGCTTCTTGAGCTGCGTTTGCTGCTTCCATTTTATCATTTACAGATGTTAAGCCTTGAGTTATCGAACTTGAAAAAGATTGCAATAAATTACCAGATTGACCATGATTTTTTTGACCTTTTATTAAACTTTTTGCAATAATTTCATCAAAATCAGTCATTTCAACTCTGCCGTTTACTTTAGCTGGAGTTCTTAATTCATTTGTTTTTTGCGTTAAAATATTGTCAAAAGAACTTGTATCAACTTTTAAGGCTGCACTTTCTTTTAAAAAGTTATTATAATCGTTTATTGGTGTATTTTTAATATTGTTTATTCCACCCATAAAATCCATTTTGTTTTCTCCTTAGTTTTTATTTCAAATTATTATATTTGCATTGCTGCATTAATCATTGCTTTAACATTCTGTGCTGCAATTGCGTTTGCTTCATAAGCTTTTGTTGCAGTTATCATCCCTACCATTTCTTCAACAACATTAATGTTTGGAACTTTTACATATCCTTCAGCATCTGCATCAGGGTGTGATGGGTCATAAATCACTCTTACTGCATCTTCTGCTTCTTGGATAGACTCAACTTGTACCCCAACAGCTTCTCTTCCTTGATTTAAAGCTATTCCAGAATGAACAATCATGTTACCTGTATCTGGATCAAATTCTGCTCTTGTTGCATTGTGAGAAAAATTTGATGCGCCTTGTGAAAGTTTATCATTATAAACAGCTTTAAAATTAACTTCTTTTTTTATATAAGGTCCTAAAGAACCATCAGGGTTTCTGGTAGTATTAACGTTTGCGATATTACTTGAAATCGCATCCATTTTAATTCTTTGCGCCCTCATGCCTGAACCAGCTATATCAAATATTTCAAAACTCATTTATTTACTCCTTGGATTAATTCACATTATAAACTTGTTAAATCACCTTTTATTGCTGATGACATAATTCTAAATTGTTTGTTTTCAAGTTTTGAAAGAGTTTGGTATTTCAAGCCAGTAGCTGCTAAATCCATTACTTCTCTTTCAAGTTCTACGTTGTTACCTTGTGCATCATATCCTGAAACAGTGTCATCAAAAATTTGTGGTGCATAATGTTTATAAACATTTGATTGCAAGAATTTCTTTTCTTGGATTGTAAGTTCTGGTTTTGTTCTACCCATTGCTATATCAAGAGCAGTTGGGTTAAACTCCATACTATTACGACCTTTTATATATTCTTTTAAATCATCTCTTGAAATCATTTCTTTAAGCTGACTTTCAAAAGAAACTTCTTTTCTGCTGTAATTTGGAGAAATTACGTTTGCAGTATTCGCAGTTATTGCTTGTTGTCTTTCTTCAAGTCCAGAAAGTGCAAATTGTGTAATATTAATTGTTCTATTTGTCGTTAAATCCATTTTTTATCCCTTTAAAATTGTTATTTCAAAATCTGTTGATTGTTTGTCAGATTTTAATAGTTCTAACTTTCCATATTGTTCTTCAATTGATTTTTTGCAAATTGCAAGTCCTAAACCATTTCCTTTTGTTTTTGTTGTAAATCCTTCTGTGAAAAGATTTTCTTGTGTTGTTTTTTCCATTGGAGTGCCATTATTAGAAATTACAATTTTTATTGTTTGATTTTCTTCTTTTGTATAAATTTTAATTTCCCCTGTTTTTTCAATGCTTTCTACGGCATTTTTAATTAGGTTAATTATTATTTCTGTTAGTTTTTCTTCATCAACTAAAACTTCTGCTTTTAGTTGATTTTGATTTTCAAAAGTTATTTTTTTATCTATTGCATATACTTTTGTCATTTCTATTGCATTTTCTATAATTGTTTCAAGTGAACACGACTTTATTTCAGGTTTTGAAACAGATTTTAGAGTCATTAACATATTTGAACTCATAGAAACTGCTTTTGATATACATTTTATCGCATTGTTTATTGAATTTTCCACATCACTATCTTCAAATTTGATTTTTTTCGTTTGTTTTTCAATTATTTCAGAATACAATCTGCAAATTGAAATCAAATTTTTAAGTTCGTGAGATGCATATCTTGATTTTGTTGAAATAAAATCTAATTGTGCTTTTACATCATTGTCTTCAACCATAGAGTTTCCGACTTGAGAGATAAGCATTTCTTGATTTGAGTCATTCAAATTTGAAACAAGTTTTCTGATAGAACTGTTTAAAAGTTCGTTTTCCCTTCTATCAGGTCGCCACTCTTCTGCATATTTTTTTAAATCAAGTGTAGAATTAGAATTAATTATATTGAAAGCTTCTGATAATAAATTTGAGTTATATAACATATAATAAGAAGCATAATTTTCCATTTCTGCATCTTCATAGTCAAAAACAAGAACTGCGCCGTATCTTTGACTTAAAACATATACAAATTCTGTCTTTTCCCAAATATCTTCTTTTAAAATATTTTTGAAATTATCATCGATAGGTTTTTTAGAAAAATCATAAACAGTTGATGTTGTAAAACTCAATCTCTTTAAAATAGAGTTAAAATCATTTTTACTCTTGTCTTCTAACCTTAATAGAACGATACTTTCTGTTTGGTGTTCAAGTAAAGGTTCGACAACGGAACGAAACAGACCTTTAATGGTCTGTTCGTTACATTGTTCATTTTCTTGAATGTAAATTAAATTTTTAAGTTCGTTCTTTTTGTACACTTCTATCCCTAATCTAATAAAAAATCAATCTTATATTTTGCTCATTAATGCTTTTTTCTTATTTGTAAAGCCGTTGTTGATTGCATATAAAACAGCTTGTGTTCTGTCATTAACTTGCAATTTTTGGAAAATATTGTTTACGTGAGTTTTAACTGTTGTTTCAGAAATAAATAATTTAGAAGCAACACCTTTGTATGTAATACCTTGAGTTAATAAATCAAGTACTTCTTCTTCTCTTTGAGTTAAGTAAGAAAGTAAGTTTTCTTCATCAGTTGAAGATGCTGATTCTTCTTTGAAAGAAGTTTGGAAGTATTCAATAAATCTAGAGCAAAGAGCAGGAGGAAGATAAATTTTTCCTGATGCAACTTCTTCAATTGCATAAATCAATTGTCCTGATGCCATAGTTTTTAAAACATAACCTTTAGCACCAAGTTTCATTGCTCTAAAAATCAAATCTGCATCATCATATCCACTCAAACAAATGATACGAGTTCCCAAATTTAAACTTTCAATTTCTTGAATTGCTTGAAGACCGTCTTTTTCTGGCATATTAATATCCATTAAAATAATGTCAGGACGAGTTTTCTTAGCAAGAGAAATACCAACATTTGCACTTGTTGATGTTCCAACTACATCAAATTCCCCTTCCATTGAAATAATTTCTTTGATGCCTGTCAAGTGTTCGTAATTGTCATCGATTAATAGCACTCTTGCTTTTTTCTTGTATTCGATTCCTCTTCTCATTTCTTACTCCTTAAATATTATTTTTTAAATAAACTATTCGCTTTGTGTCTTTACTATACCTCTCAACAGAGGATGTTTTCATCAACTCAAAGATTAATTTATTTATAGACCATTAGGTCTATAAATGAGCCGAAACCCTTTATAGACCTAATTTTTCAAAATCATTTTAAAATATGAGAAGATTTTTTAATTTTCTAATATAAAAAGATTATTTTTATTTGATAATTCCAAAACCTAACAAGAAAGTACAAATTAAAAATACTACAGATACATACATAGTAATTTTATTTAAACCAGCTTCTGCACTTTTTTGTGATGAAAATAAATGACTAGCACCACCAATCCCTGCAATTCCATCGCCTTTTGGTGAATGTAATAATATAAGTACAATTAGCAATACTGCTGATACAATTTGTATAATCCAAGTTAGTGTAAGCATTTTATCTCCCTAATTTTTCTTTTTGATGAAGTGTGCACGTTTTGAATCAAGAGAAATACTTTCAAATGTGTATAATCTTGCTGGACGTTTAGATTTAGATTTTGAATATTCGTCCAATTCTCTCAATCCAGGGGTAGTAAGAGCTTTTTTTCTGAAGTTTCTTTTATCAAGACTTTTATTCATAATTAGCTCATAAGATTTTTGCATTTCTGTAAGAGTGAATTTTTGGTTTAATAATTGATATGCAACAGGACACATTTCCAATCTTTCTCTTGTTCTTTTCAAAGAGTATTCAATAATTTCTTTGTGGTCAAATGCAAGAGGAGGAAGTTCGTAAACTTTATGCCATTCAACATCTGCACTATCAAATACATCTACATCTTCTTCTCTTATTAAAGCGAAATAAGCGCAAGTTATAACTCTGGCATCTGTTCTTCTAAGTGGATCGCCGAAAGTGTATAGCTGTTCAAGATAAATGTTATCAACATTTGTTTTTTCTTTCAAAACTCTCAAAGCAGCTTCGTCTAAATTTTCAGATAATCTGATAAATCCACCAGGGATAGCCCATCTGCCTTTGAAAGGTTCGTTTGTTCTCTTAACAAGCAATACTCTTAAAGTATCGTTTTTTATAGTAAGAATAACTACGTCGACTGTAATTTCGTGAGATTTTGTTTCGTTGAACATGCAATTCTCTCCTATCTACCTTTTCATATAATACAATAAAAATAAAATATTAGAATACATAAAACAATCGAATTACAAAAACGATACAAAAAATAATTTTAATTTCAAACAAAATAAAAAAGCGACTGATAAAAATCAATCGCTTTTCTGTACTTAAATTTTAAATTATTAGATAACACCTTGTCTTGGAAGCACCACTGGAGTAGTTTGTACTCTCACAACGGCAGGAGTTCTAACAGGTTGAACTGATATTCTTTGAACTTGAACGTCCTTTAGAGTAATCGGTTTTTGTTGTTGTACTTTTGCAATAGGCGCTGTCTTAGCGTGTTTAAATTCAACAGGAGTATAATTTCCTGTTTTTACTCTTGAAATAGCTGGATCAGGAGATGCTTTTTGATGTCCATACTCTGTCATAATTTGAGAAACAAACTTTCTAGTTTCTCTGTATGGAGGAATCGCATTTCCACATCTTTTTACCGTTCCTGGACCTGCATTGTAAGCTGCAAGTGCTAATTCAGTAGAGCCAAACATATTGTAAAGACGTTTGTAATACATCAAACCACCCTTAATATTTTCACTCAAATAATAAGGATTAATACCAAGCTTCTTAGCTGTTGAAGGCATAATTTGCATAACACCTACAGCACCGACAGCACTTCTTTTGTCGTGTCTGAAACCTGATTCTGATTTTGCGATACTTAAAGCAAGTGCTGGGTCTATACCTAGCTCCAAAGAGTGTTTAACAATTGACTCTTTAACTTTTGTTTCGCTGATTTCTGTTTGATTTGCTCTGACTTGTTGGCCTAGTAAACACACTATTGCGATAGTGCAAATTACTGCTTTTCTAATCATGTAAATCCTCTGAGGTTGTAAATTGAAATTTCCGTTTGGTACTCACTCAGTCACGCTACATTGTATAGTTGTATTTACTATTTCTACTTTGCTAGTTTTCAATATAGTTCCCTGAATGTTAAAAAGGTTTTTTGAACCTTTTAAATTTCCCAAAGGAAAAAGTTGTATCAACATCATAATACAAAAATATTAAAAATCAACCCTGATGCTCAAATCACACCTATGAGGGGGTTTTCTTGTAAAGTTATGTGAGTTTTTTTGATAAATTTTTAAAGAAGTTTTTTGTGTTTATGCTACTATAATTTACAGATTAGTTTTTAGGAGATTATAGATATGACAGAAAAAAAATTGGCAAGCGTTGGCGTATTCGGTGGTTCAGGTTTTTACAAATTTTTAGATAATATCGAAGAGGTTAAAATTGCAACTCCTTACGGTATGCCAAGTGACAATTTATTTATAGGTAAAATTGGAGATGTAAGTGTTGCATTTATGCCAAGGCATGGAAGAAATCATACAATTATGCCTCATCTTATCAATTATAGAGCTAATGTTTGGGCAATGAAACATATTGGTGTAGAAAGAGTTATATCTCCATGTGCAGCAGGAAGTTTGCAAAAAGATGTTAAACCTGGTGATTTCGTAATTTGCGACCAATTTGTAGATTGGACTCAAGGCAGATTATCAACAACAATTGAAGGTCCTGTTGTTGCTCACCCATCACCTGCTGATTTATATTGTCCAGAAATGAGAAGTTTAGCAATTCAAACTGCAAAAGATTTAGGTATTACAGTTCACGAAACAGGTACAGTTGTTGTAATTAATGGACCTAGATTTTCAACAAAAGCCGAATCAAAATTCTTTACTGCTCAAGGTTGGGAAGTAATTAACATGACTGCATTCCCTGAAAATTATTTAGTACGTGAAATGGATATGTGTCCATTAAATATATCTTTAATTACAGATTACGATGCTGGTTTGGTTGGTGATGTACCTCCTGTTTCTCACCATGAAGTAATAAAAGTATTTAATTCAAATATTGATAAATTAAAATCATTACTATTTACAATGATTGAAAAAATCCCAGCTGAAAGAAAAAATTGTTCTTGTGCGACTACATTAAAAGATTCTCAAGTGTAGGAGGCAACCATGAGCATGGCTTTATTTATAAATGAAGTTTTTTATTTTTATTCATTACTAATAATTATAAGAATTTTTCTAACATGGATTCCAACAATCAATTGGGAAAAACAACCTGTTAAAGCAATAAGAGAAGTTACAGATGCTTATTTGGATATATTCAGAAGAGTAATCCCTCCTTTTGGAGGTCTTGATTTCTCTCCAATTATTGCAATAATTGTTCTTCAAATTATTCAAACAATTGTTGTTAGTCTTGTTCGTTCAATTTTAGGATAGGGTTTATAATATGAGTAGATTATTTGGATTAATAGGGATTTTAGTAATATTTTTAATTGCATTTTTGATGTCTAACAACAAACGTGCAATTAATCTAAAAACAGTCGGTATGGGCTTTTTGCTTCAAATTTTGCTTGCTGTATTTGTATTAAAAACATCTGTAGGAAAAGTTATTTTTGGTACTATCGGTGTTTTTATCCAAAAAATATTAGACTTTTCAATGACAGGTGCAGAATTTTTATTTGGACCTTTAGCAAATAACCTTAAAATGGGAGATACATTTGGTTCAGGGGCATTTATATTTGCGATAACTTTAATTGCTACAACCATTTTAATGACAGTTATAGTTAATATATTATATTACTACCACATAATGCAAAGAGTTGTAGCTGTTTTAAGCAAAGCCATGTATAAGCTAATGGACGTTTCAGGTGCAGAAGCATTTTCAAATGTAGCTAGCTCTTTTGTGGGTCAAATCATGGCTCAAATTATGATTAAACCTTATGTTCCAAACCTTACCCGTTCAGAACTTTTAGCATCAATGGCAGGTAGTATGGCATGTATTTCTGGTGGAACAATGGCAATTTATGTTGGCATGGGTGTTCCAGCTGAATACTTATTAGCCGCATCAATTATGGCTGCTCCAGGGGCGCTTGTTATGACAAAAATTGTTTATCCCGAAACAGGCGAACCTCAAACTAAAAAAGAAGTAAAAATTTCAAGAAGAAGAACACATGTTAATGTTATTGATGCAATTGCAAGAGGAGCATCAGATGGTTTTGATGTTGCAATGAAAGTTATTGGGGTACTAATTGCTTTTGTTGCTTTGATTGCAATGTTTGACTGGTTCTTAATCAAACTTGGTCTATTCTTACATCAAACTTTACACATGAACCTTGCATTTATTGGTCTGAATATAGATCACTTAACACTAAAAGATTTAGTAGGAAAAGTTTTCTCTATATTCGCTTATTTAATGGGTGTTCCATCGCAAGATTCAATGGCAGTTGGTTCAATGTTAGGAACAAAATTTATTGCCAATGAAATGTTAGGTTACATCGATTTAGCAGCACTAAAAGATGTTCTTGCAAATAAAAGTTTCATTATCGCAAGTTTTGCTTTATGTGGTTTTGGAAACTTGAGTTCTATCGCAATTCAAATAGGTGGTATTGGTGAAATTGCTCCAAATCAAAGAAAGAATCTATCTAGATTAGGTGTAAGAGCTTTGATTTGTGGTACAATGGCATCTTATATGTCTGCATGTATTGCAGGAATTTTATTAGGCTAATAAAAAATTGATACAAAAATTTACATAAAAATTAAGAGGTCAAATTGTTGAATTTTTAGCAATTTGACTTCTTTTTTTATGTTTTCTACTACAAAAGTCAAAGTTTTGATTTAATTTTTTAATTTTTATAAAAAAAATCAAAAAACAATCTTTACATAAATTTTACATTAAGTGTATAAAAGGCAATTTTTCTTTTCGCATGTTTTTAATATACATGTATATCTGTTATTATACATGTATTAGGGACAAATGATTAAAGCAATAAACAATATAGAATTGAATAACAAGAATACTAACAGAGCTCAAACTCAAAACTTTAGAGGCGTGGGCGAAGCTGTTATTGCTGCAACACAAGTTTGCGAATCAATTCCAATGTTAAACGTTGCAGTTACAGATATGGCGACAGCTATTGTTCCAAGAACTATTATCGAAAGCAAAACAAACGCTTTTGCTGGTTTTGAAGCATTTAGAAGAGAATCTTCAGGCTTATTAATTAATTGTATGTTACCAGGCTTTTTAGTTGCAGGTATTGCAAAACTTGCACAAAAAGGCATTATGGGTAAAGAAGCAACAGATTTATCTCATTGCTTTGCAAATTCAGATACTATAAATCTTGTTTCTCAAACTTGGGCAACAGTTGGTGATAAAGCAATAGATGGTTTTGAAAAAGGTCCAAAAGCAAGAGTATATAGAACTTTTAAAAATATTTTAGAAAATACTTCTGGTGTTGATGGAAAAAATGTTAAATCTTTCGAAGGAATTGATTTTTCTGAAAGCATTAAAACATTAACAAATTCAGTATTTGATGAAAAAGTTTCAAAAAATCAAATTGATGAAGCATTCAAAAAAATCGTTGAAAAAACTGGTGTTTCTCAAAATATTAAAATGGGAGCAAGTGAAAAATATTTCACTCAAGATTTAGGTTCAGTTATCAAAAATTCACCAGCTTTGTTGAAAGAATTGACAAAAGGTGAAGCAACTGAAGAAGCTGCAAAAGCATTTGCTAAAAAAGCATCTAAATTAGTAAGAACAAAAAGTTTAGGTGGTTTAGCATTAATTCTTCCTTTGGCAATTATGGCTCAACCAATTAACAGATGGATTACAGAAAAAACTTCTGGTGTTAAAGGCGCTCCAATTTATAAAGATTTCGGTAAAGAAGGTGCTGCAGCTCAAGATAAAACAGGTTTGGCAGCACAAAAAATTAAATCAATCGGCTTGATGTTAGGTGTTTCTTTATTGTCAATTATGAAAATGCCTTCAAAAGCTATGTTTGATAGCATTACTCAATTCAAAGGTTTGTTCCCAAGTATGGATCAAGCAAGAATTATTTCAACAACAACTTTTGCAAGCAGAATGGCTGCAGCTCAAGATAAAAATGATTTGCGTGAAGCAACACTTAGGGATATAACAACATTCTCTGCTTTATATTTCTTAGGTGATTATGTTGCAAAAGGAATGGCAACAATTATGCAAAAAGTTACTAAAAAAACTTTATTAAACGATTTAAAACCTTTAGAAAATGGTGAAAAGAATATATTAAAGAAAATTGCACATTGGACAAAGGATACAGCACTTAAATCATCAGAAGAATTGTTAACAAAAGATACGAAAAAGTTACGTTCGATATGTCAATTAGGAAATTTAGGTTTTTCTCTTCTTGTTTTGGGTATAATAGTACCAACGATAAATAGAAAGAAAACCGAAAAACAATTAGAACTTCAAAAACAACAAGAAAAAGTATAAATAGTATAAAAGATATAAAGATTAGGCGAATAGGAAAATAAGAACATTATGAAATTACAAAAACCCCAAAACATTACAGTAAACACTCAATACAAAGCTCAAAAACAAGCCCCAGCTTTTAAAGGTGCATCAGCAGTAGCAGCTTCTGCATTAAACTTCTTGCAAACAAACCCTGGCGTTGGTGCTTCAGCAGTTGATGCTTGTTGTATGTGCTTGCCTCGTACAGTAGTTGATGCTAAAGAAAGAGGACCTCAAGCTGGTATTGAAACTGGTATCAGAGAATTTTCAAGCAATATCAACGATGGTTTAATGGGTGCTTATGCATTGGGTGCAGGTTCATTGCTTGCTAAAGGATTTAAAAAAGAATTTGATGTAAATGCAAATAAATTAACAATAGATAATGCTCAATTAGACATTTTAACAGAATTCAAAAATGAAGCTGGTAATATCAAAAATGCTGATAATATGAAATCATTCTTAAACAAAGTTTTTGATAACACAGAAGTATTTAGTCCAAATCAAAAAGAAATAAAAAATGGCTATGTTAAAATTTCTGAAAAAACGCAAAAAGAAGTTGTTGAAAAATTATCAAATGCTTTAATTGAAAATAAAGATGAAAAATCATTAAAAGAAACTAAAAACTTTATTAAATCTGCTTTGACAGTTGATACTGGTGCTGAAACAGGTTACAAATTATCAAAGAAAATAGGTGAAGCTAATTTATCTTCAACATCTACTTTAGATACTTATATTGATGATATTACAAATATGACTAAAGCATTTATGAAAGGTAAAGTTTTAGATAGTAATAATCAAGTTAAAAAAGAATTTATTTCAAAATTAAAAGGTTTTAACTTATCAAAATCAATTCTTGGTATTGCATTAACTGCTGCAATTGGTTTCTCTGTTCAACCAATCAATACAAAATTAACTGAATTAAGAACTGGTAAAAAAGGTTTTGTAGGTGGCGGAGAAAAAGATGATTCAACAGGTTTCAAAATATTGAAAACAGGCGCAGCTGCTACTGCAGGCATACTTGCTTTAGTATCAATAACAAGAAAACCTTCAGAACTTGCTAAAAAACTTCAATTCAAAGGTTTCTGGCCATCACTTAACCAATTCAAATTTGTTTATGGCACAACAATTGCTTCAAGATTGTTGTTCTCAAGAAATAAAAATGAACTTAGAGAAGGTGCAATTAAAGATTCATTAGGCTTCACAAACTGGTTGATTTTACCTGGTCTTGTTCAAAACTTAGCTGCAAGAGGATTTGAAAAAGTTTCAGGTCAAAAATTAGTTAAAAAAGCAACTGAAGGTAACGCATTCAAAAGATTCCTCAATTCTGAAGTTATTTCAAGAAATGAAGTTATGAAAAGTGCTTTAGGTAGTAAATGTTTGGAAAAAGGCTCAACTAAATTTATTGAAATGTACAAAAAATTACCTAAAGATGCAAAATCAAAAATGCTTATGCTAACTGGTATTCAACTAATTGGTTACTTATACTCAGGTTTAGTTTTGGGTATAGGTATTCCAAAATTCAATATGGCAATGACAAAATATTTTGCGCAAAAAGAAGCTCAAAAAGCTCAAAATACTGAAAAAGCAGCATAATAAACTATTAAAATACAGATAAAAGACGATAGTTCAATACTATCGTCTTTTATTATACAGTCAGTTATTGAAAAATCGAAAAAAAAATGTTATACTTAATGCACGAATGTGAGGTGTTTAAATGTCTAAAGAAAAAAGTTCAATAGGATTTGGTCTCGGTTTGCTAGCAGGTGTTGTTGGCGGAATTATTGCAGGTGTTTTATATGCTCCAAAATCTGGTGAAGAATCAAGAAAAGAATTAAAAGAAGTTGTTTCTGAACTTTCTGAAAAATATTCTCCAGAAGTAATGGAAGCAAAAAAACAAGCTTTAGAATCAATGGATTTGATGAAATATAAATTAGAAAGACAATTTAGAAAAATTGCTCATATGATTAAATCGAGAAAAATGAGAAAAGCAAAAGAATTAGAAGGCGAAGCAGATTACGATTTTAATTAGTGCTTTGAAAGGAAATTATAATAATGGACACATCGCAAATTATTTTAAATAATGGTTTGACTTTTTTAGCTATTGCTACAGGTATTACAGTTCTTGTGGTTGGGGGCTTTTTAGTTAAGTTATTATTTGATATGTCAAAATTGGCAAAAAATTTATCTGACACAACTGTTGTTATTAAAGATGAATTAAAACCAGCATTAAGTGAATTAAGCAGTACATTGAAAAGCATAAATTCAATAGCAAAAAATGCTAATAGCAAAGTAGATAGTTTTTCAAAAATATTAGAAGAAATTTTTGGAGCAGGTTCTATTATGTTCACTAAGGCTAAAACTATTTCTGGAGGTCTTGTAAAAGGCTTAACAAAAGGTTTAGTTACAGTATTAAAATTGTTTTTAAAACGTAAATAAGGAGAAATATTATGTCAGCAGGAAAATTTTTAGCAGGTTTTATTGTAGGTGGTGCATTAGGTGCTATCGCAGGAGTTTTACTAGCCCCTCAAGAAGGTTCAAAAACTCGTGAAATGTTGAGCGATATGTCAAAAGATGTAGCAGAAAAAACTGATAAAACTGTAAAAGAAATTCAAGATAAAGCCGAAGACATTGTTTCTGACCTTCAAGACAAAGGTGAAGAAATAATGGGAAAAATTCAAGATTTAATTAACAAACAAAAAGTTGAAGATTAATCTTGTTAAAAAGGTAAAAAAGAGGGCGAAAAGTAAAACTTTTCGCCCTCTTTTTTACTTGAATTTTTTATCTTAAAAATATTAGAAATCTTTTGAATTAATAAGTTTAACGTGATTTAAAATCTTTATCGCATCAATGTCTGCACCTGCCGTTATACTGCTTGCTTCTCCATAAAGTGTTGTCTTATAATAATCATTTTTATTATTTGTCACAAATGCCGTTTCGCTGTTATCATCAACAATTCTAAGATATTTAATCATTGAAATATTGCCACCACATCCGTTTGAAATATCAAAATAATTACTACCATATACTTTTCTTTGAGAGCCTAAAGAACTTGTTTGAGCATAATAATTACCATCAACAGAACTACTATTAACTGAAGTTCCACAAGCACTTATATTAGCCCAAGAAATACCATCACCTACAGTTTTAGAATTTATATATGGATTATCAGGGTTTTTATCAATACCTGCAAAAACCATATAACCTTCTAATGCTCCTGCTTCATCAATTTCGAAATCATAACCTGATTTATCAAGAATAGGAGTAGGCAATTTAATAGTTATAAATCCTCCAGGTCCTAGACTCAAACCTTCATCATTTTCTGAATCTATAAGATTAAATATATATCCAACTTTATCAGAACTTTCAGTAACTATACTTGCTGAAAAGCTACTTCCCAAAGGAAATAATACCGCAGTATCTTTTAAATCATCTCCAGAAAATAAAATATCTGATATATATGCCGCTTTACTTGTAAGCCAATTAATCCCCGCATGTTTAGCATTAACAGACATTATCTCACTTATTGCACAAGATTTTGCTTTTAAATTCACCCATTTCACACCTAAAAAGGCTAGAAAATATGTTTGTGCTTTACATTCGCTTTTTATTAAAACCTTATTTGATTCTGTATTTATAGAAATTTCTATTGTTGCATTTTCCAATGAATCATTTTTTAAAATATCGAAAGTTTCTGTTGCAACTTTTCTTACATTTTCTTTTATATTTGTATCTGTATTGGAATTTTTTGAAGTGTTATCAAATTCTTGAGCCGCAGCAAGTGCTGTACTTTCTGTTATATTCTGAAGTTTAAACCTTTTTGTAAAAATTATTGTTCCATCAATTGCAAAAGAACAAAACGCAAGAAATAACGTAAATAATGCGATTATATATAATGTTACACTTGCCTTTTTTTTCATATTATTCTCCAAAATCAAATGTACGAATACTTTTTCCATTCGTAATCGTATTCATATTTGTTGCATCTTTATCCATAAATATCATAGAGCCAAAATTATGTCTTATTATGGTATTTTTAGGACAAATCGAAACATTGTAATTATAAACTTCAATATTATCAAAATTTCCTAGATAAGAACTCTCTACTGAAGCTTTTAAAGTTATTATTTTTTTTAAAATTCCGCTAATACTTGAACTTGAAATATCACCATATACATTATCCGTTCCAGTTATCCAATTACTTGTGATTGAATTCAAATCATTACTTTCTTCATTTGCGAAAAACACCATATTAATATTTTTCGTTGCCATATAATCGAAAGCATTTGTATTTGTAATATCACAAACTAATGAAGATTCACCACTTTCTTGAGTAACATTTCTGCAAACACCAAGATTTGAATTTTCAGAAGTGAAATAATAATAACTATTATCTTCGCCGTCTGGTTTTAAAATATTTCCTGCCCAATCAACTAAAACGTACGGATTTTTTAAATTTTTATTTACAAATGGAACGAAAAACAATATTTGTTGCCTTGCATTAGTAGTTGTATCATTCAAAATCCCTTTTTTTATTCCATTATAACTATTTAATGATGTTAAATCTGATGCACCCCAAATGCTATCTAAAGCACTTGAATCTGTACCTGCATAAACATTACTTTTTAAATATGCAGAAGGTACAGCAGCAGTTACGAAAAAATTAAATTTTTCTGGAAGAAAATGAAAAAATACATTTGGTAAAGTAAATGCTGAATAATAAGTATAAGTACCCATAAATACAGTTGTTTTGCCTGAAGTAACACAAGTTAATGTGATATTATTTTCATCTTTTGTCGGAATATTATTGTTTTCTAATGACTTAATATATTTTGTTTTTACTATTTCTAAAATTTTATCTTCTGTTAAAGATGGAGAAATTTCTCTATAAATATTTGTTGTTGCATCTTTTAATGTTGAAGTCAATGTCATATTTACGCTTAATGCATAAGCATATTCTGTCAAAATCCCTAAAAATATAATCAAAAACGGTGCAACAAGTATAAATTCAACTATCTGTTGAGCTTTTCTTCTTTTATTCATATTCATAATTTCTATCTTATAATATATTCGACTAAAAGTCTAAATAAATTGAAAAATTTAATATTTTATGTAAAAATGAGTGAAAATAGTATTTGAAAGGATTTTTAATGGTTAAAAAAGCAATGATAATGGCAGCAGGAGTTGGTTCAAGACTTGATCCTCTTACTCAAGATGTTCCAAAACCACTTGTTCCTATCGCAAATCGTCCAATGATGGATATACTTTTAGAACGTTTAAAATCAATTGGAATTTGTGATGTTGTTGCAAATACTTATTATAAAGCCGATAAAATTATTGAAAGATACAAAGATAATTCCTTAGGTATAAATTTTAACTACATTCAAGAAGAAACTTTGTCTGGAACGGCAGGTGGAGTAAAAAAATGTCAATTCTTTTTTGAAGAAGGTGAAACTTTTTTAGTTTTATCTGCAGATGGACTTTCAAATGTTGATTTCAAAGCAGCTATTGAAGCTCACAATGCTTCTGGTGCTATTGTTTCAATGGGTGTAAAACAAATTGCACAAGAAGAACTTCCAAATTTTGGAGTTGTTGTAAGAGATAAAAATGGTTTTGTCATAGAATTTCAAGAAAAACCTTCTATTAAAGAAGCAAAAAGCGATTGTATAAATACAGGTATTTATATTTTTAATTATGAAATATTTAATTACATTCCAGAAAATCAATTCTATGATTTTGCAAAAAATGTTTTCCCTTGCTTATTAGAAAAAGGAATTAAAATTAACACTTTTGAAGTTAAGGAATATTGGAGTGATATAGGTACAATTGACCAATATGCTCAATCTACATTTGATTTATTTAGTGGAAAATATAATATTGCTCACACAGAAATAGAAAAGGTTGCTGATGGTTTGCTTTTAAAAGGAAAAAGCTACGTTGCACCAAGTTCAAAAATCATTGGATGTAATGTTATCGGCGACAATTCTATTATCGGCAAAAATGTTGTTTTAGAAAATTGCATTATCTGGGATGATGTAGAAATTTTTGATAATGTAACTTTAAAAAATTGCATAATAGCATCTCATTCAGAAATAAAAGTTGATATGGTAAATCAAATAATTGGACCTAACCAAGTTATTTCAAAAAGATTTTTTAGTTAATTTTTAGTTATATTTAAAAACATATTTTCTATTGCAAGTAATGGACTTAAATGTCTTTGAATATTCTTTTTTGTTTGTTCTACTTCTTTTATGTCTGAAATTATTTTAACTTTCAATTGAGGATTGTTTAAATTTGATTTTAAAACTGCTGACATATAATTTTGAACTTGCGAAAGAATTTCATCTGGAGTGTAATCATTTGAAAGATTTGCAATATTTTTTGCAATATCGAATGTCTTATTTCTTTCAATATTCGGATAACTTTTTATAATATCTTCAACTAAATTATAATTTAATGTAGTCTTTTCAAAACTTGGAACATAAAAACATTGACTTCTTGAAATAATGGTATCAATTACATCGTTTTTATTCTTTGTTAAAAAGAAAAATGTTGTATTTTGTGGAGGTTCTTCAACTATTTTAAGCAAAGAATTTATTGCTTCAATTGAAATTTTATTTTGATTTAAAGGAAGTGGAGTCCATTCATCATCTATTATTTCTGCATCACAAAAAATGAATACTCTGTGATATTCTGATGTTGTTAAAAGAGAATTTATTACAAAATGAGCTTGAGCAAGTGATATTACTGATTTAGAAGTATCATCACTTGGTTTGTTGTCAAGTTTTGACAATGTCAAAACTGCAGGATGTGTTTTTTCTCTAACCCAACGACAGTTTAAACAAGAACAATCTTCTTCTTTTGACTCTTTACAGTTTAAAATTCTTGCGATTTCAGTTGCTATTGAATATTGATTTTTCGTATCAAGCCCGTGAAGAATAATACTATGTGAAAGAGCTTTTTCTTTTGAAGCTAAAGCACTTTCAAAGTAATTTATTAAATTAGAATATTTTTCTTTTAATTCTTGTTTAAACATTTTATAAAATTATTCGCAGACAAAATAATTTTGTCTGCGAATTCCTTTTTTATTCAGAAATAGCTTCAAAACATTCAGAACAAATTGTTTCGTGTCCTTCGTGTTCTCCTAATGTTCTATATTTCCAGCATCTTTCGCATTTTTCGCCTTCTGCTTTTGTAATCCAAATTGTATAATTATCTTCTTTTAATTCATTCAATACATTTTGAGGTTTTTCACCAGAAACGTATGCTTGAGATGTGATGAAAATATTGCAAAGTTCTTTTTCTTCTTCTTTTAGAATATTTTTAGTTGCATCATCTGCATTTATGTAAACCGCAACTTCTAAAGAACTTCCAACTTTCTTTTCTGCTCTTAATGGTTCAATAGCTTTAGTTACAACTTCTCTTGTTTTCAAAATTGTTGCAAATTTTTCTTCAAGTTCATTGTTTGTCCATTCTGGTTTAACTTGTGGCCAATCTGCAAGAAGAATACTATCTAAGCCATTTCTTTGACATTCAGGAGTGTTTTGCCAAATGTCTTCTGCTTGGTGTGGCATAACTGGAGCTAAGATTTTTACTAATGCTTGGCAAGTTTCATACAATACAGTTTGACAAGCTCTTCTTGATAATGATTTTTTGCCTGCTGTGTATAATCTATCTTTTACAATATCAAGATAGAAAGAACTTAAATCTACTGCTGCGAAATTTTGCAAGCATTGGAAATATTTGTAAAATTCATAATCGTTAAACGCAACTGTAACTTGTTCAACAAGTTGGTTTAATTTATGAAGTGCAAACTTATCCAAGTTTTTCAAGTCTTTGTATTCTACATAATCTTTTGCAGGATCAAAGTCAAACAAGTTGCCAAGTAAAAATCTTGCAGTGTTTCTTGTTTTCTTAAATATTTCAGTTAATTGACCAATGATATTGTTTCCGATTTTAATATCATTTCTGTAATCAACAGATGCTGCCCAAAGTCTTAAAATATCTGCACCATATTTTTGTATAATTTCATCAGGTCTAATGTAATTACCTAATGATTTTGACATTTTTCTTCCGTCTTCTCCAAATACAAAACCATGAGTTAAAACTTGTTTGTAAGGTGCTTTTTCTTGAACTGCAATAGAAGTTAAAAGTGAAGATTGAAACCAGCCTCTATGTTGGTCAGAACCTTCTAAATACATATCAACAGGAGTGTGTCCAAGTTCATCTGCTCTTTTTTCTACAACTGCACGCCAAGTAACACCAGAATCAAACCAAACATCCATAATGTCATTTTCTTTTTTGAAATGAGTTTTGCCGCATTTTGGACATTTGTAACCTTGTGGTAACAATTCTGTTTCAGAATATTTAATCCAAGCGTCAGAGCTTTCTTTTTCAAAGATTTTTGCAACGTGTTCAACAGTTTCATCATTACAAATAACTTCACCACATTCTTCACAATAGAATACAGGGATAGGAACACCCCAAGCTCTTTGTCTTGAAATACACCAATCTGTTCTACCTTCAACCATGTTTCCAATTCTTGATTCGCCTGATGCTGGAATCCATTTTACACCTTTGATAGCTTCTAATGCTTTATCTCTGAATTTGTCGATTTTAACAAACCATTGAGGAGTTGCTCTATATATTACAGGGTGTTTGCATCTCCAACAATGTGGATAACTGTGTTGAATATCAGCTGCTGCAAGTAATGCTTTGCAATTTTTAAGATTTTCAATAACAATAGAATTTCCTTTGTAGTAAGGAATACCTTTCAAATCAGGTACTGCATCTGTCCAAACACCTTTATCATCAAGTGGAGAAAATACTTCAATACCGTATTTAACACCAACAACATAGTCCTCAAGACCGTGACCAGGAGCTGTATGAACTGCACCAGTACCAGCGTCTAATGTAACGTGATCGCCTAAAATAATAGGTGATTTTCTATCATAAAGCGGGTGTTTTGTTTTTAAATTTTCTAAATCTTGACCTGTGCAAGAACCGATAACTTTTATATCTTCTTCTTTCCAATCAACACCTTGCAAGAATGCGCCTAATAAACCTTGAGCAATATAGTAGATGTCGTTGTTGTATTCAAAGAATGTATATTGAAATCTTGAATTTAAACAAATAGCCATGTTTGAAGGGATTGTCCAAGGAGTTGTTGTCCAAATTACTGAGTAAATATCTTTTTCTGTTCCTTTTAAGAAATCGAATTTTTCTTTTAAGCAAGTTGTGCTTTCTTCGTCAAATTTAAAGCGGACATAGATTGAAGTTGATGTAATATCAGCATATTCAACTTCTGCTTCTGCAAGAGCTGTTTCACAAGCTGCACACCAATATACAGGTTTTAAACCTTTTTCAATATATCCTTTTTTGAACATATCGCCAAAAACTCTAACTTGTTCAGCTTCAAATTCAGGCTTGATAGTAAGATAAGGGTTGTCCCAGTTTCCTAAAACCCCAAGTCTTTTAAATTCAGATTCTTGACCTTTTAAACTTGTTTGAGCGTATTCTCTGCATTTTTCTCTTAATTGTAATGGAGTAATAGCACTTCTTCCACCTTCAACATTTTTCACAACTTTGTTTTCGATAGGCAAACCATGTCCATCATAACCAGGAACGTAAGGAGCGTAAAAGCCTTGTTGTGATTTGTATTTTATAAGAATGTCTTTCAAAATTTTATTTAAAGCTGTACCAACGTGGATTTTTCCTGAACTTAAATATGGAGGTCCATCGTGTAATACAAAAGAATTTGATTTATCTTTGCTTTCTAAAATTTTATTATATATATCTTTTTCTTCCCAATTCTTTTGAGTTTCAAGTTCTTTTTGAGTTGCGTTTGCTCTCATCGCAAGTGTTGTTTGCGGCAAGTTCAACGTATTTTTGTATTCGATTTTTTCTTTTTGTTCCATCTTTTTATCCTTCAATAATATTGTATTCTTCTTCGCTTATTTTATGTGTTTTATGATGTTTTAATAATTTTTTCTTTTTATATTCATTTACGAACTCATTCATTTTAGCATAATCAAATTCATTTTCCCAACGAGAAATAACTACTGTTGCTACACAATTTCCGATTAAATTAACAGTTGTACGTCCCATATCAAGAATTTGGTCAATACCTAATAAAATTGCAATCCCCATAAGCGGAATATTAAAACTTGATAAAGTACCTGCAAGTACAATCAAAGATACCCTTGGTACAGCGGCTACACCTTTACTTGTAATCATCAATGCAAACATAATCATCAATTGTTGAGATAAAGAAAGATTTATACCAACAATTTGTGCTGAAAATAATGCGGCTAATGCGAGATACAATGTACTTCCGTCAAGGTTAAACGTGTATCCTGTCGGCATTACAAAACCAACAATATTTCTTGGAACTCCAAATTCCTCCATAATTTTCATAGCTTTTGGAAGTGCTGCTTCTGAACTTGCAGTAGTAAAAGCAAGCAAAGCAGGTTCTTTAATCGCTTTAAGTAATGCTTTGAATGATATTTTAACGATTTTACAAGCAATAAATAATACCAAACAAAGAAATAAAAACAATGCAGAATATAATGAAAATATAATCTTTGCATAATTTTTTAAAATTCCAATTCCGTTTGCACCAACAGTTGATGCAATTGCACCTAAAATCCCAATTGGAGCAAAAACCATAACGTATTCTGTAAATTTGAACATTATTTCTGATAATGAACTTAAAACATCAAGCACAGGTTTGGCTTTTATCCCAATTGCACAAATTGAAAGAGCAAAAAATACTGAAAATACAACTATTTGAAGCAAATTACCTTCAGCCATAGATTGAATTACGCTTGTTGGAAACATGTCAATTATCATTTGTGAAAAAGAATGATGAACAGGAGCATTAGCAGACATTTGGTTTACTGTATCTAACGCTTCTGTTGAAGCAGTTACGCCAAAACCTGCACCAGGTTGACAAATATTTGCAACAACCAAACCTATTGCAAGTGCGATTGTTGTAACGACTTCAAAATAAATTAATGTTTTTACACCAATTTTACCAATACTTTTTGCATCACCGTGACCGGCTATTCCAACAACAAGAGTTGCAAATAATAAAGGCGCAATAATCATTTTAACCATATTTAAAAATATGGTTGCTAAAGGATGGAGTTTTTGTGAAAATTCAGGTGCTATCCAGCCTAAAAATACTCCAAGTATTAACGATATAAATATTGCTAATGTAAGTTTTGAACTTTTCAAAAGTAGTTCCTTAATCTTTATTGCCTTAAAAACATTATATAATAAACAATTTAATTGGTTTGCATCTAGCAAAAAATCTTTATAAAAAATTTATCTAATGAAGTAACTGGATTATAATTCCGCAAATTATACTTATAGAAACTAACATTCCTGTAAGAATAAATGAATCTTTCAAATCTTTGTTCTTTTTGAATAATACCAAAAGTCCAAGCCCTGCTCCAGAACACAAACCTGCTATTGTAGAACCAAAACTTATAGCACTTTTTGTGTATAAAATGGTTATTATTACAGAAATTGCACAGTTTGGAATTAGTCCAATAATAGCTGCGATAATAGGTTGTATTGGGGAATTTATTGCTAAATAATTTCCTATGTTTTCTTCACCAATGTTTGTTATGAAAATATTTAGGAGCAAGGTTGTTATAAAAATGAACAAGAACACGTTTATAGTGTGCTTAATAGGATGAATAAAAAGTACAAGTTTATTTGAAACAGAAATGTTATGATTGCAACAACCCTTTTCAGAGTCGATATTTGCGTTGTCGTTTTTAATTTCTGATTTAAAGAATATATCAATTAAATAACCAGCAATAGTGGCTATAATTAATTTTGCTACAATTAAAGGTAATAGTATGTGAAAATGTTTTGGATTTGCAAGTAAAATTGGGATAGCTTCATCTGAAGTTGAAATAAAAACGGCGATAAGAGTACCTTTTGTAATCATTTTTTTTATGTAAAGCATAGCTGCAATAACGGAAAAACCGCATTGAGGAAATATTCCAAAAAGCGCACCAACAATTGGGCCTAAATTTTTAGAGCCCTTTTTTATGTCGTTAATTTTGTGAGAAAAATGATTTTCACAAATTTCAATAATGACAAAAATTACAAACAAAAAAGGTACTAAATTTAAGCTATCGATGAATGCGTCATTAAGTAAATCTAAAAACATAATTCTAATTTCCCAAAGAGATTATATAATAAAAACAAAATAAAAACTAAAATGTTTTAGGATTATTCGATAAAGTTATTGACAATGAGATATTGTTGGGTTAATCTAGTACATACAAGAAACCAACGAGGGTTCGTGGTGGAATGGTAGACACGCTAGTCTTAGGAACTAGTGCGAGAGCATGAGAGTTCGAGTCTCTCCGAGCCCACCATTTTAAAAAAAGAGGTCGAAAGACCTCTTTTTTTGTGCGAAATTTTTAATACAAATAAAAACAAAATCTATCTATAAATTCCGACTCTTCTGCCGTATTTGTCATATTCTGTTATTTTACCTGATGAATCTTTTTTATAAGACCCTGTTTTAAATCCGTTTTTATCGTATTTAGTTGTAGTGTTCCCTGAAGTTCTATAAGAACCTGTTTTGAAACCGTTTTTGTCGTAACTGGTTGTAGTATTGCCTGATGTTCTAAATGAACCTGTTTTAAAACCGTTGCGGTCATATTTGGTTGTAGTGTTACCAGATGTTCTATAAGAGCCTGTTTTAAAACCATTTCTATCATAACTAGTTGTAGTATTGCCTGAAGTTCTATAAGAACCTGTCTTAAAGCCATTGCTATCATAAGAATTAACGCTTTGTGCTAAAGCACAGCTTGAAAGAAAACATAAAGAGAACACAAAAACTAATAATTTTTTCATAAAATTCACCTCATTTATATAACGATACTAATAATATTTTGTTCATTTTTCAATAAGAACACAAGGTAGATTTCTACCTTGTGCGTAGTTATTGGAGGAGTGAGAAACTTTTTTTAAAATTTTGCAATAATTCTACCTTGCATGTCATATTTTAACGTTCCAAATTGAGTTCTTTTGTAATAACATTTTTTATTACCATATTTGTCGTAAACAACAGTTATATCACCTCTTGTGTAATAAGAGCCTGTTTTGTTCCCAAAACTATCATAACTTGTTTTTGTATGTCCAAAATCCATTTTTAATCCTCTATTTGTCCTTACAAATAAAGTATAAAATATTCCTATGTCAAAAATGGACATTTTAAAAAACAAAACAAAAAATTTATCATAAAGATTGAAAACTCAAATATTAAAGCATTTTTATTAATTAATGTTACATATTTTTCTAAATCACGCACTTTTTATTTTTCACCAAATTTTATGCTCATGAATAATTGTGGGTTGTGCATGCTATCAGTAAACAAAGTTAACTTCAGTAATATAAAATTTAAAAAGATTAAAGATACTTCAAAATGTGTATCTTCACCTTTTATTCGTTCTGCTCTAACAATCGGCGGAACTTCTGCTCTTGTTTTAAGAGCAAATTTATTAAGCCCATTACTTGCAAAAAACAATTACAACAAAGAAGAATTTTACAATTTAAGCAATGTCACAAACATCAATAAACAAAACGAAGACAAACTAATTAATGAATTAGTAAATTATTCAGATGAACAAGGTAATCACCCATACAACGAACAAAAAGCACAACACTTAATAGGCTGTCTTAGAAGTGGAGAACAAAGAGATTTCCAACTAGATGCACTTCATGAACTTCTTAAAAATCCAAAAATGACAGATGGTGATGATATTACAACTATTGTTGCTCAAATCAAACACCTAGATAAGGCTAATTTTTGGGTAAATCAATGCGAAACTTTAGGCAAAAAATATGATACTTTGAATAGTAAAGAACTTGCAGAAATCATTACAAAATTAAAAGTAAACTCTATTGAAAAACAAGAAGAAGCACTTAATAAAATTTATTTGCCTCATAAAAATAAAAATAACCCTTTATTTTTACAAAAATTCGGTGAATATGTTTCTTCTGTTCAAAATAATGAACTTGCAGACAAACAACTTGCATTTTTTGACGAAATGGCCAATAAAAACAATATGCCTATTGTTAGTGCCATTGATTTGATTTCAAACCTTGATGATATAAAAAATGCAGATATTAAAGCTAACACAATTACTCAACTTGTAGAAAAAGGGTTAAATACAAGCAGCCTAACTCTTTTAATTCCAAAAATTAAAGACGAAACTATTGCAGACTTACAATTAAAAATAGCTGATTATTTTATTGAAAAACCTGATTTAGAAATTGATGCTGACACATTAGTAAAAATGATGACAAACATCGAATCACCTTATGTGTTCAAAATACAAAAAAATTTCTTAAATAAAATCACTAATCTTGAAAAATTCAAATCAAACGATATTCTAAATATACTTGGCGATGTTCACTCAAAAGACAAAGCAGACCTAAAATTCACAGTTATTAACGAACTTTCTAAAACAGATAAACTTAATGGTAAAGATATCATAAGTATTCTTACAAATATGGATAACGCATATTTTGCAGAAGTAAAACTTAAAACCGTAAAAAATTTATTACCTATTGAAAAATTAAGTGGAAATAATATCAGCACAATTGTAGCAAACACAAATACTAACAATGTTTCTATAGTAAAAAGTCAAACAGCAAAAGAACTTGCAAAAATTAAAGAATTAAACGGAAATGCCATTACTAAAATCGTTTCAAAAGTAATGACAGAAGATGTTGGTAAAATTCAAATTGATGCAGCAAAAGAATTAGCAAAAAACAAAAAACTTTCAGCAGAAAATATCGGCGACATTGTTCAAGGTATGAGAAATATTGACTTGAAAAATACAAAAATGGACGCAATAAAGAAAATTTCTGCATTTGATAAGTTTTCAGGTGATAATATCGCAAAAATAGTAAATAACATTAAACCAGATAAAAAATACAACTACATTATTGAAACTATTGAAAAACTAGCAAATATAGAAGATTTTTCAGCAGAAGATATTGCAAACATTGTAAACACAATGAATTTCAATAAATATACTTACAAAGAATTAGTTGATTTCTTCATTAGTATTCCTGCTGAAACAAGAAAGAATTTAAAAGATTATTCAACAGTTCAAGATTTCTATCCGTTTAAAAACAAATATAGTTTGAATAAATTAGAAAAAAAAGAATTACTAAACAACTTGATTACGCATAACATAACTCTTTTTGATGAAGAAAATACAGCATTAAGAGAATTATTCCCATTTTTACCAAGTAATAAAAAAGAATATTGCGAAATAGTTCCAATGCTTGCAAAAAGCATTTCAATTTCACATCCGAATATTTCACAACAAAATGTTGATGATTATTTCAACGCATTTGAAAATCTTTCTAAAATAAACGGAACATTTTTAAATTTGTATTTGGAAGATACAAAAAATGCTCCAAAATTAAAATATAGCAGAGAAAAATTCATTCAAGATTGTGATAATGCAATAAAAGATTTAGATGAACAATCTAAAAAGAAATTACTAGATTTGTTTTCTTTCTCTTACACAATAAATAACGAAAAAACTTATATAAATGGTTATCCTTCTTTGCCAACAAATTCAATAAATCAATCAGATATTAATTATAATTCATATCAAAAATTATATAAAATTGTTTCAGATTTCACTGTAAATAACAAAGTTATATTTGAAAATGCACCTGAAATCGAAAACGACATAAATAATATTTTTAAAGTTGTTCCAGAATTATTTACAACTGTGGGCAAACCACAAAATGAGTATCACGATTTTGACTTATATACGCATACACTTAAAGTGTTACAAGAAGTTTTAAAATCTCCAAGTTATTCGCAACTAAACGAAAATGATAAAAAACTATTAGCAACAGTAACAATGTTACACGACATAAGCAAATCAGAATATATTGTAGATAAATTACACACAAAAAATTCAGCTTCTGATGCTTTTGAAATTATAAAAAGATTAAATTTCTCTGAACCAGAAAGAAGCAAAGCCTATGCGATTATCAGAAATCACTCTTGGTTAGAATATTACAACAAACCAAATATTTCTGAATTACAAAAAACAGAACGTGCAAAACATATAGCATTTACACTTCGTCAAGGAAACGCCTTTGATTTAGTAAGTATTCTTTGCGAAGCTGATTTAAAAGGTTCAAAAAGAAACGGTGCTTGCTATGAAATGTTTAAAAACGAACTTTCACACGGCAAAAGCGAAGTATCACGTTATGTTAGAGATATTCAAAGAACTGCAATTCCACTTCCACAAAATAAACTTCCAAAAGCAAGCGAACTTGTTGCAGACGGAAAAATCGTGAGAAAACTTGATATAGGCGGAATTAAAAACAAAGTTATTTATTTAAATAAAAATAATTCTTTTTCAGATTTGAATTTTGTTCAAAATTCAGATATCGAAGATTTTAGTGTACTTGTTCACGGACTTGATTCTGAAAAGAATTTTACAACTTTCCAATGCCTAGATGAAATTGATTCTACAAGTTTGCTTAGTGCTTCTTATGTAAATTTAGACAAAGGAAATTGGAAAGTATTTAGACAACAAGGTTTCATTTTAGATGTAGAAAGCGACAATATCCACGCTGCATATTACAAAGACTATGGCTCTGGTGATGTAAAAAATATTGATAGCCTAAAAATGGATTATTTATTTGAAGGTCAATATAAACCTCAAAGAGATTATATTTCAAGATTGATAAAAGAAAAATTACACACAACTGACAATGAATACAAAGAACTTTATCAAGAAATCAAAGATAAATCTTTGGCAGAAATCCGTGAAGAACATCCATTTGTAGCAATAGCTATAAAACAAATCTTTATGGATATGCAAGGTGGGGAATACACTTTTGGAAGAAATTATAATGAAGTATTGGTAACAAGACCAAAAATTCAAGGAGTATTTGCTTACGACAAATCAGTAACACAAATTCCAAAATATTTAAGACAATATGCCCATGATATGGACATTCCAATAATTATTTTTGAAGATTAATTATTTATTTTAACTGTTTATATTTATTGCCAATAATATATATGATTAATGATTGAGCATTATTTATATCTTCATAAAAATGTTTTTAAAAATTTCTGCTGTTATTTCTAAAATATTACCAATTCACAAAATGTGAATTATTTAAGTAAAAATACGGACTTGTGAACAGTTCAAAACGCAGGCATAATGAGAATATACCAATTTTCAAAAAAGGGAGGGGAAACAACTGCAAATAAACATTGTTAAAAAAGAAAGAAAAAACAATGAACACCACAACAATTCAAAAACAATTTAACAACGAAATGAAAAATCTTTTTGTTAGCGGATATTTTCGTTCTAAACCATTGAATTAAGACAGTAAAATTACTACACAATTTTCTATTAACAATAATATAAACATAATTAAAGGTAAAAACGCTAAAAATATTCCAAGAAGTTGAAATATTTTTATTAC
>JAZLGV010000029.1:0-2267 GCA_045616505.1 Candidatus Gastranaerophilaceae bacterium | reverse complement strand
TTGGTTTATAACAAATGGACCAAAAGATAAGTATGAAAAAATCAAACTTTTTATCGAATTGGCGGTTAAAAAGCATAAAATTTTAAGATACAGAGATGTGATTAGAAAGAATAAGATATAATCTTATTTAAAAATATTTTTATACCCCATGTGCAAAATAGGATTTAATCAAAAAGAATGACTAACGAATTGATTCTTAAAATTATGGATTTAGCTTCAATTATGTCTTATAAGGAAGTTGGAGAACACTTATCAGATGAATTTGTAATATCAAAATATACTGTTTGGAAAACAATAAATGAAGTTCTTTTAGAGACATATTTTGACACTGAAATAAATAGGAAAAATTACAAAATTCACGTTCAAATCGATGAAAAATTTATCGGAATGATCAGTTCAAAAAACAAGAAAAAATATTACACAATGACAATTTTTGCAGGAAAAGAAAAAATCGGTAATTCGTACAAACTTCTTAATAAAACCGTTATTAGTTCTTCAGTTTTAAAAGATTTGAAGACGAGGATAAACGAAATATTGATAAAAAGATACATAGTATCTATAGATGAAGAAATTTTTATTTCAGGGGATTTTGCTACATACATTCAAAACTTTGAAGATTCGATAATTTGCTGCAAATCTAGATACGTTCCAGACAAATTTCACGTTTATAAAGCTCTTAAGGACACATTGCCTGATGTATATGTTGATGATTATTCGTTAAACAGCAAAGAATTTCAAAAATGTTTGATAAAACTATTGGAATCAGCAGATAACTCAGACGCAAAAAAGTTAAGAAGAATACTTAAACGAAGGCCTGAAGTATTTAAAACGTATTTAGATCCGACATATCTTGGTTGTTCCCAAGAAGGACAAAATAGTCACATATATGCCCCTAGATTCGGAAAATATGCCAACAGATTCGCTCCATCAACTATCGAAAAATTATCACTTATTAGAGAGGCAAAAGTTATGGGCGCAAAAGTAATTCTTGTGCATAAGCATAGGAAAATACCTGATTATATTGATATTTCTATTTATGAAGCATACGAAGATCCAATTAAATATGTTCTTGATACAAGAGAAATGAAATACCAAACTGCAAAAATGTTTAATGAAATAAAATTTGGAGGGATGTAAAATAATGAAAAATAACAAAGTAGGACTTACCTACAAAATTAAAACGCTATCTCGTAAAAGAAAAAGAGTTCCTTTAAGGAACTCACAAATTTAAAAATTATAATTGGTTATTTCTTTGAATCGTCATCATTGACAATTGGTGTTGCTTCTAAGACATCCATCTTATCGGTAATAGAAATTCTGCACGAAGTGTTTTTTTCTTCATCAGCGCATTCTTCACTAGCTTCTGTAGATTGTTCTTCAGCAGGTTCTACATCAGCAGGTTCTTCTACGGATGTTGGTTCTTTTGCAGAAACTTCTTCTTCAACAGCAGGTTCTTCTTCAACAACTTCTTCAACTGGTTTTTCTGTGACAGGTTCTTTGATTTCAGCCTTTTCACTATTAGCTTCGCAAGCAAACATTTCGCAAATTAAGATGAAGTATAAGCAATATCTAACACCTAATCCAAAGAAACTAGAACAGAAAGAACTAAAAGTAATATTAAAAAGGAATAAACTATAAATAAATGTAATAAATGCCAAAGCAGCAGCACCTAAGTAACAATACATAGAAATTGTATTGAGTGTCTTTTTAGGCATCATCTTAAATAACATTGGTAAAACTTGGCAAACACATGCTCCAAAAGTAGCTAAAGAAGTAAAACCACAAATAACATAATAAACGACACGAGCTGTAGAGCCGCTATATGAATCAGCAATACTAAAGCAGTTCAGTACTGAATCAAATCCATTGAGAATGATATTACCTAAGAAAAATAAAATGATAATGAACTTTTTGTCCTTAAAGCCTTTCAAAAAACTAAAAGCTAATAAAACATAAAGTCCTGCAACAATGGAATCCGCAATAAAATCGCCAAACTCAAGTCTAATCAATGTCGGCATCAAAACACATCCAACAGCGACTAAACAAATAATAAACAAAAGCTTGTTAGTTATTTTTTTAAAAACATTCTCCATATAAAACCTCCCCAGATTTTATTAATTGCAAAATAATTTATCATTTTTTGATAAAATTACAATTATTTTTAACTAAAAAGTTAATATTCGAAAACTAAATTTTTCATTTCTAAATTGTTGGACATTAAAATTTTATATCCAAAATTTGATAAAATAGTTATTTCCAACCCTTTG
>JAZLGV010000028.1:0-7828 GCA_045616505.1 Candidatus Gastranaerophilaceae bacterium | reverse complement strand
TACTTGCAATATGGTATAGGTGTTCAAAAACAATGGGGTGACAGATGCACAGGTTACGCTCAAGCAATGGTTAGAAACATCGGAAGAAATGGTGTAGCACTATCTCTAGGCTTCAAATGGCAACTTGGAAAAGGCGCACCTAGTAAGTTATAAAAAGCTTCTTTTTCAGCCTTCCTTATTACTCCGATTGAAATCAATCGGAGTTTTTTTAACAGTTGTAATCTTAAAAGCAGAAAAAATAATTTTTCTCAAATTACCCTGTCTCTTTTTCTCAATTTCGTTGTCTTTTACAAGGAAATTAAAAACTTTTTATCAACATTGTGCCCAATACCAAATGGGGAGCAAATTGAGAATTATAAATGTGTTTATGCAAGTGAGAACGAAGAGCAAGAACAGCAAAACCCAAAGATAGTAAAAGTATTAAGAACCAAAATGGATGATGTTGTAAAACAAGCTCGAGAGATGGAAGAAAGAGAAAAGTTGAGATCTGCTTTGCTAGAGTTTGAAAGTGGCGAGCTGGATGAGTTTTAACTATAAAACACCTTTTGAACGGCAATAAAACGAAAATTGAATAAAAGATATATTATACCAAATCAATATGTCAAAATCGGACAGCAATTTTCATATTTTATTTGGATTTAGCATTATTTCAAACAATTACTGTCCTTTTGCCAATACAATTGACTACTATATCAGCATCAAACAGGATATTATTGATGAGAACTATATGAATTTTTATTTGTAGTACACCTATTTCCTCACTATAGATGATTTTTTATTAATTTTTGTAAATTTTTATTTTATTGTGCCGATAAATTTTGTATGATGTAAATGAGGATTTCCTGTTAATGAAAAAAACTAAAGAAGTAAAAGTAGTAGATTTGTTTTGTGGTGTGGGTGGTTTAACTTGCGGTCTAAAAAAGGCTGGACTAAATGTTGTTGCGGGATTTGATAGTGACGAAACTTGTAAATATGCATATGAATATAATAATAAAGCAAAATTTGAATGCGCAGATATATCTAATTTAGATAGCAAGGAAATTCTAAAATATTACAATAAAAATGATATCAAAATTCTTGTTGGTTGCGCACCGTGTCAAACATTTTCAAAACAAACAAATAAATATAGAGACCGAATTCATGATAAAAAATGGACCTTATTAAATTACTTTACTGAACATATAAATAAGGTTAATCCTGATATTATATCCATGGAAAATGTACCAGAATTAACTAAATTTGATATTTTTGATAATTTTAAAAAAAATTTAGAAGAGAATGGATATAATGTATCATATAAAATAGTCAATTGTAGCGAATATGGTCTGCCTCAGAAGAGAAAAAGACTTGTTCTTTTAGCTTCAAAACTAGGGAAAATAGAATTAATAAAACCAAATCCTCGTAAGAAAAAAAGGACTGTTGAAGACGTATTAAAAGGATTACCATATTTAGAAGCTGGGCAAATTGATAAGAATGATCCGTTGCACAGATGCCCTAAATTATCTGAAATTAACATAAAAAGGATTAAACAATCAAAACCTGGTGGAACATGGCATGATTGGGATAAATCATTATTACCAGAATGTTATAAAAAACCTACGGGTGCAACATATAGTTCGGTTTATGGACGGATGTCCTGGAAAGTTCCATCACCAACAATGACCACACAATTCTATATCTATGGAACAGGACGTTATGGGCATCCTGAGCAAAATAGAGCTTTATCATTAAGAGAAGGAGCAATATTGCAAACTTTTCCGCGAAATTACAAATTTTTTAAAAAGGGTGATACTATTACATACAAAGTTTTAGGCAGGCAAATAGGAAATGCAGTGCCGGTAGATTTAGGTAAGATAATTGGAAAATCAATTCAAAAACATTTGAAAGAGGTTTTAGATGTCTGATTTAGAAATGTCATTTGATCCACATACAATAGAACACTTGGGAATTAAAATGTATTCAAGAGCAGCAAATGCTATTGCGGAACTTGTTGCTAATGCATATGATGCAGATGCTGATATTGTACATATAAAGTTATACGATAAAAATGAGTTTAAAATAATTGTAGAAGATAATGGTATTGGGATGTCTTTTGACGAAATAAACAATTGTTTTTTGCGAATAGGACGAAAAAGACGAAATATGGATACTAGTAGAGCAACTGCAAAAGGAAGAATTATTACAGGTAAAAAAGGTTTAGGTAAATTAGCTCTTTTTGGTATTGGAAAAAATATAAATATTGTAACTACAAAAGAAAACTCAGATGAACAAATATCTTTCAAATTGAATTGGAATGAAATTGTTAATCAAACAAATGGTTCTTATAAGCCACACTATAATATTAAAAGTATTGAACCAACAACTCATGGTACAACAATTATATTAACAGATTTAAAGCGTAAAACACCTTTTGAAATTCAGAGTATTTCAAGTGCATTATCTAGATTATTTAATTTTCTTAATACTGATTTTAAAATAATGTTAAGTTTGAATGATGAAGCTCCAATTGAAGTTGGACAAAAAAATAAATATGATCATTTAGATATACAATTTTCTTGGGATGTACAAGATTTGTGTAAGGAAATTGAAACGGAATATTCAAAAAAAGAAGCACTTAAAGGTAAAATATTATCAACTTTAAAACCAGTTCCATCTAATTATAGGGGAGTTACTTTGTATGTAAATGGCAGATTGGCAAATGCAGCAGGATTTTTTGGTATATCAGAAGCTCCCATGGCATTATCATATGTAACAGGATGGATTGAAGCAGATTTTATTGATGAAGAGCCAGAGGAATTAATTTCCACCGATAGGCAATCCTTAAATTGGGATATTGAGCAAGCACAAGAGTTGCAAGAGTTTTTGTTTAAAATTGTTAGATTAATAATTAAAAAGTGGAATGCACAACGAAAGCAAGAAAATATAGATAAAACAAAAGAAAAGACGGGTGTTGATGTAAAAACTTGGACTGATACAATGCCTGATAAATTAAAAAATAATATTGTAAAAATTGTTGAAAAAATTGTTGAAAAACCTGAAATTGATGAAGAAGTAACTAGTGAAGTTGTGAACAAGTTGCACACTATAATACCTGAATATCCTTATTATCATTTCAGAGAATTGCATGAAGATGTAAAAAATGCGTCAGAAAGAGGTTATAAGAATAAAGATTATTATAAAGCGTTTTTAGAAGCAGCTAAAAGATATGTTAATTATGTGGCAAATAAATCTGGTAATAGTGCAGATGGTGAACCTCTTATGAATACTGTTTTTAGTGAACAAAATTATGTATTGGATGTTGTTAAAAAATATATAGGTAATCCCAAAATTAGAAATTTTACATTAGAAGATATACGAAGAGGTCAAATGTATCTTTCAAAAGGAGTTGTAGCAGGTGGTCGGAATGTTTTATCACATGCAGAACATGAAGATTTAAAAGAAACAGAATTATTTACAGAAAAAGATTGCTTAGATATGTTGAGCTTATTATCTCATTTGTTTAAAAGGTTGGATGAATCAGAGTTAAGATAAGTCATTATATTAAATGCTTTTCAATATAAGTGATTATTGATATTCATTTGATTTCTTGAATATTTTGAGTGATGAATACACTATCTAAAAAGGAGGATGTATGGAAGAAGTTAGTGGATATAACATTACTCAAAAAGAATTTAAAAAGTTAGAAAAATTGTCAGAAAACATTTATAACACTTCTGTAGTTATTGATTATTTTTGTGCAAATCAGCCGGAGATTGAAGAGTTGAACAATCTTACCCCGATAGTTTCTAATTTAAGAAAAGATGCTGATGTGTTAAATGCTTTTTTTATTGATTTGGAAAACGATTAATTTTAAACACTTTTTAAATTGCGTTTAAAAATCGTTTAAGTGTGTTCAATTGTTTCAAAATGATCGAAACACACTTTACTATTAGAGTTAGAAGAGTGATGAATGTCATTGTAAACGAAAGGATTATACAATGACGGACAAAGATTACAAGCTATATGGAACTAAGATTTTGAATTTAAAAACGCAAGAAATCGGATTGCTAATTTGTTTATGGGAAAACAAGTTTGCCGATAAAACCGTAGATTGTCTTGGATTTCTTCCACGCTCACAGAGTTTCGTTTTTAAAACCTTTGGTTTTAGTAGACTCAATCTGTTCGCTATCCGGCATAAATGCCGTACAGAAATCCGCTTTGCTACTTGCGTTGATAAAACAGGCAAACGATACAATATTGAACTTGATAATATCAGAGGGTTTGACGAAGTGAACAGTTGAGGCAAAGCCGAAACTTGTAAACCCGTCTCCGTAATTGACTTTAAGCCATTGCACGAAGTGCTTACGGATAAAAGGAAATGTATGTGAAGATGATTTTTGCAAAGCGAACTAAAGAACAGAATGCGATTTATGTGAGCCTGCATCCGAAATGGAGTGAAACGAAATGAAGGTGAAAAATAAATTGACTAAAGAAACATTAGAAATTACCTATCCTGAATTTAGAACAAAGTTTGCAAAAGAAATACAAGCAGCATTTGAGAGTTATCGCCAAACACAATTGAATAAATACTCTTGGAACTTCAAAGACGACAACTTCTTGGAGTTTAATTTTTATTTTGAACTTCAGTGGAATTTTAATCATTTTGGAATGAGTAATTGGTATATTGAGAAGATGTAAAATTATAGACTCCATCTTTGTTTCGCCCAATTAATTATTTTTTCATGACGTTTATCAATAGCTTTTGAATCCCAAATCGGATCTTTCATATCTTCAACGAAATCTTTAATTTCGGATTGTTGTTTTAAAATTGGATTATTATATGATTCCAACTTATTTTTAAAAGGTTTATTTCCAATTTGTGAATTATGAGATTGAGAAATGAGCATTAAGTTTCCGAGTTTATTTAAATAATTTTGTCTAAAATCATCCGAATATTGATTTTTTTCGTTTACCTCATATCCTGATTCAACCCATTCTTCATCAGCTGTTTGAGGAGATATGTGTTCTAAACTTTCATTTTCAATAGTTAAATCGCCAATTTTATATCCCTTACATTGTAAGGTGGCTTCGTATTCCCATAGTAGATAATTTGTAATGTCATCATTTTTATACATATTACCATTTAATGTTTCTATAATCCTAGCATCGCTCCAATAATATGCATCTTCCATTGTTGTTTTAAGTTGTTTTCGGAATTCAGAAACGTTATCGTCAAAATTTTTAATCAAATCATTTAATTTCCCACGAATATCGGAACGGCTATTAACCAATTTATATCTAAAGCTGAGTTTTTCTAAACATTCATACATTGATTCCATTTTTTGTTCATCTTCTTTAAAATATTTCATAGATTTTATAATAAATGGATATATAAAAAATGGCATTTTTAATTTTTTTAATTTTATTAAGTTTTCATTTTTGTTCTTAATCATAAATTCTTGTATATTGGCAAAAGTTAAATATAATTCATCTACATATTTTTTTATCCAACTAACTTTTTGAATTGTATCAACACTCTTATACTCGTCAATAATATCTGATAAATTTCTATAATTAAAATTTTTCTTACTGTATGCGTAAGAATGATATATTAAAATATCGTCTTCTGTAAGAGTAAAAGTACCAGTATTAGCTCGAGCATATTCCTCAATCTTACTGGTGTATCCATATATTGATGCGAACTTTTCTGACAAATAATTTATATCTGTATCTGTGCTTGTTGTTGGACTATATATGTATAATTGATACATTAGAAATGATTTTATCTTTTCTAATGTAGTTAAAGCTTTTCCTCTGTTATTTTGTAACTCAAACATCAAAGCTGAATCTTTTTTACCTTCTAAGCTTATAAAATTAATTTTTGAATTTTTAAGAACCGAAAGTAAATTTTCTATTTTAGCTAAGTCTATTTTATTAAGTTTTTCTTGAAAAAATTTTTTTGCAAATACAATATTACGTTGAGAAGGTGTTTCGCATTTATAATTGTCATTATTTTCAATAATAACTGTATTAAAGCAGCTTTGATCAAAATTTAATAGAGTAAGTTTAATAATTCCATAATCTCTGAAAAAAGTACGTTCTTCTTCAATTTGATTAATGCTAATGTTTTCATTAGTAACTTTTCTTTGTTCACTTTCATTTAATAAAGCTCTAATAAATATAATAATAGTGGTTAAACGTTGTTGCCCATCAATAATTTCGTATTTATTGTCATTTATTTTTTCTGCCATAATATTACCTAAATAATAAGGATTATTTAGATTAGAATATTGACATTCACATAAATCATCAATAAAAGTATCCAATTGTTCTTTACCCCAAGAATAAGCCCTTTGGTAAGGAGGAATCTCATACGATTTTTTACCTGCAAAAAAATTTTCTATTGTTGGATCTGAAAAATTCATTTAATTATTATCTCCATTGATTCTATTATTATATAAAATGTATCACAAAAATTATATTTGTCGTTTTATCCATTCCATAATTGCTGAAACCAAGTAATCTTGTTGTTCTGGGGTTAGTTCAACACCTTTGGGGAAATGGTGCCATTTTTCTATGCAGCCACGGCAGCAAGTAGCGGTTGCGTGTTGGGCGATAAAAACAGGGTGTTCTCGCATTGGGTTTTGTTTACCGTCATTTGCAGGTTCTGCCGGTGCAATTCTATCCCGAATAAAGTCGCAGGCATGGCGGATTTTTGCAAGGCTGACTGAGTAAAACGAAGGAACGCTGTCCCAACGAAAAGTTTGATGCAGTGAATAAAAATCGTAAGATTTTTAGAAACGGAATGAAAAACTTTGAGTTGCAAATAATCCAAGACAAGAACAAATCTTATCAAGTTCTTTGTCCTTGATATATTCAAGTTCTTTTGCCCTTAATTTGAATTTTGCTCTGAATTTTGATTTTGCTAATTTATCTAAAATATTAAAACATTGAGCCATTCCAGCCCCACATATCAACAGAGTGATAGGTTACATAAATATTTGAACCGTTTAAGCTGTAGTCGTTTGTTAATGTTTCACAAATTTCTTTTGTGGCTGATTGGCAAGAAGGTTTTGTAACTGTTCCCAATGCACGAACTGCAATATACGCACCTTTTTCAACTTTTGCTCCGCCTATATACAAAGATTTTTCATCTTCTATATTTGTCATAATGTATGCGATCGGTTTTGAAAAAGCGCAAGATACAGCAGCCGCTAACTTTGCTTGTAATTCGTCTTTTTGATTTTCGTCTAATTTAATACTCAATTTTGCTTCAATATATGGCATAATTTTTCTCCTTATTAACCCTTATTTAAAACACTTACAACGATTTGTTTCATAATTTCCATTTCATCAGGTTTGCTTTCTGCGATTAGTAAAGTCAACGCAAAAAGTGCTGCACTATCAATTATCGGGCTATCGTTTTTATATAGCATACCGTTTTTATCAAGGAAATATAAAAAGCAACTTGCGGCAATTCGTTTGTTTCCGTCAGAAAATGAATGGTTTTTTGTAATTAAATATAAAAGCATTGCGGCTTTTTCTTCTAATGTCGGGTAACAATCTTTTCCGCCAAAAGTCTGATAAATCTGATTAATTGAACTATCGAAACTGTCATCTTTTGGGTTTGCAAAAACGTCAGACGCAAATTCTGATTTCATTTTATCAATAACTTTTAAATATTCTTCTTTTGGAATTATAACAGCTTCTTTTTGAGTTAAACCTTTTGTATCAAGGGTTTTATGGTCAAAATTATCAAGTAAATCAAGTCCTTGAGTAAAACTATTTAAAATTTTTGCAACCTCTTGTGCTTCATCAACAGTTGAAATTTGATTTTCAATGCTTCTTG
>JAZLGV010000027.1:0-4568 GCA_045616505.1 Candidatus Gastranaerophilaceae bacterium | reverse complement strand
TACATTCCCGTTCAACCGGTGTAAGATGTCTGTAATGACGCATAGTTACCTCCTGATAGTTTGATTTTTTCCCAACTTTATTTTATCAGAAGTCTATGTGTTATTTTTATTTTGTTGCACTTATATTGTATATTCGCCTGTGAAATAATTTACTTTGCACTTTTAAATATTCATCATTTGGGCCGTTTTTTTGAATAATAAAATTAATTGCATCCATAATACTGTTAAATTCATTTTTCATAATTACAAAACGGCACATTTCTATTGTGGAATTTGATGCACTTTTCATAATTCTAAAACCTCATTTCTTTATAGGCACAAATTCATTATTAATCCATGCCCCGTCAATATATACCCGCCCGACAACGCCCATCCATGTTGTTTCGCCGGTTTTAGCAGTAAGAGTTTTATTGTTTTTTTGCAATATAACGATATTAGGGGGAATACAACCGGTAACAGTTAAAGCATTGCTATCTTCCCGTTGACCTGGTTCTTTTGGCATAGCCGGTAAAGAAGGGGGCTGTATGCCTTCAACGATAAAAAATGGACTGGGTTTAATTTTTGTAATGTTTTCAGGCGTAATATTAGTTTGCGAAACATCTAAAACTTGAAATTCTTTTGGGGAAATGGGTTTGGCAGTTGCTTCAATAATTTTCGTTGAGAAAAAAGCAAATGCTATTGCCATAACAAGAAAATAAAAAAACATTTTGTAAAAAAAATTTATTTTATACATATTGTCCCCCTTTTATTGAAAATAAATGTTATATGTTAGGTTTGTTGTCAAAACATTAGAAGTAACATTAGGAGAAATTTCAAGACCTGTTATCACAACTAAATTTGACTTTTCAAATTCATTTAATGCCTTAACAAGATTTTCCCATTGTGATTCAAGCATAACTTCATATTTAACGGCTTTCAGGTTGGATTTATTGATTGTTTTAGGTTTGTCTTGCCGTACACTACCAACAGAAATTTTGTTATGCTGTAAAATCTGTAATTGTGCTTTTTGAACAATTTCAACGTCTTTTTCTTTAACTGGCTTCAATAATTTTTGCCCTAATTTCTCAGCCGTTTTATAGTCAAATTCTTTTAACCAATTATTTTTTGCAACTGTCATTGCTTTGGCTTTTTCATTTTTTAAAGTAATGGCAGAATATTGGTCAATGAAAGCAAATGCCCCAAAAATAAAAACAATCACAAAAAACAATGAAAGAAAAATTGATTTTTTAAATCCGGAATCATCTTCAAAAAATGCTTTAATCATTTTTCGTTACCCCTTTAACTTTTTTCATAACTTCTATTGTCCAATATGTAATATTTCCCTTGTTTTTTACATCAGATAATTTGGCGGAATATCCATTATCAAATATTAAATTTGATGTATATTCGCTTACGATATCTGATGTATTTGCACATCCTTTAACAACATATTTTTCAGGTTTAATTTGAATATTTGCAATGCTGACTTCTTCCGGACGGGCGGAAAGAAATGTTTGTATAATTCTGCAAACATTAATATTTTCCGGTCTTGCATCGTGAAGCGAACGCAAATCTGCTGCCAAAGCAACACTTAAATCATTTGCTTTTTTATATTTATCAGAATTATATGTTTCTGTTGGATTGTCCATTTTTGCTATTCCAAATGAAGCAGCAGCCATTAACAGCCCAACAAAACTAAATAAAACCAAACCGTTAATGAAAAGTTTGATAATTGGTTTTCTAAAACAATACTCTTCATTCTTCATCTCTGTTAGAGTTAAAAAGTTTCCGTAATTGACTAATAACATTTTGCAAACCCCCTTCATTTTCTTCTAATTCATTATCTTCGTCTTCCTTAATTATCACCGGCTTATATGGCAATAATGCTCCTGCCGCAATTATTGAAGATAAAGTAACGTCAATTTTTGACTTTTCTATATTAAAACCTTCACGAATTAACATTTCAATTTCATTTTTTGTTACATAAACAAATTCACTATTTATATCAAGTAATTTTTCAATCTCTGATTTAACAATTTCAACAACATCATCATCTATAATTTGACAGCCATAAGGTTTTGGCCATACATAAAGCCCTTTAAAATTAACCCCACTAATTTCTTGGTCATCCGTATAAATTAATGTTTGATTTTCTGACAAATTGAGGCAATTAAATAACCCAAAAACTTTTGGTGAAACAGAAATTAAGCATAAACCATTATCTTTATATGCCTGTTTTAAATTGTTGATATATTCAGTAGGAATAAACGCTGAACTAATATAATATCCTTTGGATGTTTGACACGCCGACATTACACATGGCGTATATGATTTATGTATTTCTTCTGATACTTTTGGTAAATTCTTTTTACAAAGATGTAAAACAGTATCTTCAATATGGGCTTTATCTATATTTTCAAATTCCGTTTCACTTACAAAAAAAGTACGATATTGAATATTAAAACCGTTTAATAAAACATAAAATTTTTCAGATTTGTTGTTGCTAAATTGTTGCATCAATAAATCATTTAAAGCCACAGAATTATTTAATAAATCTAATGGAACAATATTTTTAATTTCTTCAAATGCTTGAAGTAAATATTGTTTTTTCTTTTTCTTAAATTGAAAAGCAGAAATAGATTTTTCATTAAATAGCAATACAATAGCCATAATAATTCCTTCCTTAACTCAATAATTTAAGTGGGTCGAAATATACCCCGTTATGCCACCATTCAAGATGTAGATGTGGCCCTGTAACACGTCCTGTTGCTCCAACAATCGCTATGGTATCGCCTTTGGCAACTTCTTCTTGATAATGGGCTATAAGATGTTTGCAATGAGCATAAAGCGTTTTATCGCCGTCCGGATGTTCTAATATTATGCAATTCCCGTACCATCCCCAGGGGGCGGCATACACCACTTTGCCGGCTTTGATGGCCGTAATAGGTGTTCCTATGTTATATGCAATATCAACACCAGTATGGAAACGCCGCTCATGGGTTATTGGATGTTCACGCCATCCAAAATCAGAAGATACAGGCAAATTATGAGCAAAAGCCAAATTTTCAAAGCAACAAAAGAGAATAGGGAGCAATATTATTTTAGTGTTCAGGGATATATTCATTATTCACTATGTCCAAATCTTGATTATCTATTTTGAAACGTAATTTAGACCACGTTCCATAAATTTTCATAAAATCATCTTGAATTTCGTACTCCCTAATTTGCTGTGCTTTATCGCCCACAAATCCTAAAATATAAATTTCGTGATTATATGCCGATTTAGGCAATAAAACATATGTAAAACGGCCATCATCCCAAATATACTTTGGTAAATATTTTTTTCCTTTTGTTGTAAAATTAAAATTCAATTCATCCGGTTCTTGCACTTCTATGGGTTTCTTTTCATACCTCGTCCTTTTTAGGGTTGCCGCACTTTGTCTGTCGCCAATTTGCGGATTAAACGGCATATCTGAGACAGTGTTTAATTGAAACAAAACATACGGATTATAATTTTCTGCCGCTCCGCTTTCCAGCCGGAATTGATACCGTGAGAAATTGGTTGTTACCCTTAACATTGTTGCAATACCGTCTTCATACGGCTTAATTACAATATGAGAATGTTTGTTATCAATATCTTTGTAACCTTCAATAGTTAGCCCGTCCTGACAGCCAACTGTAATATCTAAAACTTTCTCATATTCTTTTAAGCGAATATTTGTCTCTTGATTTACCGCAACAATAACGTTGAAAATTTCATTGTCTTTATGAATTAAATGAAGAGTATTTTCAGGAAAATTTAATAAATTAGCTTCATTTAATGACGCATCTTCACGAATATTAAAATCATCCCCAGTATCAGGTTTAGGGGAAATTTTTTTGGTAACTTTATCTTTCAAAAGGTTATCAAACTCTTTTCTTAATCTCTGACTTTCATTTATAGTTTTACTGGATTTATTTTTATCAGGAGAATCTGGAGAATTTACGGTAAAGTTTTCTTTTTCATGTTCCTCTTTGTAAATCTTGTTCCACGCTTCGCCGTTGTGTTGTTCGGATGTCTTCCTTAATGCGAAGTCCTCGCTATCAGAAAGATTTGCAATTTCTGATGGCGCAGCAGCATAACTCTCTTGTAATTCGGGTGTGATGTCCCGAATTGTATCAACAGCATCATCATAACGTGTAATGCCGGGCATTAAGTCATAACTTGCTATTTTATCTTCTGACAAATTTTCCGGTTGGCAATTCACAGCCATAGATTCATAAACAACTTCGTTGTATATTGGATAGTCCTGTTTTGCCGTCTGCCCTAATGCCTCCGGTTTAGGAATAATCGCATCTTGCCTTTGAATATCCTGTACATTTAATTGGCTCTGTCTGATTTGCTCTAATTGTTCAAGCGTATATTCAAAATTATTCAAAGTGGCCGTGGAATAAACGCCGTCATTTCTTATTTCCTTTTCAACTACGATAGGGGCGAATATACAATATAAGTGCAACAAAATAAAAATAACACATAGACTTCTGATAAAATAAAGTTGGGAAAAAATCAAACTATCAGGAGGTAACTATGCGTCATTACAGACATCTTA
>JAZLGV010000026.1:0-23196 GCA_045616505.1 Candidatus Gastranaerophilaceae bacterium | reverse complement strand
ATTAGCGGCATTTGCACTTGTTTCTTTTGCTTTTGAAACTGCAGTGTTTGCTTTTGTAAGAGCTGAATCAACTTTGTTTAGGGCATCTGTTAAGCTGTCATAAATAGATGCTGCATTAGCTGCTTGAGCTCCAATGATAATAATTGATAATGTGATTAATGTTGATAATAGTTTTTGCATTTTTGCCCCCTTTTTTGTAAAAGTTTTTTAAATACAATGAAATATTAGCATAAAAAATAAAAAATGTGGTATATAAAAATTATGAGTATATCTGGAATAAGTGCATATAGTCCTTCAAATTTAATAAATCTTGCATCTTCGGTGCAAGGTTATAGTGATATAGCACAAGTTTCACAAGCAGTTTTGGCAGATGGAGAGATTGAAGATGTTGTTGAAATTTCTGTTGCAGCATTAAAAATGTCAGAACAAGCTGCAGAGTCTGTTGCTATGCAGTTAATTCAAGGTATTGCTCAACTTTGATTATTTGTTTTTAGTTTTTTCTTCTGTTGTTGGGGCTTTAGAGTCGAAATTAAATAAATATGGTCTTACGAAACAATAAGTACCTGCTAATGCAACTAAATTCGCAAGAACATTTGTTATTGTTTTTGCAGTTGGGTGTTTTTTTGCCATAACACTTGCAAACATTCCAAGTGTTGTTGAAATTGTGAAAGCCATATAACCCTTAAATATAGTTCTAGGAACAGTAAGAGTGTCATTCATATCGCAGTTGTTTTTTATTCCAGTAGAAAATTTATCTAACATATCATTGATTTTTGTATCATTTCGTCCTTTGAAATTTGTTGTTTGTGATAAATTATGAATTGCCGTAACTTTCATATTTTTCCCTCATTCTCATTTTAGATATTATAAAACAGGTTAATCTTTTTTTTGCTAATTTTACATTTTTTATTTTACATTTATTAATTATTTTGACAAAAGTTTTATCTGAAAATAAAATATATACATTATGACGATAGTTTATTTATGTTTAGGATCAAATAAGGGTGATAGAGTTGGTTATATTCAACAGGCATGTAGTTTGTTGGGTAATACTGAAGGTATCAAAATTGTAAGAACATCATCTTTTTATGAAACTCAACCATGGTTAGAAAAAGATATGCCTTGGTTTGTGAATGCTGTTGTGGAAATAAAGACATCTTTAGAAGCAAAAGATTTGTTGCATAAAACAATGGAAATAGAAGCAATTTTAGGTCGTGATAGAGCAAAAGAACCTGATGGTAATAGAACTATTGATATTGATATTTTGTTTTACGGAAATGATATTGTTGATGTGGAAGATTTGCAAATTCCGCATGTTTTCTTGCATCAAAGAGCTTTTGTATTAGTTCCATTTTTAGAAATTAATCAGGATTTTGTTCACCCTGTTTTAAATAAAACAGTTTCTGATTTATATGAAGAGTTAGATGATCCAGAACAAGTTTATCTTTATGGAACAAGAATAAATGACTTGTAGGGTTGCAATAGTTGGCGCAGGCCCTGCAGGTGTTTGTTGTGCGTATTTTTTACAAAAACAGTTTGACGTTACGCTTTTTGATTTTTCAGAACCTTTGAGAACTATTCTACCAACAGGTGGTGGTAGGTGTAATTTGTCGTACGCAGAATATGATTTTAAAGAGTTTGCAATCAATTATCCAAGAGGGGAAAAGTTTTTGTATTCTGTTTTTTCAAAATTTCAAACGGCAGATACTCAAACTTTGTTTGAAAATCTTGGGATAGAAACTTATATTCAAGAAGATTTAAGAATTTTTCCAAAATCCGATAGTTCAAAATTCGTTCAAGAAAAATTTTTGCAAGCGATAAAATCTTGTAAAATTAGAAAAGAAAAAGTGGAAAATATTAAAAAATCAGGAAATTTGTTTTTTATAAATCACAAATATGAATTTGAAAAAGTTGTAGTTGCAATCGGTGGACATTCAAATTTTAATCTTATAAAGAAATTAGGTCATAATATTATTGTTCCGAAACCTTCTTTGGTTGGGCTTGTTTCGAAAGATGATTTTTCAGAACTTCAAGGTGTAAGTTTTAAATCAATTGAAACGGTAGCGAAGTTTCAAGAAAAAATTTGTACTGTAAAAGATGATTTTGTATTTACAAAAGATGGTATTTCTGGTCCAATGCCTTACAAAGTGTCTTCTATATTTGCAAGAGAAGATTATTCAAGTGAAAATCCGATAGAATTAAGTTTAAAGCTGATTTCTGAAGATATAAATTTGCAAAAATTGTTAGATGAAAACAGCAAAAAAGATATAAAAACTCTTATTTCAAATTTCGTGCCAAAATCTTTTGCAAATTACTTTTTGAAAATGTTAAATATTAATTCCGAGTTGAAATGTTATGAAATTAATTCAAAAATCAGAGATAAAATATTTTCTAATTTGACTAATTTTAATATAACTATCATTGGACACGACAAAAAAGGTGAAGTTGTAATGTCAGGTGGAGTTGATTTGAACGAAGTTGATAATAAAACAATGCAATCAAAACTTGTAAAAGGTTTATTTTTCTGTGGTGAAGTTTTAGATATTGATGGTTTTTGTGGTGGTTTTAATTTGCAAAACTGCTGGTCAAGTGCTTATATAGCGGCTTGCGGAATTATGGAAAACGTATAAAAAAGGCGAAAAAAAAAGCCACCTTTTTGGTAGCTTGTATTTCATAATCTTGGGAGGAGATTTGGGGATAGTTGTACCATGCATGCTAATTCAAAACATGTTTTTTAGAAACATGCATGTGTCAATTTTGTTACAAATATTTACAATGTATTTTAATTTGAATTGTTTTTTGTATAATTTCGCGAAAATGTAGCATGAATCCATGCTCTGTAAAATAATGGTGTTATTGATTTTTTGTTTGAGGTTTATTTTTTTTCTTGTTTTTTGTTTTTTTGTTATCAACCTTGTTTGCGCCACCTTGAGCATAAGATGTTTGAATACGTTTTACGCTATGAACATCAGGCATAGATTGTATTGCAGTAATAACTTTTTTAAGTGTTGAGATATTGTCAAGTTCAAGTCCTAAATCAATAACTCCGCCGCCGCTTTCTCTTCTTGATTTAACGTTAGCAAATACAATGTTTGTGTTGTTATCAGAAACAGCTGCGATAATATCTTTAAGTAAGCCGATTTTATCCATTGTTTCTATTCTAATAGTTGTTGTATAAGTTTTATTTGTGTTTTCACCCGCCCAAGAAATTTCAAGAAGTCTTTCTGGTGGTATTCCATCAAGAGAAGCGCAATCAATTCTGTGTACAGAAACACCTTTGGAACGTGTTACGACACCAACAATTGGTTCTCCAGGGATTGGTGAACAACATTTTGCAAGAGAATATAAAAGTCCTTCTAGTCCATTTATATCTTTTTGAGAACCTTTTTTTGCTTTTATTTGTCCAAAAGATTCTTCTTCTACTGCTTTTGGTTTTACGATTTTGTTTGTAATTTTGTTTAAGGTTGTTTCGCCATAACCTAGTGCTGCAAATAAATCATCTTCTGATAGATAATTCATTATTTTGGCGATTCTTTCAAATTCTCCAGCTTTTAAATGTTCATCAAAAGCTGTTTTTCCAAGTTCTCTTTCAAGACTTGTTTTGCCAAGTGTGATATGTTCTTCTCTTTTATTCTTTTTAAACCATTGTTTGATTTTTGAAGATGCTTGTTTTGTAACTACAAAGTTTAACCAATCAAGACGTGGTGCTTGTTGTTTTGAAGTTAAAATTTCAACAATATCACCATTTTTTAATTTTGTATCAAGTTGAGCTATTCTACCATTGATTAATGCTCCAACGGTAACGTGTCCGACATCTGTGTGAATTCTGTATGCAAAATCTACAGGTGTTGCGTTTGTTGGAAGGTCGAATACATCTCCGTTTGGAGTGAATACGAAAACTTGATCAGAGAACAAATCTAGTTTTACACTATCAACATATTCTTTTGCACTATTCAAATCTTTGTCGTATTCAACAAGTTTACGCATCCAAGAGAATTGAACATCGCCAGCTCCGTTTGCTTTTTGAGAACCTTTTTCTTTGTATCTCCAGTGAGCTGCAACCCCATATTCTGCAATTTCGTGCATCTTCCAAGTTCTGATTTGTACTTCTAGTGGCTTTGAACAAGGTCCGATAACTGAAGTGTGCAAAGATTGGTACATGTTGCCTTTTGGCATTGCAATATAATCTTTAAATCTTCCTGGTATTGGTTTGAATTGTGAGTGAATAATACCAAGAACTTCATAACATTCTCTTTCTGTATCTACAATTACTCTGACTGCTGTGATGTCATACAAATCGTGAAAAGCAACATTAAGTCTTTTCATTTTGCTATAGATACTATAATAATGTTTTGCTCTACCTGTAATTTGAGCTTTTATTCCAGCTTGTCTTACGTCTTGAGAGATTTTTTCTATCAAAAGATTAACGGTTGTTTCTCTTTCTGCTTTTTTTTGCGAAACAAGTTGAGCAATTTCATAATATTTTGATGGATATAAGTATCTCAATGATAAATCTTCAAGTTCGGCTTTGATTTTACCGATACCTAATCTATTTGCAAGTGGTGCAAAAATATCAAGTGTTTCTTGTGAAATTTTTTGTTGCTTATTCAATGCCATAAAATTCAAAGTTCGCATATTATGAAGTCTGTCGGCAAGTTTTAGAAATATAATTCTAACGTCGTTTGCCATTGCAATAAACATTCTTCTAAAGTTTTCTGCTTGACGTTCTTCTGTTGATTTGAATTTTAATTTTCCAAGTTTTGTTACACCTTGAACTAAATCTAAGACATCTTTTGAAAATTTTGTTTCGATTTCTTCAGGCGGAGTGTCTGTATCTTCTAAAACATCGTGCAAAAAAGCTGCAATAATAGTGTTTCTATCAGCTTTTAAACCGATTAATATTTTTGCAACTTCAACAGGGTGGATAATATATGGTTCTTCAGAAATTCTATATTGACCATCGTGTTTTTCGCTTGCAAAAACAAATGCTTGCTCAATAAGGTCTATGTCTTCTGTTGAGCGATTTTGTTCTGCAAGTGATTTTTTTACTTCTTCAAACAATGTATAATCTACCATGATATAATTATTATAAGCACAAATTTAAAATTTTGCATACTATTAAAAGTTGAAAGTTAAGATATGGAAAAAAGTATTTTTACAGATACAGATAAAGGGTTAATTTTAAGAATAAAAATTGTTCCTAATTCAAGCAAGTGTGAAATTGTGAAAGAAGCCGATTTTTTAAAAATTAAAGTTACGGCTCAACCAATTGAGAATAAAGCAAATAAGGCTTTGATTGAGTTTCTTTCAAAAAAATTACATATTGCAAAATCAAATATTTCAATCATAAAAGGTGAGTTAAACAAAGAAAAAACTCTTTTGATAAGTGATTTTACCGAAGAAAAATTTATTTTGGCAAACAAAGATGTTTTTTAATTTTCAACAACTTTAAAATCGGCTGATGTTATTTCTACATCAAGTCTATCTGTTGAATATATTGCCATATTGTATTCGCCAGCGGAGTTCATTACTATATAATCAGTGTAATAATAAACATTGTCTTTGTTTAGTCTGAAATCGTTGCAGTAAACGAGAGAATTACGAGTGTTATCTGCATTTGCTTTTCTGCTATAAACTTTTACTCTTATTGTATCTGTTTTTAATTCTTTTTTGGTAATAAGTATGTAATATATTCTTTTTCCAGTTTTAAAAGAAGTTGTGTTATTTAGAGCATTTTCCTTTGTTATGGGTAAGTTATTAAAAAGAATTACAGCGTTAGGCTTCTTTTTGATATGTAGCGGAATACATAGAAGAAGATATGAGAAAAATATACATAAAACTGCTTTCATTAAATTTTGCTCTATTTATTTTTTTGAAGTTCTATAATTTTACTTTTTACTGTTTGATTAGTTTTTTCATCAGAAGAGTTTAGTTTTATAAATGATTGATAACTTTCGATTGCTTTGTCATTAAGTCCTTTTGATTCATAAGCTAATCCAAGAGCGTAATAAGCATATAGATAATTTGGATCTAGTGAAATTACTTTTTGACAACATTTTATGCAATCATCGTATTTTTGAGTTTCTGCGTAAACTAATCCTAAGTTAAACCAAGCATCAGCATATTTTGGACTGATTAAAATAGCTTTTTGATAGTTTTCGCTTGCTAAAGTTGCGTTTTTTTTGATTTTGTATAAATTACCAAGTTTTAGGTAAGTTACTGAATTATTATCATTTAAAGCTAATGCCCTTTTGTAATTTATAATTGCTTCTTCATATTTTTTGTCATTATAAAAATTATCACCTAATTTGATGTAATATTTCTCATCTTGCGTAGAAGTTGCAAGTTGTGGAGAAAGGGTTGTTATTGAAGGCTTGCTTGTAGAAGTAGTTTGGGTTTTTGTTGTTGAGGCATTTGAAAATGCGTTGAAATTGTCCTTATACATTTTGTTGTCTGGAGCCATTTCTATTGCTTTTTCATAGTTTTCAAGTGCTTTTGTTTTAGAACCCATTTTTTCATAAGCTTTTGCAAGTCCAAAATATGCAAAATCTTCATTTACATCATATTCGATTACTGTGTTAAAACATTCAATTGCTTTTTGGTTGTTGTTATTTTGAAGATAAATATCACCTTGAGTATTTAATGCGCTGATTAAATTATTTTGTAGTCTTTCATTTTCGTTTGTTTTTAAAAGTTCTTTGTATATTACAATTGCATCTTCATATTTTTTTAGTGCGTGAAGTGCAAGAGCTTTATTTGCTTTTGTATCAAGGTCGTCTTTGTTTATAGCAAGAACTTCGTTATAATATTTTATTGCATCTGCATAATCGTTTTGTCCGTGATAACAAAGTGCAAGTTTTTTCTTAACTTCTGTGTTTTTAGGGTCGATTTCAAGTGATTTTAGATATGTTGCAATTGCAGAATCCATTTTGTTTTGTTTTTCATATACAGTTGCAAGATTTGCCAAAGCATCAGCTGCTTTTGGATATGCTTTTAGATATGTGTTATATTGTGCTATTGCTAAATCATTTTTATTCATATTTGCAAGCAAGTTTGCATAATCAAATCTAAGTGAAGTTAGATTTGGGTTTAGTTCAAATGTTTTTTGAAACTCGACAAGTGCTTCGTCATCTCTATCAAGTTGTTGAAGTGTAAGCGCAAGATTTGCGTGTGCTAAAATGTTTTCTTTATCAAGTTCTATTGCTTTTTTTAAGATATCAACAGCATTTTCATATTTTTTTGCTTTGAACAAAGCCAAACCATAATTTGAATATTCTTTAAAACCTTCAGGATTTGATGTGTATAATTTTTCGTATTGAACACAAGCTTCTGTTGCCTTGTTATCTCTCAAATATACACTTGCAAGACTTTCTCTTGCTTCTGTGTGAGATGGATAAGCATTTAAAAATAGGTTGTAATTTTCTTCTGCGTGTTCATATTCACCCATCAAAGATTCAATGTTTGCGATATTTAAGTAATTGAATTTGTAATCAGGATAAATTTCAAGTGCTTTTTTGTATGCTTCATAAGCATCTTTGTAGTTGCTTTGAGTTTGCAAAATATTACCTATGCTAATATATATGAAAGCATCATTTGGTCTTGTTTCAAGTGCTTTTTTGTATGCTCCAAGAGCATTGTTCCAATCAGCGATATCCGCATAAATTCCTGCAAGTTTTAGATATACCATTGTGTCGTTGCAACCAAGTGAAATGATATTTTGTAAAACAGAAATAGCTTCTTTCTTTTGTTGTTTCATTTCAAGAGTGCAAGCTTTTTGGTAAAGCGCATAAGCTTGTTTTGACATTTTTGCTTCGACTTTTTGAGCAGGTATAGTAAGCAATAAAGCTAGTGATAGGATAGTTATTATTTTATTTTTATACATTTATAATCCCTTTTTGTGAACATAGTTCAGTTTTACTTTAGCAAAAAATAAATATAAAAACAATTAGCAATGTAAAATTTATTGATTTATGATAAAATTATTTTGAGGGTATATTTATGAGAAAAAAATTAGCACTAATATTGATTTCTACTGATGAATGTTTTACACAAGAAGGGTTTTCTGGTGGAGGACATAAAGTTACTAAAAATCTTATTTTTCAACTTATTGAATCAGAAAAATTTGATATAGATATTTATTGTCAAAAAGGTAAAGATAGAGTAAATACCGTATGTGGTATAAATTCTATTACGGTATTGGGTAAAAGAAATTTTGAAAAAAAATTAAAGAAGAAACTTAATGAAATAAAATATGACTATATTTTATCAAGTGATATTTTGTTACCTTTTGCAAATAATTTAGTTCATTCAAATTCTTCAAAATTTAAATCTAAAAATGGCAAAAATAAATTTATGCAAACTATTTTGAAAATATATAATTATCAAAAAGTTAAATATCAGGAAAATCATATTTCAAAAAATCATTCAACTTTTGCTGTCTCAAATAGTTTGAAAAATGATTATGTTGAAAATTTTGGTTTAGACGATAAAAAAGTTTTTGTTTGTCACCCTGCAATTGATGATTTAGCTGATTTTGTTCAAGAACCAAGAAAAAATTTCTTTACTCTTGGTGCAATAGTTGGTGGAGGTTTGAATAAAGGCGGATATTTGTTGCTTTGGGCGATGTCAAAGCTTCCAAAAACTTCAAAAATTCAAGCAAGATTTATTTATCCTCAAATTCATAAAGCAGGATTTTTTAAATTTATGGTTAAGTTTTTAGGCTTGTCAAATAAAGTTCAGGTGTTGCCAAAACAAGCTGATATGAATGTTTATTACAATATGATAGATTGTTATGTGCTACCATCTTTGAATGAAGCTTTTGGTCTTGTTGTAACCGAAGCAGCTTCAAATTATAAACCAAGTATCGTAAGTTCAACAACAGGTGTAAGAGAACTTATCGAAGATGGTGTAAATGGTTTTGTTTTTGATAGAGAAATAAATAAAATTGAAAATCTTACAAATAAAATTTCTGAAGTTTATGAGATGTATATGTATGAAAACGAAAAATTTACAGAAGTTTCAAAAAATGCTCATAAGATTGCAGAAAATCTTGATTGGAAAGAGTTTGGAAGAGTTATTATTGAAAATATGGTAGAGGAATAAGTTTGATAAAAGATTTATTGTTTAAGAAACTTTCTTTTAAATATAGCAAAATAATGGCATCTTTAAATTTGAAGCCGCAGGAATTGGAATTTGGTGAAGAAACAAAAGCATTGTGTTTGTGTCCACATGCGGACGATGAAAGTATTGGTATGGGTGGATTGCTTTCAATTTATCCTAAAAACTTTGATGTTGTATTGCTAACAGATGGGAGAAAAGGTGTTAAAGATATGCCTGCGACAGAAGTTATTGAGCTTCGTGAAAATGAATTTCGTGCAGCGATGCAAATAGCAGGTGTTGAAAATTATACTTTTTTCCGTTCAAGAGATAAACATTTAATAGAAGATTTAGACACTTTTAAAAAACTTGCAATTTCAAAATATAATTGCATTTTTGTTCCAAATATAATTGATCAACATCCTGACCATAAGGCTGTAAGTTTGTTGCTAAATGAAATATTATATACAAATCCGTATCGCAAAGATTTGAAAATTTGTTTTTATGAAGTTTGGTCAGCATTGGGTTTTGTAAATGCCTATGTTGATATTTCAGAGAATATACAAGTAAAAAAAGCAATGATAAGTTGTTATCAATCACAAACTGCAACAAAAGATTATGAGTATCATGCGATTGGATTAAATCAATATAGAGGAATGTTAAAAGATAAAAAATATGTAGAAGCATTTTGTGTAATGGATGTTGAAGATTTTAAAAAAGTTTGCGAGCTTTATTAAAAAACTTGTAATCTGATTTTTTTTGTACTACATTTGTTATAGGTATTACCCCTATAATTTACACACTAGCAAAGATAGAAGTTTAGGAATATGGCAAAAGAAGAAAACATTAGGAATATAGCTATTATAGCTCACGTTGACCATGGTAAAACAACTATGGTAGATTGCATGCTTAAACAAGCAGGCGTATTTAGAGATAATCAAGCAATGCAAGAAAGAGTGCTTGATAATAATGATTTAGAAAGAGAAAGAGGAATTACAATTCTTTCTAAAAATATCTCTATTAATTATAAAGATACAAAGATTAATATTATCGACACCCCAGGTCACGCTGATTTTGGTGGTGAAGTTGAACGTGTATTAGGTATGGTTGATGGTGCATTATTGATTGTAGATGCAGCAGAAGGACCAATGCCACAAACAAGATTTGTATTATCAAAAGCATTAGAATTAGGTTTAAAAATCATTGTTGTTATCAACAAAATTGATAGAACAGGTGCAGAACCTTTAACAGCATTAGATAAAGTTTTTGATTTGTTTACAGAACTTACAGACAGAGAAGATTTATTGGACTTCCCTTTTGTTTTCTCAAGCAGTTTGATGGGTTTTGCAATAAAAGAACTTGATGATGAAAGAAAAGATATGATACCGTTGTTAGATTGTATTTTGGAAAATATCGAAGCTCCTGAAGCAGATATTGATAAACCATTACAAATGCAAGCTACAACATTAGATTATAATGAATATGTTGGGAGAATTGTTACAGGTCGTATCTTGAGTGGTTCTATAAAATCACAAGAACAAGTTTGCGTAATGAAAGCAGACGGAACTCAAGAAAAGGGTAAAGTAACAAAATTATACGGATTTGAGGATTTAGGCAGGGTTGAAATTCAGGAAGCTCATGCTGGTGATATCGTTGGTGTTGCTGGATTTTCTGATATTCAAATAGGAGAAACAATTTGTTCTTTGACTAACCCTGTCGCTCTTCCTCTCATAAAAGTTGATGAGCCTACTTTGCAAATGAATTTTTCAGTAAATGATAGTCCATTTGCAGGTACAGAAGGAAAATTTGTTACATCAAGACAATTAAGAAAAAGATTATATTTAGAACTTGAAAAGAATGTAAGTTTGAGAGTAGAAGATACTGAAAATACTGATTGTTTCAAAGTGAGCGGTCGTGGTGAATTGCACTTGGGTATCTTGATTGAAACTATGCGTAGAGAAGGTTATGAGTTCCAAGTTTCTAAACCAGAAGTTATTTACAAAGAAATAGATTCACAAAAATGTGAACCTTATGAAAATTTAATCATAGATGTACCTGAAGAATATGCTGGTTCATGTATTGATAAACTTTCTCAAAGAAAAGGTGAAATGCTTGAAATGAATAATGTTTCAGGTAGAACAAATATGGCATTTTCTATTCCTGCAAGAGGCTTGATAGGATTTAGAAGTGAATTTATCAGAATGACTCGTGGTGAGGGTATTATGTATCACACTTATGATACATACAAACCTTATGCAGGCGATATTGCAAAACAAAGAAGCGGTTCTTTAATTGCGTTGGAACAAGGTGAAGCAATTCCTTATGCTTTGGCTCAATTTGAAGATAGAGGTGTTTTCTTTGTTACTCCAAAAACTAAAGTTTATAGAGGAATGATTATCGGAGAAGGTAATCGTTCACAAGATATTGCAGTAAATATTTGTAAAACTAAAAAACTTACAAATATGAGAACTGCAACAGCTGATGTTATGGTTACTTTGCAAGCTCATAAAGAAATGAGTTTGGAAGAATCTTTGGAATATATCGCTGATGATGAATTAGTAGAAATTACTCCAGAAAATATAAGAATAAGAAAAGCAGATTTGAATAAAAAGATTTTCTAATAAAATTTGAGATTTTATCAATAAATAAAAAAGACAAAGTGAAAACTTTGTCTTTTTTTCTTTGATTTTTATTGTTCTTTGGGTTTTACTTATTTCCTATTTTGCCAATTTGAATTCAATGTTTGTCCAATCAATCACATTACGTTCACCGATTGTATTACCATAAGTTTCTGAAGCATCATTTTTCGCTGGATCAAACCATACAGGAATTCGATTACTTTCAAACCATGATGGAACTTCTTTTGCATAATCATGAGGAACTCTTTTTGCAGGGTCTTCTGATTCAGGATCCATCTTATATTTACCTTGAACTAAAGAACCATCTTCTTTTACTTTAATATATCTATATTCATAATAATCATGATCTCCATCTTCATCTGGCATATAATGAGTAAAGATTTTATTTTCAGTATCAAATGAGAATTCATCACCTGTCCATTCATACACACCAAGTTCCATTACATAAACAGGATCATAAGAAGTACAATCATAAACTAAATGACCATCTGTTGATAATTCTCTATTTAATTTATAATTTATAACATCTATACCTTTTCTTGTATAACTCAATTCTGTCATTTCACCTGTTTTTGGTTGATATTTACCAGCCTCTACAGGAACTTCTTCTCCTGTAATATCTGTAAAGCCTACTTCGCGCAACAATTTATATACTGCTGTATCTGCTAATGCTGGTGAAATTGTATCATTTACGATGAATGGAGTTTCTTCTATTGGTTTTGTTTCTTCAGGGTTTGTGATTTCTTCATCATCAACGATAGGCTTTGTTTCTTCGTCAACGATTGGTTTTGTTTCTTCATCGCCTGTTGTTGGTTTTGTATCGTCATCACCAACTACTGGTTTTGTTTCTTCATCACCTGTTGTTGGTTTTGTATCATCGTCATCAACTACTGGTTTTGTTTCCTCTTCGCCACCGATTGGTTTTGTTTCTTCGTCTTCAACAGGAGTTGTTTCCTCATCATCAGTGATAGTTTCATCTTCCTCAACTGGTGTTGTTTCTTCTTTTTCTGTTGGTTCTTCTATAATTGTTGGATCTGTTGGTTGTACACAACTTGACATTCCAACGGCTGCCATTCCAAGAATTGCTGCAGCTGCCAACGCTTTCATTGTTTTTCCTGCTTTATTTACGCCCATACCTTCAAACGATGGTTTTTGAGGTTGAGGGGCTTTTACTGTTGTTGTGCTTGGAGCATTTGTCAAAGCATTTATTGATTGAATCATCATAATTTTTTATTCCTCTATTTTATACGTTTCACATATCTTTTAAAAAGGGTAAAAAAATAAATTGCTTGTTTTTCCCTTTTTTCTTTACAAAAATATAAAACAAAGAAAACAAAATTTCAAAAAAATATTTTAGAATTGTTAATAGTCATAATCTTTCATAAAAAAAACTCTGTGTAACACACAGAGTTTTTTTTATTTATTTTTCTTTTGAAATCTAGTGGTAAAGCACATATTTAGCTGCATCATCAGCAGGTACTACAGTTTGATTGTAAATATACAATTTGAATTGGTCTTTTACAATGTTTGAATCTGTTTTTGTAGTTTTTTGAGATGCTGCGTTTGGAAGTTTATAACCATTTGTATCAACCCAAACAGTACAAGCGCCAACTGTTGTACAAGTTGTGCTGTTATCAAAACTGATGACTGTACCATCGTTAAGTAAGAATTTGTTTGCTCCTGTTAAAGAACCTGCACTATTGTTTGCAAAATCAGTTGCTGCAACACTTTTGTTTTGAACATTTAATCTTTGAGCAAATAAACCATATAAGTTATCTGTTGATGTTTCACTTGCTGTTGAACTTGAAAGTAATGAAAAATCACAACCATCTTGAACATAGTTTAATTGTGCTGCTTGGTTAATTGTAGAAACTGCTTTTTTAAGTCCTGTTTTATATTCTTGTTCTCCAGTTTGTCCAACTAATGTTGGTACAGTCATTGCTGCTACAACACCAATAATACCAAGTGTGATTAATACTTCAGCTAAAGTGAACGCATTTTTTCTTCTAAACATATTTTGTGCCTTTCCTATTAATATATATTTTAACAGTTTGATTTTATCAGATATATTTTAGCATGTCAATCAAATGATGAAATATTAACAATTAGTATTTTATCCATTTGTTTTTTAAAGTTCTTAATTCACCATTGTGTTGCATTGTTTTGATTAAAAAATCTATTTTTGAAAGCAAGTTGTTGTATTCTTCCCCTTTTTTTACTGCAACTGCATACGGTTCTTTGGTATATCTTTTTGGTAATATTTTGAAGTTTTTGTTTGTTTCTAAAAATCCGAAAATTATTGTGTCGTCAGTTGCCATTGCATCGGCTTGATTAGTCTTTAAAGCATTAAATCCTTCGGTGTAATTTTTATAACCTATTATTTTTGCTTTAGGTGCAACAAGTTTAAGATTTGTTTCAGCAGTTGAACCATGTATTACAATTACCCTTTTATTGTTTAAGTCTGGGATTGTTGTAATATCAGATTTTTCAGGAACTAATATTGCTTGTCCTGCTATATAATATGGTACTGAAAAGTTTACAATCTGTTTTCTGCTTGTTGTAACTGACATTGAAGCAACAACTATATCTACTTGGTTTGAATTTAACATTAATATTCTTTTGTCAGGTGTTACTTCTTTAAATTCGATTTTGTTTTCATCGCCAAGTAATGTCTCTGCTATTTTTTTTGCTAAATCAATATCAAAGCCTATAAGCTCACCATTTTCGTTTTTGTAACTGAATGGTCTTGCATCAAATTTTACACCTACAACAATTTTTCCTGCTTTTTCTATCTCTGATAATTTATCTAGAATTACGTTCTTGCTATTTTTGTTTGAATTGATGAATAATCCGAAAATTATGATTAAAAATACTAATGCCCCAGATGCGATTAATATAATATTTTTAGTATTTAATTTTGGCATGTTTATTTTCGGCATGTTTTTTTTTCTCAAAATTAATCTCCTATGATGATTTGAATTTATACTTTTGCATTGATTATATCATATAATTTTAAACAAAATAAAAATGTTGCTTTATATTTTTTAAAATGATATAATGACTTTTGTAAGTTATTTTTAATAGAGGTTTGTATTTTATGAAATTATCTACAAAAAAAGCTCAATCATTGATTGAATATGGTTTGATTTTAGCACTTGTAGCAGTTATTGCTGTTACTATACTAGGCAAATTTGGTGAAACAATGACTAAATCTGCTAATAAAACAAATGAAACAGTTGAAAATGCCGCTGATAACGCAGCTAAAAGTTACTGTGATTCTTTAAGTGATCCAGAAGCAAAAAGCAAATGTGAAAGTTTGTTAAATAGCTCAAATGATAGTTCTAGCAAATAGTTTGAGCATATAAAAATGATGTAATATAAAAAGAGTTTAGATATAGTCTAAACTCTTTTTGTTTGGTTTTTATATTTATTCTTCTTCCAAGCTTAATACTGCCATAAATGCTTCTTGTGGAACTTCAACTTTACCTACGGCTTTCATTCTCTTTTTGCCTCGTTTTTGTTTCTCAAGTAGTTTTCTTTTTCTTGAAATATCACCACCATAGCATTTATCTAATACGCTTTTTCTCATTGCTTTTATGTTTGTTCTTGCGATAATTTTTCCGCCAATAGCCGCTTGAATTGGTACTTCAAACAGTTGTCGTGGAATTATTGTTTTTAGTTTTTCTGTTAATTTTTGTCCGATATGAAATGCAAAATCTTTGTGACAAATTACAGATAATGCATCTACCACTTCGCCTGCAAGCATAATATCAAGTTTTACAAGGTTTGAACGTTTGTAGTCACAAAATTCGTAATCCATGCTCGCATAACCTCTTGTTCTTGATTTAAGTTGGTCGTAAAAATCAGTTATGACTTCTGAAAGTGGGATGTGATATTCCAAATTTGCTCTTACTTTGTCGATGTATGTCATATTAATGAATATACCTCTTTTAGTTTGGCATAAATCCATCAATGTTCCAGTGTAATCGTTTGGAGCAATGATTTGAACTTTTACATAAGGTTCTTCTATAAAATCTCTTTGTCCAGCATCAGGAAGGTTTGCTGGGTTATCAATATCAACAACTTCGCCAGTTGTTTTGTGAACTTTATAGACAACTGATGGTGCAGTTGTTACAAGGGATAGCCCATATTCTCTTTCAAGTCTTTCTTGTGCTATTTCCATGTGAAGCATTCCAAGAAAACCACATCTGAAACCAAATCCCAATGCGCTAGATGTTTCAGGTTCAAAAGTTATACTACTATCGTTAAGTTTTAGTTTTTCTAGTGCTTCTTTTAAATCTTGGTAGTCATCATTATCAACAGGATAAAGCCCAGAAAATACCATTGGAAGAGCTTCTTTGTATCCTTCTAGTGGACTTTCTGCTGGTTTTTCTACAAGTGTGATTGTATCTCCGACAAATCTTGAAATTTCTTTTATTGAACCTGCAAAATAACCAACATCACCGCAACTTAACTCATCAACAGGAACTCTGTTTGGTGTGAGATAGCCAAGTTCAATGGTTTCGTATTCTTTTTCGTTTGCCATAAATTTGACCATATCGCCTTTTCTGATTGTTCCGTCGACAACTTTAAAAAAGCAAAGTGTTCCAAGGTATTGGTCATAAGCACTATCAAAAACTAATGCTCTTAAAGGTTTTTCTGTTGTATCAACAGGTGGTGGTACAAAATCTACGATGGCTTCAAGTACATCTTCAATCCCTTCACCAGTTTTTGCGCTGACAGGGATAGCGATACTTGCATCTATACCTAAAATTTCTTCAATTTCTGCTTTTACTCTTTCAACATCAGCAGATGGTAAATCAATTTTGTTGATGATAGGAATTATTTCCAAGTTTTGTTCTGCAGCAAGATAAACATTTGCTAACGTTTGAGCTTCAACACCTTGAGTTGCATCGACGATTAAAAGTGCACCTTCGCATGCTGCAAGTGAACGTGAAACTTCGTAAGAAAAATCAACATGACCAGGGGTGTCGATTAAGTTTAATTTATACTGTTTGCCGTCTTTTGCTTTGTAGTTCATTCTTGCGGCATTAAGTTTGATTGTAATTCCTCGTTCTCTTTCAATATCCATAGTGTCGAGAAGTTGGTCTTGCATATCTCTTTGAGAAATAGTGTTAGTTTTTTCAAGCAAACGGTCGGCAAGTGTTGATTTGCCGTGGTCGATGTGTGCTATTATACAAAAATTTCGGACATTGTCTATATATTTCATAATTATATTTTACTATAAAAATTTAAAAATTTGATTATTACGTATTTGCAAATTTATATATAAATTGTATAATTATTTTATGGAAAATTTATCAATTGCAATAGGCTGTGATCACGGCGGTTTTGAATTAAAACAAAAAATAATGGAACATTTAAAGTCAAGAAATATTGAGTTTAAAGATTTTGGTACGTTTAATAAAGACTCTTGTGATTATCCAATTTATGCACGTGCAGTTGCAGAAGCTGTAGCAGACGGTTGTTACAAACGTGGAATTATTATCTGTGGAACAGGTATTGGTGTTTCAATAGTGGCAAACAAAGTTAAAGGTATAAGAGCTTCTTTGTGTTCTGATACTTTCTCAGCACGTTTAACTCGTATGCATAACGATTCAAATATTTTGTGTATGGGCGAAAGAGTTGTTGGTGCAGGTCTTGCAATTGATATTGTTGATGCTTGGCTTGATGCAGAATTTGAAGGTGGCAGACATCAACGCAGAATTGATATGATAGAAGGTTAGTTATTTAAATGGAAAACGAAATTGAAATATCATCAGAAAAACTTGCAAGTATTATAGCTCGAGTTTTGGATGATAGAAAAGCTAAAGACATTACTATTTTGAATATTGGAACCGTTTCAGTTTTGGCTGATTATTTTGTTATTTGTTCTGCTGATTCTTCTACTCAAGTAAGAGCTTTGAGTAATAATGTTTATGCAAAAATAAAAGAACTTTTTAACAGAATTCCAAATGGTGAAGAAAACGATATGAAAAATCGTTGGAATTTGCTTGATTACGGTGACGTTATAGTTCACGTTTTGCATAGAGAAGAAAGAGAAACTTATGCAATAGAAAAATTTTGGAATCATGCGTATAAAGTTTCTGAAGAAAAATGGATGGAAGATTCAAAAGAATATTCTGAATATACGGAGAAATAATGGCAAAAGAAGAAAATTATTATGTAAAATTTAATGGTGGTTTAGGAAATCAAATGTTTCAATGGGCTTTTGCTCGTTCTTTAGGTTTTGCAAAAGAAAAGAAAATACTTTTTGATATGTCTTTTTTTAGTAAACGCTATGCAAGACCTTTTGAATTAGATATTTTCGGTATTAATCCGCCTAAGGTTACTAATATTTTTACTAAATTAAAATTGGCTTTCTTGTGGAAATTTAGAAAAAAAATGAATAAAAAATCTTTTGGTGGAATAACTTTGTATTCTGAACCACATGTGGAATTTGACCAAGGTCTTTTTGAATTAGAACCAAATACTTATATCGAAGGTTTCTTTCAAAGTCAGATTTATTTTGGTTTAATTAAAGATTTTATAAGTGCTGATTTTAGATTTAAAAATCCTCCAAGCGGAATAAATAAAGAATTTGCAGATAAAATAGCAAATTGTAATTCAGTTTCTTTGCATATAAGACGTGGTGATTATGTTCAAAAGAAACGTTATCAAGATATGTTTGCTCACTGTTCTTTAGATTATTATAGACATGCAGTTGATTATATTGCAGAACATTGTCAAAATCCGACAATTTTTGTGTTCTCTGATGATATAAATTGGGCAAGAGAAAATTTAAAATTACCTTATGAATGCGTGTATGTTTCACATAATTCAGGTAAAAACAGTTATGAAGATATGCGTTTGATGAGTTTATGTGATCATAACATTATTGCAAATAGTTCTTTTTCTTGGTGGGGCGCATGGTTAAATAAAAATCCTTATAAAATAGTTATCGCTCCTCAATGGTGGTATAGCGATAAAACTATTGTTCAGACAGATATAATACCTCAAGAATGGGTAAGATTGGAGAATTAATGGCAACAATATCAGTAGTTATAAATACTTTAAATGCAGATAGATTACTTGAAAAATGTTTAGAAGCTGTTAAAGATGCGGATGAGATTGTTATTTGCGATATGCATTCAGAAGATAGAACAATTGAAATTGCAGAAAAATACGGTTGTAAAATTTATTACCACGAAAGAACGGGTATAGTTGAGCCAGCAAGAAATTGGGCTATGGAACAAGCCACTGGTGATTGGATTTTAGTTTTAGATGCAGATGAAATTGTAACTCCAGAATTGTGGGCATATTTGAGAGAGTATGCAAATAACCCAAAACCAAATCATAACGCTTGTTATATTAAAAGAGAAACTGCAATGTGTGGTGTGATTCTTCATTCTTGGGTTCAAAAAGGATGTAAAAGATTTTGGAAAAAAGGTGTTTGCACATATACAGATGTGATTCATCAAATGCCAATTACTCATGAAGGTGAAGATTTTTGGATTGAAGGTAAAAATTTGCATATGGTTCATTATCATATGCCTTCAATTTCTAGTTATAATGAAAAAATCGATAGATATACTGATTTTGAATTGAAAAAATTTGAAGAAAAAGGTAGAAAATTTTCAATGTTTAAATTAGTTACTCGTCCTGCTTATGAGTTTTTTAAATTCTATATTTTAAAAGGTGGACTTTTTGACGGAAAACATGGCTTTGTATTTGCATATATGCAAGCATATTACAAATTCTGTCAATGGGCAAAGTTGTATGAAAAAGAATTTAAAGATAGTCACAAAGATTTGATTTATTAGTATTAATTAATAAAAAAGATTAGTAAAAAAAAGGCGAATTTGCATTTTGCAAATTCTCCTCTTTTTTAGTTTTTTTATTATAAAATTTCAGAAGTTTCAATGAATGATGTATTTGCAATAAAAATATCATCACTTGTTTCTTTAGAAATTTCGATTTTACTCAAGATATTTGCTCGTTTTTTACGGTATAACATATCAATAAACGCTTCTAATCTAGTGATGAAACCTGCTTCTCCAGTTTGTTCATCAATTGTTAATTGAAGCATTGGTTTATTGAATTCTTTTGCTTTTCTTGTGATTCTTTCAATCATTAGTGAATCTGGGCCGCAACCAAAAGAGTTTAGTGTTATGATACCGTCAACTCTGTTGTCGTTTAAGTAATGTCCTGCACAACCAGTCATTTCAAGTTCGTTAGCCCAATATACACTTTGTTCAAGTGAATTCATACCTTCTTCCATTTGTTCTTTTGTTAAATTTAATGCTGAATATACTTTTACATCCATTGAATTTAATTTTTCAAAGATATTCATAGAAGCTCTGTTGTCATAAATATTATAGCTGTGAGATATAATTGCAACAGAAATAGGGTACTCTTTAGAATCTTTTTGAATAAAGATTTTTCCTTGAAGTGCATAACTTAAAGCATCTTTGTAGCTCATTCCAGAAGTTGTCATTAGTTTGAAGTTGTTATAAACTTTCCAACCTGCTTTTGAAGCTCTTTTGATAACTTCTTTGTCAGTAATACCAAATGGAGCAACAATTTCTGCTAAAAATTCATATAAACCTTGATTTTTTTCTGATTTATCAAGAGTTGCTTCAATCATTGTAAATGGTTTTTTAACAACGTTTCTGATTAAATCAGGTAAACCTCTGATTTTTGAACAGTTATAAATTTTTGTATCAATAGACTGAAGTGATGGAACAAATATTTTATCCACACCTTTTTCTATTAAGTTTAATACATGTCCAACATAAATTTTGATAGGTAAGCAAGTTTCAGTTACAACTAATCCTGCTCCTTCTGATAATGTTTTTTTTGTTGTTTTGTCTGATAATACGATTTCAATGCCTAAATCAGTAAAAAACCCAAAGAAGAAGGGGTAATTTTCATAAAAAGACATTGCTCTTGGAATTCCTATTTTCATATTTCCTCTTTTCTTTTTACTATTATCATAGTAGTATAAACATGATAAAATTTAAATTGTATTATTGCAAATGTTACAAAACTTTGTTAAAATATAAATGTAAGAAGTATTAGGAGTTATTTAATTGGCTAATAAGGTAACATTAGAAATAGATGAAAATTTTTTAAAGAAATTTTTCAAATTAACAGATAAACAACTTTCAGAAAATGAAGAAGTTACAATGGCTATCATGCGCAGACAATTAGAAGAAATTGAAAACGCTATGGCTGATTTGAAAATTGCAGCAAAAGAAGCTAGCAAACCAACTTATACTCCTGCTTCTTCTCCAAAACCAGCATCATCAACAAATACTATAACAGAAACTAATGCAAACGGTGATACTTTTAATTTGCCAAAGAAAACAATTTTAGTTATTGATGATTTGGGTGTAATTACTTATCAATTAGAAATTTTGTTTAAACAAATGAATTTTGATGTAGTTACATCTCAAGAAATTTATGATGCGATAGACAAATTTAAAAAACAAATTTTTGATATGGTTGTAATGGATTTGTATATTCCAACAGAACGTGAAGGTTTGATTTTGTTGGAAGAATTAAAGAAATTATCTTCAAACAGCCAAAAAGCAGCAAGAATTGGTGTAATGTCAGCTTCTACTAAAATAGAACACAAGCAACTTTGTAAAATGAAAGGTGCTGAGTTTTATGTTGAAAAAACAGGTGATTGGCAAAAAGAACTTTGCCGCGTTGTAAGTAGTATAAAATAATTTTTATATTTTTATTTTAGTTATTACACCGTGCAATTTATCTTCGGGCATTTCGTAGAAACTTGCAAAAGATGGTACAATCTTTTTGATTGTAGCGAATATATGCCAGAAGAAGTTTGTTGTTTCAATATCTTCTATACCATAGAATATAGCATTTTCTTCTATATCAAGTGCTTTTAGTATTCTTTGAAGTTGGATTTTTTCCATATAACCTGTTTTAATTTTTAGAATTTTTAAACCTTCTGTCACGTTTTCTACTTCATAATGAAGTCCAAAAGGTTCGTTTGTTTTGTTAATATTAATGAATACATTATTTTTGTATAAGATTTTATTTATAAATATTGTTTTTAGAATGTATGGTGGTACAGATTCAATTCCTCTAGCAAAGAAAATACCTGTGCCATCAATTTTTGGTGCAGTTTTGTAGCTTGTCATAAATTGAGTCATAAATTCGTTTTTATCTTGGAATTTCATTGCTTTAAATAAAGCTTTTTGTCCATTGATGTAAAGTAAAATTATTGTAAAAGGAACAGCAGCTATCATAAGTGATACATAAGCGCCTTTTGGAATTTTTGTTAATGCTGCAAGAAGGTATATAAAATCTATACCAAGTAGCATTATTGATATAAAACATTGAAAATATTTTTTTCTTAAATAGAAAATTGTCGCAACTAAAATTCCTGTTATGTTAAAACAACAAGATACTGCAAAACCATAAGCAAATGCTATATTTGCAGATGTTTGAAAATATAGTGCAATTAAGATTACGCAAAACATTAAAAACCAATTTGCTGCGCCAATATAAATTTGAGAATTGATTTTTTCTGATGTGTAATTAATTTTAAAACGTGGGAAAATTCTTGTGTTGATTGCTTGATAAACAATAGTGAAAAAACCGCTAATCATTGCTTGTGAGGCATTTATTGTTGCAAGAATACTCAAAATAAGAAATGGGAAGAATAAAAAGTTTGCTTCTGAAGAAACTAAAGAAAATAAAATATTTGTAGTTTCAGGATTTCTTATTATAAAAGCTCCTTGCCCTAAATAATTAAGACATAATGCTATGAATACGAAATACCAAGCATATACAATTGGTTTTTTACCAAGGTGTCCCATATCTGCATATAATGCTTCTGCTCCTGTTATAGCAAGTAATGTTACTGCAAGAATTATGAAACTTGCAAGTCCGTGATGTATCATAAATTTTACTGCGTACATTGGATTTAGCGCATAAAGAACTTCTGGAGTTTTCACAATAGATAAAACCCCAAAAGTTGCAATTGTTATAAACCAAGTTAGCATTATTGGAGCAAAACTTTTAGATACTTTTTCTGCACCATTTTTTTGAACAGAAAATAACCCAACGATTATAAGTAATGCAATTGAAAGAATTATTGGTTGAGGCGTGTTTTGTAAACTTGGTACAACTTTTATCCCTTCGATTGCAGAAAGAACACTAATTGCAGGAGTGATAACGCTTTCCCCCATAAGCAAAGATACCCCAAGAACTGTTAAAAGTGAAATAATTGTCATTGCTTTAGGGTTTTTTACCAATCTTTTTAAAACTTGATTAAGTACGATTGTTCCACCTTCACCATGGATACCAATGCTCATTGCAAGCCAAGTGTATTGTATTGTAATAATTAAAAGTAGTGACCAAACAATGAATGATAAAATGCCTAGAACATTATCTTGTGTTGCTTTTATCATTAAAAACACAACTGTTA
>JAZLGV010000025.1:0-6682 GCA_045616505.1 Candidatus Gastranaerophilaceae bacterium | reverse complement strand
TTGTAATATAGTGACCTGCTGCTTTTGCCGCTGCCAAGCTTGTTGTATTTACATCTGCACTTGTACCTATTGCAATTGAATTTTCTGTATATGTTTTGGCATCTTGACCTATTGCAATACCACCATTTTGGGTTGCAGTTGCAGTCCCTGAACCCAAGACAAATTTGCCTCTTACTCCATATTTCAAAAATGCATTTTCAGTACTGTTATTTACTCCTAACCCTATTTGGGAAGTGCTTTCATTTAGAGATTGAACAAACAACTGATGAGTGTCATGTACCTGATTTGTACCAATATTTACTTTATCTTCAAAATAAATATCTATATTGTTTGTTGTATATTTCCATATTTCATCTTGTATTGGCTCTGACAATGTCTTTGTACGCTTTGTTATAATCGGCATTGTCGCTGCGATGAAGATTGAACCTATCAACATTACTACTAGCATTTCTGCAAGAGTAAAACCTTCTACACGACTGATGTGAGTTTTAAAATCTGAAATACCAAAACGAGCCGATATTCTGTTTAATAACGGCAAATTCTTTTCATCTTCCGCAAGATTTTGTATCTCTGAGTATTTCAGCATTTATTTGGTACCTTTTAAATATATTAATATTTTAAAAGGTAATGTTACAGTTGTCAATGTTTCAACAAGCATAATATTAATTTTAGTAAAACAAAAACATCTCACCGGAGCGGATATTTTCTGTTTTTCTAACCCCTCACCCTTAATTCAATGATTTTGCAAATTCTAAAGAACTTTCTGAAACTTCACCTGAGGCTAATTCTGCAATAGCTTTCAATCTTTCTTCTTTATCCAACACAGAAACGCAAACACTTGTTTTATCATCTTGTGCTTTTTTTACATAAATATATTCATCTGCTTTTGAAGCTATAATCGGTTGATGAGTAATCAAAATAACTTGATGATATTTTGAAAAATTAGAAATAACATCTGCCACACTTTGTGAAGTTTTACCAGAAATACCTGTGTCTATCTCATCAAAAATAACTGTTTCTATCTCATCGCTCTGAGCAAAAATTGATTTTATTGCTAACATCACTCTTGAAAGTTCACCACCTGATGCAACTTTTGCAAGTGGCTTCAAATCTTCTGAAACATTTGTAGAAATCAAAAATTCAACCTTGTCAAACCCGTTCAAATTCATTTCTACAGTCTCTACTGCAATTTCAAACCTGCTTTTTGGAAGTTCCAAAACTTCTAACATTTCAACAATTTTATCTGCCAAAATCTTCGCTTGTTCTTTTCTTCTTTGAGTAAGTTTATCGCCTTTTTCTTTCAAAACTTTCAACAATGCAGAAATTTTATTTTCTAATTCTTCAACATGCTGGCTTGAATTTTCTATCACATCTAATTCTGTCGAAAATTTATCTAAAGAAGCCAAAACTTCTTCCAAACTTCCGCCATATTTGCGTTGAAGTTTTTCAAGCAAAAATAATCTTTCTTGTACTTCGTTCAAACGTTCAGTATCATTTTGCAAATTTTGTTCATAATCTCTCAACAAACGTGCTAGTTCTTGTAATGCTTCAACAGAATTAACAAAATCATTTTCTATATCAGACAAACCTGAATCAAGCGAACTTGCTTTTGACAAATTTGTTTTTATATCACAAAGAGCATTAACAATTGAATTGTCATCACCTGACAAAGCCCAATGAGAAGAACCTGTAAGATTTTTTAATTTTTCAACATTTTCTAATTTTGAAAGTTCAACTTTTAACTCTTCAACCTCATCAACAGATTGAATATTCGCCTCTGAAATCTCGTTAATTTGGAATTTTAAAAAATCAATCTGATTTTCTGTTACATCAAATGCACATTTTGCTTCTTCCAATTTATTTTGCAAGTTTTGGTATTCTTTAAAATCGCTTTGAAAATCTTGCAACAACACACCATAAAAATCTTTTGAATAACTATCAAGCCATGCAATATGATATTTTGGTTGCAAAAAAGCGTAAGTCTGATGTTGCGAATGAATATCTAACAAATTTTCACGCATATCTTTTATAACAGCACTATTTGCTAAAGAGCCATTTATCCTTGTCTTTGTTGAAGTTTGAGAAATTTCTTTTGTAATAACAATTTCTTCTCCAATATCTTCAATACCATATTCATCAAAAATCTTTGAAAAATCTTTTTCTGTAGAAAGCGTAAGTTCAATTATCGCCTTATCTTTACCGTTTTTTATAACTTCTTTGCTCACTCTTGGTGCAAAAACTAAATCTATCGCATTGATAATTATACTTTTTCCAGCACCTGTCTCACCTGTGATAACATTCAAACTTTCTGATAAATCTAACTCTAATTCATCTATTAATATATAATCTTTTATTCGTAAATTCTTTATCATAAAGCTCTTGGAGCAACCCCCCAATTTAGTTTTTTTCTCAATACTGAATAAAAATCATTGTTTTCTGTAACCAAAGCAAGTTTTGCTTGAAACTGCGATTTTTGAATATCTATTTTTTTAGATAAAGTTTTTTGATACTGACCATCTGCAACAACGTTAAATCTTTGTCCGGAATCAGAAATTGAAACAGAAATTTTTTCTGTCGCAGGTATGACCAAAGGTCTTGCTGTAAGTGTATGAGGACAAATTGGAATAACTGCAACAACATCAAGTTGTGGTGACAAGACAGGGCCACCTGCTGACAATCCATAAGCGGTAGAACCTGTCGGAGTTGCGATAATTATACCATCTGCCAAATAATCACATACAAATTTTGAATTGATATTTAAATAAAATCTTGAAGTTCTTGAAGACGACATGCCTCTGATAACAAAGTCATTCAACGCAAGCATATCTTCTGAAGCAGTTAGCATTAATCTATCTTCTACAACACATTTATCATTTATTATCGCATCTACTGCAGATTTAAGTTCATCAACTCCAACTTGTGCCAAAAAACCAAGTCGTCCTAAATTTATACCAAAAACAGGAATTGAATATTTAGAATAAAATCTTGCAGAAGATAACAAAGTCCCATCGCCACCAATTACAAAAACAAAATCTGCATCTGGCTTCATAGAATCAATACTAAATTTTGCATACTTTAATTTTTTTTCTTCCAAAATATTAACTAAAGCACTTGCAACATCTTCTGAATTTTTAACTATCGGATTATATACAATTCCAAAATTTTTATATTTCATTTCGCACCACAAAATTAATATATAAAGCGATTTTAACGCAACATTTATTTTTTTTCAAATTTTTCACAAAAACGTTATAAAAAATATTAAATTATCAAATATTACAAAATGTAACAAAAGAAGACAAAAAATTAAAGAACAAACAAAAAACAGCCGATAAGAAAAAAGGTAGGTGAATAATATCGTAAGGAGTAAGGAAAATGATAAACAAAGTTAATCAACAACAAATCAATCAAAATGATTACACAGTTCAAAACAACAACAATACTAGAACAAATAAAAATGATATCACTAGCGACCACAATAGCATTTTTACTAACGGTGGCAAAGATTCAGTTAACTCAAAAGTAAGTGGCGATTTAGACGCAGGAAAAAACCTTTTGAGCCAAAGTGCTGGCACTAAAAACTTGATTGGTTCTTGCAATAGCCAAATCGATACTTGCAACTTCAGCAGTGCAAATGCTTACAACCAAATGAATTCAACTGCAGAACACGCAAAAGATTCAGCTGAAAACACTATAAACGCTGCAAGAACAGCAATTGAACAAAACGTTGAAATAATCAATACAGCAAATCAAACTTTCAACGAAACTGCAGCTGTTGTAGCAGCAAACCAAGGCGAAATGAGCGGTTTGATAAACGAACAAAATGAAATTGCTGATGAAATTGAAGAACTTACTCAAGAATATGAAAATGCTCAAACTCCAGAAGCTTCAGGAAACAGAAGTATTTACAATTTGAATACTGCAGCAGAAGCTGAACAAGAAGAAAAAGAAAAGAAAACTCCTAATGCAGACATCAACAAACAAGAACAAGAAGCAATTAAAACACAAATAAATGCTTCAATGAGCAGAATGACAAATGTTCAAAACGAACAAAATGACTTATCTGCAAAAAATGACGAAGTTGTAAGTAACAAAGATGCAGCTGCAGATACATTAACCACAGCAGTAAACCAAAACACATCAAATTATAACCTTGCAACAAATTCTGCAAGCAGCAAGAGCGAAGAAATCAGACAACAAGAAATTGCAGAAGAAGACCAAGCAGTAAACGACCAACGTTTCGCAGATAAAATGGGTGCAGTTTCTAACACAGGTTCAGCAATAAACACAACTGGTGGAATTTGTGTTCAAGTTTCTGAAGCTTTATCAGCAGCAGCTGCAGGAACAGGCGGATGTACATTCGGTATCAGTGCAGCAGCTCTTGAAGCAGTTGCAGTTCCTCTAGGAACATTCGGTGTATATGCTGAAGGCGCAGGTTCAGCAGTTTCTACAACAGCATCAGGTGTTCAATTCGCTAAAACTGGCGACGCTAAAGATGGTTTAGCATTCGCAACATCAGCAGCATCATTCGCAGCTTCTGTAGGAACAGCAGCTAGCCAATTAAAAGGTGTTCAAGCAGCAGCAGGCGGAGCAACTGCAAAAGAAGCTATGGACGGTGTTGATGCAACTATCGGTGCAGCACAAAAAGAATTAACAGAAGGCGCTGAAGCAGCAATTCAAAAAAGTGCAAAAGCAGAAGCAAATGCAGCAAGAATTTTAGAAAAACAAGGCGTTGAAAAAGGCGCATCAATAATCACTAACGATGCTGGTAAAAAAGTTTTGAATATGGATGCTATCAAAACTGCAGCAACATCAAAAGTTGAAAAGAAATTCGCAGGAAAAGTTGTTGATGAAACTATTAAAAACAGAGAAATCCAACGTGAAATGAACAAAATGTTAAACAAAGTAAAATAACAATATCATCAAAACAATACAGTAAAGCTAGAGGCAAGCTCAGAGTGAAAACTTTGAGCTTGTTTTTTGCTTAAAAAATATATTAAGAATAAATAATTTTAATCACTCAAACACTTGTATTTAGCCTATTTAGTAATAAAATGATGAAGTAAAGAATTTAGTGGAGGTTTATATGATTGATTTGAATTCTGCAATTAATATGCCAATTAACACTCAACCTGTTGTCAAAACAGCTCAAGAAGCAGTTGTAAACAAATCAGGCGAAGTTAAAAGTGAAGAAGCAAACAGAGATTTATTAGCTGCTAAAGGCTATCAAGGTGTGATTATTAATAAAAATAATAAAGACGTAATAGTTAAAATGGGAGGAATAAACGTGCAAGATTACGCAACAGAAGCAAAAAATGCCGTAAACGATATTAAAACTCGTGCAGGACAAAAAGGGCAATTCCTTAACTGGATTGGAGTTTTGCCTGAAAACCAATTGAAAAATATAGACAAAATTTATGATATGGCGAAAGAAGCTAAAGAAGGCGGATTTACTGATATCGCAGTTCTTGGTATTGGTGGTTCTCGTCACACAACTGAAGCTATGATGAAAATGCTTGGAAAAGACTCTCATGTTCATTTCTACTCAAGCATTGACCCAGAAAGCTTCAACAGATTTGCAAGCAATCTTGATTTAGACAAAACTAAATTCTTAGTTGTTTCTAAATCAGGCGGAACTCTTGAAACAACAGTTGCTTACGAAAAAGCAAAACAATTACTTCACGACAAATATGGCGCTGATACAGATATTTCTGATAGATTTATCGCTATGACAGACCAATCTGCTGAAAAAAGTAAACTTAGAAGAGCCGTTGATGCAGGCGAAGTAAAATGGTCAGGACTTGTTCACGATGACGTTGGCGGAAGATTTTCTATCCTAGACGATGCAACAATGTTCACTATGGCTTATGCTGGTGTTTCTAAAGAAGATACAGTAAAACTTCTTAAAGCATCTCTTGCAGCTCAAAAAGAATTCATGAATCCTGATATTAAATCTAACGAAGCTCTACAACTTGCAGCTTTCAACACAGATGCAAAACTTTCAGGACACCAAAAACACTTCTCTGAATACTTCGGAGATGCTTTCTCAGGTGCAACTTACTGGGAAAAACAAATGAAAAACGAATCTTTAAAAGCTCAAATTGCCACAGATACAAACGTTGGACCTGGTTACCTTCATTACAACGCAGAAGCTGACCTAGACCCAGCTAACAAAGATTCATTCTTTACATTCACTTATGTGAAATCTGATGACCCTGCAACAAAAGCACTTATGACAGGTGCTATGACTGCTTACAAAGCTCAACACCCTGTTACAGAAATCGTGTTAAAAGATTTATCTCCTGAATCTATCGGTAGATTTATCGAGCTTAAACACTTTGAAACTCTATACACAGGTAACATGCTAAGACAAAAAGCAGGTGTTAAAGAAGATATGGATAAAGCACTTCCAGAAGTTCTTCAACCAAACGTTGAAATCTACAAAAAAGAAGTTAAAAAATTATACAAATACTAATTTGTAGATTTGACAAAATAAAACGAAAAAGGCGATTTTGGAAAATTCCAAAATCGCCTTTTTAAACCACTCATAATAAACTTATTTATTCTTTTTTATCAATTCTATTTCATAGCCATCTGGGTCTTTTATGAATGCAATTGTTGAACCCACTTGAGATAATTGATATGGTTCATACAAATATTCAATTCCCATTTCTTTCATTTT
>JAZLGV010000024.1:0-27172 GCA_045616505.1 Candidatus Gastranaerophilaceae bacterium | reverse complement strand
ACGGGGAGGTTTGGCACCTCGATGTCGGCTCGTCGCATCCTGGAGCGGTAGTACGTTCCAAGGGTTGGGCTGTTCGCCCATTAAAGCGGCACGCGAGCTGGGTTCAGAACGTCGTGAGACAGTTCGGTCCATATCCGGTATACGCGCAAGAGATTTGAACGGAGTCTTCCTTAGTACGAGAGGACCGGGAAGAGCGAACCTCCAGTGTACGGGTTATCACGCCAGTGGTAAACGCCCGGTAGCTGTGTTCGAAGCGGATAAGTGCTGAAAGCATATAAGTACGAAGCCCACCGTAAGATGAGATCTCTCATAGCATAAGCTAGTAAGTCCCGTTGTAGATTACGACGTTGATAGGCTAGAGGTATAAGAATGGCAACATTTTCAGCCGACTAGTACTAATCGGACGAGGGCTTTTCCTAATTACCAAAGTTTCACTTTGGAAGTTAAGATGAATACGTTAGTTTATAATTCTGTGCAGCTTTCAGTGTGCAAATTGCACTTTGAATTTCTTGAATAATTTAGTTCAACAGAAATTCTACGAAGATTTTCTGGTGACCAAGCGTGAGGAAACCACCCGTTCCCATCCCGAACACGGTCGTAAAGACTCATAGCGGTGAAAATACTTGGAGGGCCACTTCCTGGGAAGATAACTCGTTGCCAGATTCTATTTTTAAAAAGAGGTAATTATCATTTTGATGTTACCTCTTTTTTATTGCTGATTTTAAATTGTTAATAAAAAATTTTGTTTTGATTTTTTATTATATTTGCGTTACAATTTGCCTATGGCAAATATTATTAAAGCACAAAAGGGTACTAAAGATATTTTACCCGCCGAAATTTCAAAATGGTATAATTTAGAAAAAAAAGCTGAAGAAGTTTTTTCACTTGCTGGGTTTAAAGAAATCAGAACTCCAATTTTTGAAGCTACTGAACTTTTCGCACGTGGCGTTGGTGATACTACTGATATCGTTAATAAAGAAATGTATTCTTTCGAAAAATCAGAACGTTCTTTAACTTTAAGACCTGAAAACACAGCAGGTGTTGTTCGTTCTTTCATTGAAAACGGTATGCACAGACTTCCAGCACCAGTGAAACTTTGGTATAAAGGTCCAATGTTCAGATATGAACGTCCTCAAGCCGGAAGACAAAGACAATTCCACCAAGTTGGTGTAGAAATGTTTGGTATAAAAGAGCCTTCTGCAGATGCTGAAGTTATATTGTTAGCTGTAAATTATTTAAAATCAATTGGTTTAAATGATTTAGATGTTGAAATAAATTCTTTGGGTTGTCCAAATTGCAGAGAAACATTTAGTAAAAAATTAAAAGATGCAATTCGTCCACATTTAGCTAATATGTGTCCTGATTGCCAAGAAAGATTTGAAAAAAATCCTTTGCGTCTTTTAGATTGCAAAGTTCCTGAATGTAATGAAGTTTTAAATTCTGAAGAAATACAAAATGTCATTACTTCTGAATATATTTGTGATGAATGTAGTGAACATTTTAATAAAGTGAAAGAGTATTTAGATGCTCTAAATATTAAATATTCTGTTAATAGACTTCTTGTTAGAGGTTTAGATTATTATAACAGAACTGTTTTTGAGATTAAGTCAAATAATTTGGGCTCTCAGAATGCCGTTTGTGGCGGCGGAAGATATGATTCCTTAGTAAGACACTTAGGAGGTGTTGATACCCCTGCTGTTGGCTTTGCTATGGGAATGGAAAGATTAAACAGTTTATTGCCAGATATTGTAGATAACAAACTTGATATTTTTGTTGTTTCTTCAAACTCTACAGAGGCATTTAAAGTTGTAAATGAATTAAGAGCTGCAGGTCTTTCTACAGATTTTGATTTGGCTTGTAAAAAATTTGGAAAACAACTTGAAAAAGCTTCAAAAGTTGCAAGTCGTGCAGTTATAGTTTGCGAAGATGAAATTGCAAATAATACAGTTTCTATAAAAGATTTTGCAACTTCTGAACAAAAAACTGTTTCAAGAAGCGATTACATAAATTGCTTGAAATAGTTTTAGTGTAAAAGAGAAGAATCATCGAAGCCGAATTTTTTTATAAGCTTTTCAATCATTGCTAAATTCTTTTTTGATGGTTGTATATTCGTATCGCATACCGGAAGTTGTGTAATTTTACTTGCTTTGCTATCTGTTTTTCCTGTTAATACATTGTAACCACATGTTATAAGTTTTTTAATTCCTTTTTTTGAAAGTGTATTAATGTTTTCTAAATTTTTTAAGTTATAGTAAATAAAACTTTTGCATTTATTTGAGTCATCAAAATAAGAAAGATTTAATATTGTATCTGCTGTTTTTCCGTTTGTACCAAGACTTAGCACCAAGGTATCGTTTGCTTTGTTCTTTGATATTTTCTTTAATGCTTGATATATGTTTTTTGTTATATTTTCGTCACAATTTCTCAAACCTAATCGTGCTGAAAATTCGCCAATCATACATTTTGTTCCGAAATTTTGTGTTGAATTAATAGTGTTTACTTGCATATTTTTTCCTTATTTTGTAGTTATAAAAAAGAGTCAATTTTCTTAATTAACTCTTTTTTATAAAATGTTTATAATTTTAATTTAACCGTTACCTAGTCTTTTAAGAAATCAGGGATATCCAATGTTGAGTAACTTGGACTTGCTTCTGTTCTTTGTGGAGAAGGCATTGGAGTTGATTGCATAGGTTGTTGCATTGTTGAAGTTGGAGCAGCTGTTTGAGCTGAATTACCACTGAATGAGCTAGAGAAGAAATCTATAGCGCTAAGTGATTTTTGAGCTGTTCCTTGGTTCATTGGCATTTGAGATTTTAATTCAAAACCTGTTGCAATAACTGTAATTTTGATTTTTCCTTGAAGTTTTTCATCAACAACTGCACCGATGATAACTTTTGCATCATCAAGAATAGCTGCGTTGATGATTTCTGTTGCATCTGTAACTTCGTGAAGTGTCATATCAGGTCCACCAGTGATGTTAATGATAACACCTTTTGCACCATTGATTGAAGTTTCAAGAAGTTGTGAGTTGATAGCAATTTTAGCAGCTTCAACAGCTCTTCCTTCACCTTCACTTTGACCGATACCCATCAATGCTGAACCTGATGCTTGCATTACGCTGTTAACATCAGCAAAGTCAACGTTGATTAGACCAGGAATTGTGATGATGTCAGAAATACCTTGAACACCTCTCATCAACACTTCATCAACTACAAGGAATGCACCTTCTAGAGATAATCTTTTATCAACTACATCTAATAATCTGTCGTTTGGAATAACAACAAGAGCATCAACTGATTCTCTAAGTTTTTCTAAACCTTGTTCTGCTTGGTTAGCTCTACGTTTTCCTTCAAAAGAGAAAGGTTTTGTAACTACACCAATTGTTAAGATGTCTAATTCTTTTGCGATTTTAGCAATAACAGGAGCTGCACCAGTACCTGTTCCACCGCCCATACCAGCAGTGACAAATACCATATCTGCACCTTCTAATGCTTCTGTAATTTCTTGTTGTGCTTCTTCTGCTGCTTTTTCACCAGTTTGAGGTTCACCACCAGCACCTAAGCCGTTTGTAAGTTTTGGACCAAGTTGAATTTTATTTTTGCAACTAGATGTGTTTAAAACTTGTAAGTCAGTGTTCATTAACCAAAATTCAACACCTGACAACCCTGATTTAATCATACGGCTAACTGCGTTTCCACCGCCACCGCCAACACCAATTACTTTAATTTTTGCAGGGCTTACTCTTGGTGTTTGTTGTTGTAATGATTCTTTTCTTCCAAATATATCTGGTCCAAAATTTTCCACTTATCATTCCTCTTATATTATCTATCTAACCTTTAATATACTAACATATTATTTTAAACAATCAAATTAGTAAAGAAAAATTTTTTTCTTAATAATAATTTTAATACAAAAACACTTTGCGTTTTCTTTTGTAACGAAATTATTACATTTTAATTGATAATTTGAACATAAACAGTTCTGTTTCTTGGCTTGTTATCAAAATCAATTAACACAATTTGTTGCCATGTGCCAAGTTGTAATGCTCCTTCTATTAATGGGATTGAAGTTGAATTTCCGATGATGGAAGCTCTTAAATGTGCATAACCATTTCCATCGTGCCATGTTGAATCGTGGTGATATTCTTTTCCTGTTGGAGCAATTGTTTCTAATGCTTCAGGTAAATCAACCAATAATCCTGGTTCAAATTCAATATGTGTTATTGATGCGGTACTACCTGCTACATATACAAGTACAGATGCGCTTTGTAATGAATGTCTATATACGCAATTTTGAATACTTTTTGTAATATCGATGATGTCTGTAAAACCTTGTGTGTGTACAACAAATTTTTCATTAATTACTGGCATTTATTTTCTCCTTATGACACTTTATTTTAAATAATAAACATTTCTTTTACAACCCAATTATTAAGTTTTATCTTGAAAATTTATATTTTTTTAGTATCGTTTTTGTATGATGTATGAAAATTTTGATATAAATAAAGTTGAAAAATCTTTAGAAGTACAATTTGATTATGTAAACAAGGTTAGAGATTTTAATCAAAGAAAAGTATTAGATGCTTTTTTTGATAATAAAGTTGCACCTGAACATTTTTATACTGTTTCAGGTTACGGTCATGATGATATGGGCAGAGAAGTTTTAGATAAAGTTTTTGCTCAAGTTTTTAAGGCTGAAAAAGCTATTGTTAGAACTCATTTTGTATCAGGTACACATGCTTTAGCATGTGCCTTGATGGGTAATTTAAGAGTCGGAGAAAAGCTTATTTCAGTTGCAGGAACTCCATACGATACTATGGAAGAAGTTATTGGGACTCGTGGTGATAAACGTGCTTCATTAATCGGATATGGTGTTTTGTATGATGAAATTCCTTTAACAGAAAATTTAGAAGTTGATTTTGATTTGTTAGAGCAAAAAATTGATAAATCTTGTAATATGGTTACAATCCAACGCTCAAGAGGTTATTCTACACGAAAATCTTTGGATATTGCAACGATAGAAAAAATTATAAAAATTGTAAAATCTAAAAATCCTGAATGTATCTGCTTTGTGGATAATTGTTACGGGGAATTTGTAGAGGAAAAAGAACCTTTAGAAGTTGGCGCTGATTTGATTGCAGGTTCTTTAATTAAAAACCCTGGCGGTGGAATTGTTGAAACAGGCGGTTATGTTGCAGGTCGTGAAGATTTGGTTGAACAAGCTGCTCAAAGACTTACTGCTCCAGGTATTGGGTGTGAAGGTGGAGCTATGTTAAATCAGCATAGATTGATTTTTCAAGGTTTGTTTATGGCACCTTCTGTTGTTTCAGATGCTGTCAAAGGTGCAATTTTGGCTTCAAAAATCTTTGAAGATATGGGTTATGTTTCAACTCCAAAATATGTTGAAAAAAGAACAGATATTATTCAAACAATTGAATTTAATGCTCCAGAACCTTTAGAACAATTTTGCAGAACAGTTCAATCATTGTCGCCTATTAATGCTTATGTAACACCAATTCCTGAAAAAATTCCAGGATATGATAGCGAAGTTATTATGGCAGGTGGTACTTTTATTGAAGGTGCAACTTTGGAACTTTCTGCTGATGGGCCTATGCGTCCGCCTTTTGCAGTTTATTTACAAGGTGGTTTGACATATTCTCATGTCAAAATTGTTCTTGAAGAAATTGTGAAAAAGTTAAATAAGTAGTTTTTTATTTAACTTTTTCTGTATCTTTTTTGTATTCTGCAATTCCAGGTGCTTCAAGAGAATTTGTCATCTTTTTTCTGATGACGTATTTCAATTTTGGAAGTAATATGCTTAATGTTGCTGTGCAAATTCCGATGTTTCCTATAACTGAAATAACCTTTGCACATTTTGCTTTTTGAATTAAATTTTTAATTTCTTTTTCTGTTTTTATTTTGCTTGAAAAAGATTGAAGATTTTTGTTTAATTCTGTTATTTTATCTGTTTCAATATATTTTTTTGAATGTCTAATCCAACTATTGATACTTTCGTCATATTCAACATCTAGTAATCCTATTTTTTGTGCTAATTTTAGTGTTGGATTTTTAAATACTTCATCAGCTTTTGTGTTTTGTGGAACGTCTTTAAGTTCAGAATCAATAAATTTTATTACATCAATTTCTTTAGGGTTTTTGTTTGGAAATTTTTTTAAATCAGTTTTTTGATTTTTTAAAATATTTTCAAAATCCTTGTCTGCTAATATTTTATAATCAAGATCAATTGGCGCTTTGAAAACATTGTTTGCTAATTTTTCAAAGCCGTTTTTAATCCAATCTGCTGCGTAATAAAAGAATAATAAAATTCCACCTTCGTTTATTATGTATTCAAGTCTTTCTTGATTGTTTCTTGGCACAAAAGTAACTCTGCTTCCTGAAATTCCATAATCAAGTAATAACATTGAACTAGTTGGGTTTAGTTGAGCGTTTTCTGCAAGTTTTGTAAAATTAAATAAATTTTTAAAATCAAGAAATTCTCTTAAACCCTTAAAACTTGGGTTTTGTTGATTTAAGTTTTGTTTGTTTTCAATTTTTGGTTCTTGTTTTTGTTCTTGCTCTTTATTGATTATTTTTTTAGATAGCAAGTGGTTGAATGCTGGAAGTGCAGCTGTAAGCATAATAAAATTAATTGCAACTGCGGCAATAGAAGTACCTATGTGAAATTTACCATATTTGCCAAGAGATTTGTTTGTTACAAATCCATTTTCAGTAAGTTTCTTTTGTATGTTTTCTAAATTTTTCCCTTTTAAATTTATGCCTTCTAAGTCTTTTTTTGAAAAACTTAGTTTATCTCCATTTTTTAATTCATCTGCAAAATAACTTTGAACACCTTTTGTGTTAATTCTTTTGAAATGAATATCTGAGTCAAATTTGTTTTTAAAAATTTTGTTTGACAATTTTCTGATTGCAGGAATTCCTCCAATCCAAAAAATACTTGTTCCTGTTTCTTCTATAAATCTTTCTCTGGCTTCGTGTTTTCCTCCGGCTTTTGAAGCCATATATGTTTTCCCAATATTGTCTAGAGAATCTTTTACAAAAAATGGGGTTAATGAGTTCGGTTTATCAAGTGCCGAAATTATGCTATTTATTATTAGTGACATTTTTATCCTTTCTGATTGTATAGGGTTATAGACCCCAAATTCTGTTCATCCAATTTTTTTGTTCTTTTAAAATGTTTCGGTTTTGTCGTTTCATTTTATTTTCCTTTCTGTAATATAAAACGCATTAAAAAAGCCTTTTGAAACTTCAAAAGGCTTTAAATTTATTTATAATCAAAATTTACATCACAAACAAAATTAGTCCTTTTGAAGTCTAATTTTGCTACGTCGTGAAATTGTATTTTGATTTTTGTTCATTGTTTTTTGTTTCCTTTTCTTGAATTTTATCGTAGATTATATGATTTGTCAATTAATCTTCTTTTAAATATTCATTATTTTTAAGTATTATGTCAATAGCTTTTTTTACTCCACCTTTTTCTGTTGATGTAGAAATGAATCTAGCAGCTCTTTTTACTGGTTCTGAAGTGTTTTCAAAAGTTACTGATAAACCGCCGTTATTTTTTACATATTCTAACATATTTATATCGTTTTCATAATCTCCTAAAACGGCTACGTTTTCAATATTTACAGCATACATATCTGCAACTTTTTTCAATGCTACTGCTTTTGAAGCAGTAGGGCTTGATATGTCGCAGTAGTTGTCATTGCTGATATAAATATTAAGTTCTGGATAATATTTTCTTAATTCATCTCTTAATAATTTTACAGTTTTAGGGTTTTCGCTATAAAAAACCATTTTTATTGTATGAAAATCTTTGTTTATATCATTTATAGAAGTTAAGACTTTCATTGGTTCTGTAATGTGAGGGAATTGAAAATTATCAAGAGTATAAAGTGCTCCATTTGCAGAAATATAGCATTTTACATTTCTGTTATAGAAAGAGTTGAAACTTTTTATGTTTTTTAAAATATTTTTTGTTAATTTAGGAGAAATTCCATCTTCGTATAGTATAACGCCATTAGGATTAACGATTTCTCCGCCTTCATCACCAATGATAAACACATTGCCTAAACCAAGTTTTCTTGCAATACTGATACCTTCTCTAGCTGGTCTTGAAGAAGTTAGGATTAGTGGTATATTTTTCTTTTTTAATGAATTTAAAGTTTCTTGGACATCAGCAGAAATGGTAATTTTACTTACTTCTTGTGCGTTAGGAATAAGTGTTCCGTCAATATCTGTAAATATCATTTTTATTGGTTTGTTAAAGTTTCCGATTAAATTATTGATATTTTGATATGGTGAGCTAATAACCGTATTTGGATATGTGATAACACTGTTTTCCTTAATTGCTTGAGCATTTGTCTGTGTACTTAATATGATTATTAAACCAAGTAGCAAATAATAAATCTTTTTCATATTTCTCCTTTATTTATTTGTCAAATTCTGCTAATTTTTTGTATAGCTCGATTTGTTTATCTGTAAGCTTGTTTGGTATTATTATTTTGATTTTTGCATTTAAATCTCCATAACCACCATCTTTTTTAGGTAATCCTAATTCTTTTAGTCGTAAAGTTCCTGATGCTGTTCCTTTTGGTATTTTTATTCCGATTTTTCCGTGAAGTGTTTGGATATCTTTTTTACAACCAAGAACAGCTTGTGATGGTGTTACTTCTATTTCTTTTGTTAAGTTGTAACCATCTACCTCGTATTCAGAATCTTTTATGTTTATTTTAAAATATAAATCCCCTTTTTGTCCTCGTCCATCAGATTTACCTTCACCTTTTAATCTGATTTTTTTATCTTGACCAACACCTTTTGGTATAGAAACTTTGACAGTTCTTGTTTCTGAAATAATACCTGTTCCACCACAACTTGGGCAAAAAGACCCAGATTTGCAATGTGGACATTTTTCAACAATTTTAAAATTTACATTTAAAGGTTTATCTTCAAATAAATCTTTTGCTGTAACATTAAGAGTTTGTGTTATATCTAAATCTTCTGTTTTTGGTTGAGCTGATTGTTTTCTACCGCCACCAAAATTCATTCCGCCAAGACCCATGTCATCGTAGAATGTTCTTTCTCTGTTTCTTGAGCTAGCTCCGCTCATCATATCGCCAAAAAGTGAACCAAAGAAGTCTGAAAAACCACCCATATTTCCAAAATCAAATGCTTGACCATTTTGGTTGAAATTAAAATTAAAGTTTTCATATCCTGGAGGTGGAGTGAAATTTGCACCATTTTGCCAATTTGCACCAAGACTATCATATCTTTGGCGTTTTTCTTTATCACCAAGAACTTCGTATGCTTCATTTATATCTTTAAATTTTTGTTCGGCTTCTTTTGTTTTGTTTACATCAGGGTGAAATTTGCGTGCAAGTTTTCTGTATGCAGATTTTACTTCTGCATCAGTTGCTTCTCTTTTAACACCTAAAATTTCATAGTAATCTTTGTATTGCATATTCTTATATTAATACAAAATATTGATGTTTGTCTATTTGTTAATTATTTTTTAATTATGTTACTAAACTATGCTTTTTTGCAATCTTTCAGTTCTATTTTCGCTTAAAATGTTTTTCAATTTCATAATAGCTTGAGCATGAAGTTGGCATACTCTTGATTCTGAAATTTCTATTGTGTCGCCAATTTCTTTCAAAGTCATGTTTTCGTGATAGTAAAGAACCATAATCATACGTTCACGTTCAGGAAGTCTTTTTAATGCTCTTTCAAGTTGGTTTTTAACATCTTTTTCTTCCATTGCTTCGTGAGGTGTAAGACGTTTAGTATCTTGTATTGTATCAATAACTTCTATGCTATCATCAGAAGAACCTTTTTTGTCATATAAAGATGAAACAGTTGTGTCTTCTGAAAGAATTTGTGAAACTTTATCAGGTTCCATTTGTAATTCTTCAGCTATTTCTTCCGTGGTTGGTTGTCTTCCAAGTTTTTGTCTTAAATCTTCTTGTGTTTCTTTAACTTGTTTTATTTTTCTTCTGACAGTTCTTGGTAAAAAGTCTTGTGAACGAATTTTATCAATAATGTTTCCTCTAATTCTCATCAATGCATAAGTTTCAAAACGTGCACCTTTATCAGGTGAATATTTTTCAATGGCATCTATAAGACCTTCAACACCATAACTAGAAATATCTTCAATAGAAAAAGTTGGAGGAAGTGAAACTTTTACACGACCTACTACGTATCTTGTAAGATAAATATATTGAACAATAAGAGTATCTCTGTTTTTCTTATTGCTTTTGTCTTTTAAATATTCAGCCCACAAAGACTCAAGCTCACTATCTGAGAGCCTTTTAATATTAGAATATGAATTATTTTCGTAGTCTTGTGTCATCACTCATCCCAATTTCCGTACGAATTTCTACATTAATTGTATAAAATTAGGATAAAGTTACATCATTTGTTTAGTTGATATTGAATAAATTTATTCAGAAATTTTTTCTTTTAAATCTTGAATTTCATATTTTAATCTGTTTAATTCACAAGATACAGGGTCAGGGATTCTGTTGTGTAATAAGCATCCTGCTTCTTCGTCAAATATTTTTTGTACAACGATTTTTCCTGGAATACCTACAACTGTTGCGTGGTCTGGAACATTATCTATCACAACTGAACCTGCTCCTATTTTTGAATAGTTTCCAATTGTTATGTTTCCCAAAATTTTTGCTCCAGCACCAACAACTACACCTCTTTTTAAAGTGGGGTGTCTTTTTCCGTGGTTAGATGTTGTACCACCAAGTGTTACTCCTTGATATAACAAAACGTCATCACCAATTTCAGCTGTTTCACCAATTACAACTCCCATCCCGTGGTCGATAAAAAATCTTCTTCCGATAGTTGCTCCAGGGTGAATATCTATTCCTGTCAAAAATCTTGAAAATGCTGATATTAATCTTGGGATAACTGGAAATTTCATAACCCAAAGTTTGTGAGCAATTCTATGTAATAAAATTGCATGAAACCCAGGGTAGCACAAACAAATTTCTATAATATTTGTTGCAGCTGGGTCTTTTTTGTAAATTATTCCTATGTCTTCTTTTAATGTTTGAAATATATTTTCTAACATAATAATCCTTTTTTATTCAAATAGTTCTGTTGATAAATATCTTTCTCCAATATCGCAAATAATTGCAACTATCGTTTTGCCTTTGTTTTCTTCTCTTTTTGCAAGTTCTAATGCTGCAAAAACGTTTGCACCGGAAGAAATTCCGCACATAATACCTTCTTTTTTTGCTAAATCTCTTGCTGTTAAAATCGCATCATCGCCTTTTATAGTTATTACTTCGTCAATTACGTCTTTTTCGTATAAATCAGGGATGAAGTTAGCTCCGATACCTTGAATTTTGTGTAAATTTGCAGTTCCTTTAGTGATTAGAGGACTTTCTTCTGGTTCAATACCAATTGCTTTTACATCTTTTTTTAATGCTTTTAAACCTTTTGCAAGTCCTACAATAGTTCCTGCTGTTCCAATTCCTGCAACTACAATATCAACTTCCCCTTTAGTATCTTCAAAAATTTCTTTTGAAGTTGTTTTTATGTGAGCAAGTGTATTTGCGGGATTTGAAAATTGTGATGGAATAAAAGAATTTGGATTTTCTTTTGAAATTTCAACGGCTTTTTCTACTGCACCTTTCATTCCAAGTTCTTTTGGTGTTAAAACAAGTTCTGCTCCGTATCCTGCGATAGCTTTTTTTCTTTCTTCTGACATATTTTCAGGCATCACAATAATTGTTCTTAATTTCATTACAGATGCACACATAGCAAGTCCTATGCCTGTGTTGCCGCTTGTTGGTTCGATTATTATTGTTTCAGAATTTATTTTTCCTTCTTTTTTTGCTTCGTTAAGCATATAAAAAGCAGCTCTATCTTTTATAGAGTTTGCAGGATTAAATATTTCAAGCTTTAGTAAAATATTTGCTTCAGTTGTATTTAATGCGTTTAATTTTACAAGTGGTGTTTTTCCAATAAGCTCTGTAATGTTGTTGTATATCATTATTTCACCAATTTTGCAAAATTTCTTTTGCCTGATTGTAATATTGTTTCTTTTTCAATATTTAATGCAAGGTTTTGGTCAGTGATTTTTTCTCCGTCAAGTTTCACGCCACCACCTTGAATAAGTCTTTTTGCTTCACCTTTGCTTTTTACGAAATTAAGTTCTACAAGTAGGTCTAAAATTCCTTTGCCTTGTTCGATTTTTACTTCTTTAATATCTTGAGGAATACCTTTGTTTGAAACGATGTTGATGAATTCAGATTTTCCGAATTCTGCACCTTCTTTTCCACAGTATTCTTCTGTGATAGTGTAAGCTAGTTCCATTTTGATATCACGAGGGTTTACGTTTCCTGCTTTTAGTTGTTCTTCGTATTCTTTGATTTTTGTTTCCGGAACATCTGTTAGTAGTGTAAAGTATCTTGTGATAAGTTCATCAGGGATGCTCATAAGTTTTCCAAACATATCTTTAGGTGGTTCAGTTAGTGAAATACAATGTTCAGGATATGATTTTGACATCTTTTTAACACCATCTGTACCTTCTAAAAGTGGTAATAAAATAACCATTTGTGGATATTGTTTGCCGTAAGCTTCTTGAATTTCTCTACCTAAAAGTACGTTAAATCTTTGGTCTGTACCACCAAGTTCAATATCTGCATCAACTACAACAGAGTCGTATGCTTGCATTAATGGATAGAAAAATTCGTGAATTGCAATTGGTTTGTTTTCTGCCATTCTTTTTGCGAAATCATCTCTTACAAGCATTTGTGCAACTGTCATTTTTGAAGAAAGTTTTAGAGTATCAACAAAAGATAATTTGTGTAGCCAATCTGCGTTGTTTACAATTTCTGCTTTTGAAACATCTACGATTTTTGCCATTTGTTCAAAGTATGTTTTTGCATTTTCGTCAACTTGTTCTTTTGATAAAGAAGGTCTTGTTTCAGATTTTCCAGAAGGGTCGCCAACCATAGCTGTTGCACCACCAACAATCAAGACAATTTTGTTTTCAAGTCTTTGAAATTCTCTAAGTTTTCTCATTACAACACTATGACCAAGGTGTAAGTCTGGTCTTGTAGGGTCCATTCCAAGTTTTACTCTTAAAGGAGTGTTTGTTTCACTTGCTTTTTGTAATTTGATAGCAAGTTCTTGTATTCCTCCTGGTAAAACTTCTGCACCTCTTGCAAGATTTGCTGCTTGTTGTAAAAATTCTTCTTTTATAATCATTTTTTCTGTCATTGTTTTATCCTTTTCTTATCTCTTTTATTTTAATTATATCAAAAAAGAAAAAATATTAGTTTTTTCTCCTTTGAATAGTTGATATTTTAATATTTATCATTAATAACAAGTTAGATTGGTCGTTAAATTTATTGAATAAATAGGAGATTTTATTATGACAAATTTAAATGGTTCGATTTTAAGTGGTATTTCAAACGGCTTATCAAGTACATATTCTATTTTAGCAAATGCTGCAGGAACAAATGGTTTAACTTTGGATAGTTTGCTTTCAACAAGAAATAATCCACAATATGCAAATACAATAAATCAATCTTTTGCAAATTATATTCAATCAAATTTTTCAACAATGGATAAGAATAAAGATGGAATTTTATCTGCTTCTGAGTTGTCAAATATGACTAACACTATTAATGCAACAGGTGTTACTCAAGCTCAACTTACACAAATGGGTGCTTCATTAGGTTATTCAAATGAACAAATTAGTGAAATCATGGCTCATTTTTCAGATATAGATACAAATGGTGATGGTAAAGTTTCTGTTTCTGAAATTAATGCATATAATTTAACTTCTGCAAGAGAGAAAAAAGAAATTGAATTTAAGCAAAAAATGGCATCTGATATGTCTATTATGTATGCTGATGATTCTTCTTCAAAAGTTGATGCTTCATCAAGCATGTTGTCATATAAATTTTTGAATGATTAATAAATAAAATAGATTAAATAATAAAAATGTCAGACAATTATTTTTTGTCTGACATTTTTTGTTTATAGATAAAATATTATATTAACAATAAAGTCTGTGATAAGCATATATATTGTGGATTTGATTGCGGCTTGGGTTGTTGATATCCCAACATCTTTTGCACCACCCCTAGTTGAATAACCTTGAGTTGCACAAACAAGGGCTATAACAACACCGAACAAAAATCCTTTAAACAGACTTATGTAAATATCTCTTGTGTTTAGCCATAGCCAAACAGAGTTTATATATCTGCTAGGGTGTAGATTGATTGTGAAAAAGCATATAAATAATCCAGCAACAATACCTACAAATTCAGCGATTAGGATTACAAGCGGTACAGTTAAACCTGATGCTAAAAGTCTAGGAGCAAAATAATACCCGACAGGTTCAACTTTTAGAGTTTTTATGGCATCAACTTGTGATGTAACTTGCATATTTGCAATTTCAGCAGAAATTGCAGTTCCGGCTCTTGCGCCTATTGCAAGTGCTGCAAACCCTGGAGCGATTTCTCTGATTATTACAATAGCCATTGTTCCGCCAATATAAGTTTCTGCACCTGACATTAAAAATTGTTTTGAAACTTGTATTGCGATAACTGCGGCTGCAATTACAACAATTGTTAAAGATATTGTAAGAGAGTCATAACTAATTGCTGCAGCTTGAGAAATTACGCTTGAAAATTTCACTTGTCTTGAAAAGACATACTTGATTGTTTTTATTAAATTTTGAACGCATAAACCGAAAAAACTAATCATAAACTGAAGTACACCAATCCTTGTATTTTGAAATTTTACCTCTTACAGTATCGAAATATTTGTCTTGTAAAAATTTTGTGATTTTTCCTATTTTGCCATCGCCTAAATTTCTGTTATCAATGCTTGTGATAGGACTGATTTGAGCGCTAGTACCAGTGTAGAATGCTTCTTGTGTATTGTAAAGTTCTGTTCTTTGAATAGTTCTTTCTACAACTTCAATACCTTCGTCTTTAGCAATTTTTATTATTGAATCTCTTGTTATACCAAGAAGAATGTTATTTTTAGGTTTTGGAGTAACAAGTTTTCCATTCATTACAAAAAATACGTTCATCGCAGAACCTTCTGTTACAAAACCTTCTTCAGATAGAGCTATTGCATTGTCAAAGCCAGCTAGTTTTGCATCTGTTGCCATAAGGGCTGCGTTTGCATAAGCTCCACCTATTTTTGCTCTTGGTGGGATTGCGTTATCGCTAGTTCTTCTCCAATTTGAAACACAAACTTTTAAGCCTTTATCTAATTCAAGGCTATTTCCAAGTGGAGTTGTAAAAATAGCAAGTCCGTCAGGATTATCTACAATGTGTGTTAAAACTGTTTGACCAGCTTTGTATGCTGTTGGTCTGATATAAACATCTGTTTGGTAGTTTGTCTTTTTTAACATTGTTTTTATGATTTCAGTAAGTTCTTCAATTGAATGATTAATTCCAATTCTCATAATTTTTGAACTTTCTTCAAATCTTTTTAGGTGGTCAAATAATCTAAAAGCATACATTTGTTTTGTTTCAGGATTGTAATATGCTCTAATTCCTTCAAATATAGAAGTTCCGTAGATAAAACCGTGAGTCATAATAGGGATTACGGCTTTTTCTTTTTCTACGTATTCTCCGTTTAAATAAAAGTATTCTTTCATAATATTCTCTCCTTGTTTAGTATTGCATAAACTAAAATCTCTGGGTAGTAAATATTTATTAATATTACATTTTTTTATTTTTCGCTAGAATTTTGAATTCTTTTTATGTAATATTTTTCAAGAGGATATTAAAATGACTTTATTGTTAGATTTATTGTATATATATGTAGTTGTTTTTTCTTTCTATTTTTTGTTATTAGCTATCAAAAACTTGAGTACAAAGTTTTTCAAAAGACAACAAAGAGTAGAAAATACAGGTGTTCAACGCAAATTGTGTGTTATTATTTATGCGCATAATAATTTGAAAAATGTTGAAAATATCGTTAAACAATTAAAAGAACAAACATATAGTCCTGAAAATTTTATTACTTTTTTAGTTTTAGATAATTGTACAGATGGTTCAGCGTCTGTTTTTGCAGCAGAACCAATGTTGAATATTTTTAATGCTTCTGATCAATGCACTATTGGAAAAGATCAAGCGATTTCAATATTGTTAGAAAAATTGAGAACTCATGATGTTGGAGAAGCTTATGTATTTTTAGATGCTAATAGATTTATCGGTTCTGATTTCTTAGCATCAGTAAATAATGCTCTTTCTTATTCTCATGTTATAACAGGTTCTACAACTTTATTAGGAACTGATTTAACACTAAGACAAAATATTAAGATGGCTTTTCATAAATATTATACAAACTTTTTATTAACAGCTCGTTCTTTGATGGGGTTATCTACAATAATCGATTCAGATGTTTTTGTTATTAAAAAAGAATTGATGATGAATTATGATAAAGTTAAATTTGAATCTATTGTTGATGAATTGAGTTTGAGTTTATCATTAACTAAACATGAACAAAAATGTATGTTTAATCCAAATGTTAAAACATATATTCATGTAGATGAATTTGATTTGAGAATACCTTCTTTGAGTGCAAGATTAGCTATGTTTAAATCAGCATTACCTAAAACATTGATGGCAAAATTCGCATATACAGAGCAGGTTTATTCTTTGATTTCTCCAAACGTATTAATTACTCTTTTAGTATATGGCTTTATTTTACAGTATTCTTTTGGATATTATTTTATGGCAGATTTTACTGTGGTATTGCTAACTGCTGGTGTGTTGATTTTGGCATTTGCATTGAGCTTGGTTAATTCTCAGTTGAAAAATAAAGAATTTTTATATTTGTTTATGTATCCATTTTATTCTTTAGCTCATATTTTAAAACATTTTCCAATTTGTCGATTAGTGAGAACAAAAGTTTTTGCTAAAAAACAACCTGCAGTTTCTGACAAATTTGTTGTTGATGTTTTAGTTACTGACGGAAGAAGAACTATTCCTTGTAAAATGGAACTTATTTCAGAGAGTGGATTAGCAAAAGTTAAATTTATGTTCAGAAATAAAAAATTTGAAACAAAGACAAATTTAGGTATGATAAATGCTATTACAGAACTTGTTAATAAATTGGCTGATTATGGTTTTGTTTTGAAAATTTGTCATTGTTGTGCTAATTTTTCACAAAATAATGATGGTTCAACAAATAAAATAAAAGGTTTTTGTAATAAATGCCAATCTGCAACGCAAACCACAGTTACTCCAACATTACTTTGGAATTCTTGTGAAAGTTTTACAATTCAAAAACAAGCAGAAGGCATAATTGAAAAAATATTCCAATAATGACTTATTTAATTGATACACATTCCCATATTGATTTAGCAGATTTTGAAGATAAAGCAGAAGTAGTCAAAAGAGCAAAAGAAAACGGTATAGAAAAAATTATTGTTCCTGCCGTTGATAGAGCTTCTTTTGATAGTGTTTTGAATGTTGCGAATGAATTTGATGGTGTATATTGTGCAATTGGTATTCATCCAGAAGAAGTTAAAAAAGTTAAATCAAGTGATTTTTCTGATATAAAAGAATTTGCGAAAAATAAAAAAGTGGTTGCAATAGGTGAAGTTGGACTTGATTATTATTGGGATAAAACGTATGTTAAAGAACAAATTGATATTTTTAAAAAACAAATAGAAATTGCTCAAGAACTTCATTTGCCACTTTTAATTCATGAAAGAGAAGCACATAAAGACGCTTTTGATTTGCTTGCAGAAGTTAAAGATATTCCTGTCGTAATGCATTGTTTTTCAGGAAGTTTGGAATTTGCAAATGAATGTATAAAAAAAGGTTTTTATATCGCATTAGGTGGAGTTGTTACATTTAAAAATGCTAAAAAAACTCATAATGTTGCAAAAAATATTCCACTAGATAAACTTTTGTTGGAAACAGATGCACCATATATGACTCCTGAACCATATAGAGGAAAAAGAAACGAACCAATGTATGTAAAATATGTTGCTCAACGTATTGCAGATTTGAGAGAATGTTCTTTTGAAGAGATTGCAATGGCAACAACTCAAAATGCGAATAAAATATTTAATTTTGGTGATAAGTAATGGCAAAAAAAGAACGATTAGATAAATATTTATTTGAAAATGGTTATTGTGAAACTAAAAGTAAGGCTTCCGCTGCGATATTAGCAGGGGATGTAAAAGTTAATGATGAAGTTATAACAAAAGCTGGATTTCAAATTGATATAACAAAAAATAATCAGATTGAAATTAAATCAATGCCTTACGTTTCAAGAGGTGGTTTTAAACTTGAAAAAGCGCTAAATTCTTTTGTTTTAGATGTGAAAGATAGAATTTGTATAGATGCAGGCGCTTCAACTGGCGGCTTTACAGATGTTTTGTTGCAAAATGGTGCAAAATTTGTTTATGCTGTTGATGTAGGATATGGGCAATTAGCTTGGAAAATAAGAAGCGATAAAAGAGTTAAAACTATTGAAAGAACAAATATAAAATCTTGTTCGTACGAAGATATTTATTCAAGTGATGAAGAAATTGCAGATTTACTTGTTATGGATGTATCATTTATTCCAATAGAAAAAGTTTTGCCAAATTTAAAAAACTTGTTGAATAAAGGTTATCATGAGATGGTTTGTTTGATAAAACCTCAATTTGAAGCAGGAAAGGATTTGGTTGAAAAAGGCGGAGTTGTAAGGGATAAAAATGTTCATTACCAAGTAGTTGAAACGGTTTTGAGTTTTATAAAAGAACAAGGATATGAAATTTTAAACTTAACTTATTCTCCAATAAAAGGTCCTTCAGGCAATATTGAATATCTTGTTCACTTTGCAACTAAAGGTGAACAACAAGATTTTGAAGTTGAAAATGTTATAGAAGACGCATTTTCTAATCTTTAAAAAGTTATTCAGGAAGCAATAAAGATATGCTGGCATGAGAAATATCAAGGTATTTGTTTGCTATTTCTTTTAGATAATCAGCATCTATTTCTTCTACTATTTTTAAATAATCTTCAACTAAATCAAGGTTATCGCAAACTGTCATATAATAACCGATAGTTTCACCAATTTCAGAAACCGTTTCGGCTTGATATGCAAATTGAGATTTGATTTTTTTCTTAGCTTTTTTGATTTCGTCTTGAGTTATTTTTTCTTCTTGAATTTTTTTGATTTCATCTTTGATTAGAGATAATGCTAAATCTTTCTTTTCTGGTTTGAAGTTTGCTTGAATAAAGAAGTTGTCGCCATCTCTAAATTGATAGTGTTCAGCGCTTACCATATTGAATATTGGTTCTGGTTGTTTTTCAATAAGGTTTTGGTATAGTTTAGAACTTGTTCCGTCGCCCAAAACTATTGCTAAAATTTCAAGAGAAATTGAATTTTTTAAATCTTTTGCTTGAGGACCAAGATAACCAAACATTGCAAATGCTGAATTTAATTTTGCTTTTTGTTCTGTGTATCTTGTTTCTGTGATTGGAGTATCAAGCGTAATTTCTTTTTTTATGGTTTTTCTTTCACCCCAATTGTCAAATTCTTTTATAACCTTGTTTAAAATTTCTTCGTGGTTAAAATCTCCGACAACTATTGTTGTGATATTTTCAGGAGTATAGAAACTGTGATAATAATTCATAATTTCTTGTTGAGAAACTTGTGAAATTATTTCAGGCGTACCGATAACATCTCTTTTGTAAGGATGTTGAGTGTAAATACCTTTGTTACAAGCATTATAAACTTTTGTCCAAGGTTGGTCTTGGCGCATTCTTATTTCTTCAATTACGACATGACGTTCTCTTTTGTCGGTAACATTTTTGTCATTAACATCAAATGGTGCACCCATTTCATAATCTGGCACAACAGGATCAAGCATCATATCTGCATGAAGTTCTATTGCACAATTAAAGTTTTCGTTATTTTCTCCTTTTGGAAGTGTAACGTAGTAGAAAGTGTAATCTTTCCATGTTGCAGCATTTACAATTGCACCTTTTGCTTCCAAAATTTTGTCGAACTCACCAGCTTTATGTTTGTGAGTTCCTTTAAACATTAAATGTTCAAGAAAGTGTGAAATACCATTGTTATTGTTGTCTTCGTTGATAGAACCTGTTTTTACCCAAGAACTAACATTTACAAGTCCACCTTCTTTATGTGCTAAAACTATTGTGTGACCGTTTTCAAGAGTGTAAACTTCTACCTCTTTTGTTAAAAACGGATATTTAATTAATTTTTTCTTCATTTCCATAATTCTTATTATACATTAAATAAATTATTTGAATAATTTTTAAAATATCTTATAATTTATAATTATGTTACAAGCATTTATTGTTATATTTTTTATATTAGAATTTGTATTGGCTTTGATTATTATTTTCCAAATAATAAAGTTGGATATGAAAGTTAATGCGATTAATAAATGTTTGCCGACTTTTAAATATAGTATTGTTTCAAGTTTGTCTGAATTAAAAGAGTTTTTGTTTTCTGTAAAAACAACAGTAAGAAAAGTTGTAGTTTCTATTGAAAGGCAAAGAAGAAAATATATTTATGAAATGACAAAAAATATTATTACTGTTTCGATGTTTTGGTTATGTCGAGGTAAGTATAGAAAATATTTTATTGCGTATGAATTTGGTAAGGAAATTGTAAATGGTATTAAAGAAGTTTAATATTTTTACAAGTTTGAATTTTTGTCGTATAATTTTAATGTTTTAGTAAGAATTATATAAAGGAGTCTTTTGTGGGATATAAAATTATAGAAAAAATTGAACTTTGTCCAAATCAATACGAATTGAGAATAGAAGCTCCTTTTGTAGTTAGAAATGCTAAGGCTGGTCAATTCATTATTTTGAGAGTTGAAGAAAATGGCGAAAGAATACCTTTGACCATAGCTGATGTTGATAAAGAAAATGGAATATTGACAATTGTTTATATGGCGGTTGGTTATACAACAAAAAAACTTGCACAATTAGGTGTAGGTGATGAAATTGTTGATTTAGTTGGACCTTTAGGTCAGCCTACACATGTAAAAAATTACGGAACAGTTGTTTGTTTGGCTGGTGGTTATGGAGCAGCTCCTTGTTATTTGATAGCAAAAGCGTTTAAGGATGCTGGTAATAAAGTTTACATGATTATGGGTGCTAGAAATAAAGATTTATTGTTCTGGCAAGAAAAAATGAAATCAGCATGTACTGAATTATTTGTTACTACTGATGACGGAACTTGTGGCGAAAAAGGTTTTGTAACACAAGTTATGGAAAGAATAATGAATAGTGAAAAAGTCGATTATGCAATTGCAGTTGGGCCAATGCCAATGATGCGTGCAGTTGCAGAACTTACTCGTGATAAAGGTATTTATACAGAAGCAAGTATGAATCCGATTATGGTTGATGGTACAGGCATGTGTGGAGCTTGTAGAATTACTGTTGGCGGCGAAGTTAAATTTGCTTGTGTAGATGGCCCTGATTTCGATGCTCACAAAATCGATTTTGATGAGGTCATAAATCGTACAAGAATTTATAAAGATATAGAACGAAAACGTGATGAAAATTGCAATTTATTAAATATGAAAGTGAAAGGATAAATATATGTCATCAAAAAATACACCTTACTGCCCATTGAAAAGTGCAGGAAACGACGTTGAAGTTATTTGCTCTCAAGAAAGATGTGCTTGGTTTTTAAAACCATATAACACATGCTCAGTTTATATTCTTGCTCACAACGCAGCATTAGATATTCAAGAAAAACAACGTAAACAAAAATAATTTTTATGAAAATAGTTTTATGTATAAAACAAGTTCCTGATACAAGCGATATTCAGTGGACAGAAAATAATACTATTCAAAGAGATGGTGTAGAAAGCATAATTAATCCATCCGATTGTTATGCGATTGAAACAGCGTTAAAAATAAAAGATGAAGTTCCAGAAACTACAATTTCAGTTTTAACAATGGGGCCTCCGCAAGCTGTTGAAATTTTAAAAAGTGCAATTTCAGTAGGCGCAGATGAAGCTTTTTTAGTTTCAGATAGAAAATTTGCGGCAGCTGATACAATTGCAACTTCAAGAACTTTAGCGGCAGCGATAAAAACAGTTGCACCTGATTATGATTTGATTATATGCGGTCAATTTGCAATTGATGGAGATACTGCTCAAACAGGTCCAAGTATTGCTCAAAAATTAGATATTCCGCAAGTTACTTATGTTCAAAAACTTGTTTCTTGTGATGAAGAAAAAGTTGTCGTTGAAAAAGAAGTTGAAGATGGTATCGATGTTTTACAAGCAGAATTGCCTGCTTTGTTGTGTGTGAAAAAAGCAGATGAACTTAGACGCCCTTTGATTTCTGGCTTTGAAAAAGCATTAAAGGCTGACATTAAAGTGCTATCAGCTGAAGATATAGGTTTAGATGCTAGTGAAGTTGGAATGAAAGGTTCTCCAACTTATGTTTCAAAAGCTTTTCGTCCTGAACAAAAAAGTAGTGGTGAAATTATTGTTGCAGAAGATAGTGGAAAAACTGTCGAAATTTTTAAACAAAAAATATCAGAATATTTGAAATAAGGATAAATATGTCAGATAGTGCAAAAACAATTTTTATATATGCTCAAACAACAAGAACAGGTGAGTTAGCACCTGTTGTAAAAGAACTTGGTTGTGCCGCTTTGGATTTGTCTGTGAAATTATGTGGTGCAAAAATTTGTGCTGTATTGTTAAATAAAACTGATAAAGTCATACAAGAAATTGTCGATTGTGGATATTTTGATGTTTTGTATTGTCCTTCGCAAGGTGATTTTTCAACTTTTTCAACTTCTCTTTATTCAAAAAGTCTTATTAATTTAATAAAACAAGAAAATCCTTATATAATGCTTTTGGGGGCAACAACAGAAGGTAGAGATATAGCTCCAAGAATTTCTTCTGCTTTGAATACTGGTTTAACTGCAGATTGTATAAGTTTAGATATTAATGAAAAAGGCTTACTTGCAGCAACAAGACCTACTTTTGGCGGGAATTTGATGGCTACAATCTTGTGTAAAAATCTACCGCAAATGGCAACTGTTCGACCAAGCGTATTGAAAATAAAACCAGTTGAGGTACATAAAAATACACAAGTAGTTTATTTTAATCCGCAAATAGATGATTTGACAGATGAAGTAAAATTAATTGAATTTATAAAAAGTGAGCAAGATAAAACAGGTTCGCTTGAAAATGCAGAAGTGATTGTTGCTGGTGGCTTGGGAATGAAATCTGCTGAAGGTTTTAGAATGTTGAAAAAACTTGCAGATAAATTAGGTGGAAAAGTTGGTGCAACTCGTCCTGTTGTTGAAAGAGGATGGGTAGATAGTTCTTGTCACATTGGACAAACAGGAAAAACTGTATCTCCAAAATTGTATATTGCATGTGGGCTTTCAGGTGCTATTCAACATGTTGTCGGTATGAATATGTCTGATAAGATAATTGCGATAAATAAAGATAAAGATGCTCCAATTTTTGATGTTGCTGATTTTGGAATAGTGGGAGATGTGTTTGAAATTTTACCAAAATTGATTGATGAAATTTAAAACTGTATTGCTATGTTTGAAAATTTAGAACAAATTAAAAAAGCTATTGAAGTCGAAAGAAAATATCAATACATAAACATTATGGGAAAAACTTGTGTGTTTTCTAAGTTTATGATTGAAGAACTTCGAAAAATATATAAAAAAGATAAAAATCAAAAATGGAAAATTTTAGAAGAACTTTTTGAACTTTATTTGACCGATTCAATGCCACAGAGAAAACGAACAATAGAAAGGTTTGTAAAAGTTGTATCAATGGCTTTGCAGGCAGAAAAACAAGAAGTGCAAGAGTCTTCGCTTGTAGATAGAAATCCTGAACAAGTAGATGTTTCTTGCATAAAAGGTGTTGGTGCAAAAGTTGGCGCAGCACTAAATAAGTTGGGTATTTTTTCTGCGTTAGATTTGTTATTTTATTTTCCAAAACGTCATATTGATTACTCAACAAGAACTTTGATAAAGCATTTGAAAGTTGATGAAACGACAACTGTTTTTGCTAAGATTAAAAGCGTTTCGTCTTTTGTTACCAAAAATAAGTTAAGTGTTTTAAAAGTTACTATAGCGGATGAATCAGGAAGTCTTGATTTGAGTTTCTTTTATGCAAAAGCAAATAGAGTAATGCTTGAACGATATAAATCAATGTTTCCTAAATACGCATCAATTATGGTTTCAGGAAAAGTTAAATTTAATTCTTTTGACGGACGATTAACTTTTGATAAGCCTCAATATTCAATATTGTCAGGTGATTTTTCTGAAGGCGAAACAAGTAATTTGAATTTAGGTCGTATTGTGCCGATTTATCCATTAAACGATTTGATTAATATAAAAACTTTAAGAAAAACGATATTTCAGACAATTTCAATATACAAAAATAAGATTAAAACTATTGTTCCAAAAGAAATTCGTGAAAAATATGATATGCTTGAAAAATCAGAAGCAGTTTTTCAAATGCATTTCCCAAACTCAATGGAGATGCTTGAAAAAGCACGGTTTTCTCTTGTGTTTGAAGAATTGTTTTTAATTCAACTCCGTTTGGCAATTTTAAGAGAAGAAAACAGGCATAATAGTAATTCAATTCCTTTGAAAATTAAAGAAAAAGGCTTGGTGAATAAATTTATAAAATCTTTGCCATTTGAACTTACTAATGCGCAAAAAAGAGCGGTTGATGATATTTTGCGTGATTTAAATTCAAAAGGTGGAATGCAAAGACTTTTGCAAGGTGATGTTGGTAGTGGTAAAACCGTTGTTGCAACAATAATGTTGCTTGCTGCAGTTGAAAATGGTTATCAAGCGGCATTGATGGCGCCAACAGAAATTCTTGCGCAACAACATTTTAATAATTTAACTTCTTGGCTCACTCCGATGGGTATTTCTGTTGGTTTGTTCTTGGGCTCAAATAAGAAAAAGTTGAGAGATGCGTTGAAAACTGATTTGCAAAATGGTCAAATGAAAATTGCAGTTGGTACACATGCACTAATTCAGGATGACGTGAAATTTGATAATTTGGGTGCAGTGATTGTTGATGAACAACATAGGTTCGGGGTAAAACAACGAAACCTCTTGAAAAACAAATCGAAATTACCTCAATTGCTTACGATGACGGCTACTCCAATTCCTAGAACTTTGGCTTTGACAATGCATGGTGATTTGAATTTGACAATAATTGATGAACTTCCAAAAGGTAGAAAGCCAATAAAGACTTCACTTGTTAGAGGTTCAAGCAGGGTAAGTGTTCATAAATTGATTAAGTCAGAAGTAGAAAAAGGCCGTCAGGCTTATGTTGTTTATCCATTGATTGATGAAAGTGAAACTTTGTCAGCAAAAGCGGCTACTAAAGAAGCTGAGTATTTGCAGGAAGCTGTTTTCCCTGACTTAAAAATCGGTTTGTTGCATGGTAAGTTGAAAAATCAAGAAAAAGAACAGGTAATGGCTGATTTTAAAGCGAAAAAATATGATATTTTGGTATCAACAACAGTTGTAGAAGTTGGTGTTGATGTTCCAAATGCAACTGTGATGGTTATAGAAAACGCAGAAAGGTTTGGACTTTCTCAACTTCATCAGTTGAGAGGTCGTGTAGGTCGTTCAGATTTGCAATCTTATTGTGTGTTGGTAACGGCGACAAAATCACAAGAAACACTTACAAGATTAGATATAATGACTCAAACAAACGATGGCTTTGTTATTGCAGAACAAGATTTGCAACTCAGAGGTCCTGGAGAATTTTTGGGGACAAGACAAAGCGGACTTCCTGACTTGTTGGTAGCAGATATTGTGCGAGATACAAAAATTTTGGATATGGCAAGAAAAGAAGCATTTGAGTACGTAAAAAATAATGGACTTGACAAGATTTCTGATTTAAAAGAGTCGGTTTCAATTAAGTATAATCTTAATTTTGATTTGCTGAATTCAGGGTAAATATTAGCATTGTGAAAAAAAATAAAAAATTATTCAAAATTTTTAAAAAAAGTGCTTGCAATTTAGGTTTGATTAAATTAATATAAATACATATTTATTAAAAAACTACATAAAAAGAAATATTTTGTAATATGGCTTGAGTAGTACAAGAAAGTAAATTAAGGACTGAAATATGACAGAAGAAATGCAAGGTGAAACAGATTCTCGTCAACGCATTCTAGTAGCGGATGATGAAGCAAGTATCAGAAGAATTTTAGAAACACGTTTAAAAATGGTAGGCTATGAAGTTGTAGTAGCTGAAGACGGTGAAGAAGCTGTTAATGTGTTTAATAAAACAAATCCTGATTTGATTGTATTAGACGTAATGATGCCAAAAATGGATGGTTACGGAGTTACAAGAGAAATCAGAAGAACATCAGATGTTCCAATCATTATTTTGACAGCATTGGGTGATGTTTCAGAAAGAATTACAGGATTAGAATTAGGTGCTGATGACTATGTAATCAAACCTTTCAGTCCAAAAGAATTGGAAGCAAGAGTTAAAGCTGTTTTGAGAAGAACAAATAACAGAGAAACTGTTGTTCCAACTGGTAAAATTACAAAGAATGTTATTACAACAGGTAATATCAAAATTGATACAGCAAGAAGACAAGTATTCAGAAAGAATGAACGTATCAGACTTACTGGTATGGAATTCAGCTTGTTAGAATTGTTGGTAAATAACTCTGGTCAAGCATATTCAAGAAACGAAATCTTGCAACATGTTTGGGCATATCCACCTGATCATAGAATTGATACAAGAGTTGTTGATGTACACATTTCAAGATTGCGTTCAAAATTAGAAACTGACCCAGCAAATCCTGAATTGATATTGACTGCTCGTGGCATAGGTTATATGTTCCAACGTATCAATTAGTTAAAAGATTTGTGTGGCGGGTGTTGCCAAGTGGTTAAGGCCTCGGATTGTGGTTCCGATATTCGTGGGTTCGATTCCCACCTCTCGCCCCACAACAAGTTAAAAAAGAACCTCTGAGGAGGTTCTTTTTTTTCGTTCGATTTATATGGTGGGAATCTCACGCAAATTTCTTTCAGAAATTTGGGTTCTCCCTATAATTTTGAACCTGCCCAAACAACTTTGCCGATAATTTTTATAGAATTATCATCAAGTGAAACCAGACATTTATATTGATAAGATTCCGAAACAAGTT